>NZ_JARJLM010000439.1 GCF_029335485.1 Cupriavidus basilensis
GCCCTATGCCGGCGGCCAGGTCGCTCGTGGCGGCCGGCTCGGCCTGCTGGGCAACAAGAGCGTCATGGATACGCCGTTCTCGATCGTCAACTACACCGCGCAACGGATCGAGGATCAGCAGGCGGTCACGCTGGCCGAGGTCCTGAACAGCGATCCTTCCACGCGCTTCACCGGCCAGGTCGGCGGCGTCACCGATTCCTTCTTCATCCGTGGCTTTCCGATCAACGAAGGCAACCTGTCCGAGGTCGCGTTCGACGGCGTCTACGGCGTTTCACCGAACTACCATCTCTTCACCGAATACCTGGAGCGGGTCGAAGTGCTGAAGGGACCGGCAGCCCTGCTGTACGGCATGTCGCCGAACAGCGGGGTCGGCGGCGTCGTCAATGTCGTGCCGAAACGGCCCCTGGCCAAGGACCTGACGCGCTTCACGCTCGATTACGCGTCCGACGCGCAGGTGGGCGGCGCGGTCGACCTGAGCCGGCGCTTCGGCAGCGAGCGGGAGTGGGGCATCCGCTTCAATGGCCTGCACCGCCAGGGGCCGACCGCGCTCGACAACCAGAAGTCCCGCGCCGAGGTGGGCGCGCTGTCGCTCGACTATCACGGCGACCGTCTGCGGGCGTCGCTCGATGTGATCGAGCAATACCAGTGGGTCGATGCGCCGACGCGTCCCTTCCTGGTGGCGGCCGGGTTGCCGGTACCGTCGGCGCCCGACGGCCGGCGCAATATCACGCAGCCCTGGGGCTGGTGGAAGTCCAACGACCTGTCGACGCTGCTGCACGCCGAGTACGACCTGAGCGACAACCTCACCGTGTTCGCCGACGCCGGCGGCACCCGCTCCGATGTGGCGCGCTTCTCGGACCAGACGCCGACCATCCTGAATGCAAGCGGCGCAACCTCGGCGAGCCCGCATAACTGGAAGTTCCAGGTCAACCGCTCGACCTTCGATACCGGGCTGCGGAGCAAATTCGAGACCGGACCGGTCAGGCATGCTCTCGCGCTGCAGGCAAACCTCTACATGGACCGTATCGCCAACGCCGGCAATGCCGGTACGGCCATCCTGTCCAACATCTACGCGCCGGCCGACCGGGCGGAGCCGGGCGTACCCGCGCCGCAGCGGGTGCCGAAGGTCTCCGATTCGACGCTGTCGGGCGTGTCGCTGGCGGACACCCTGAGCATGGCCGACGACCGCGTGCAGCTCACCCTTGGCCTGCGGTATCAGCAGGTCAGGTCAAGCAACTACAACACCGTCACCGGTGCAAAGTCATCGTCATACGACGAGAACGCCGTCACGCCGCTTGCCGGCCTGGTGGTCAGGCCGTGGCAGCATGTGTCGCTGTATGCGAGCTATGTGGAAGGGCTGAGCAAAGGGGATATCGCGCCGGCCACGGCGTCCAATGCGGGGCAGGTTTTCGCGCCATACAAGACCAAGCAGCAGGAGGTCGGCGTCAAGCTGGACGCGGGCAAGGTGATGGCGACGCTGGCCGCGTTCCGCATGACCAAGCCCAGCGGGCAGCTGTTCGGCACCGTCTATGCCATCGACAGCGAGCAACGCAACCAGGGCCTGGAGCTGACGCTGTCGGGCGAGGCCTATAAGGGCGTGCGGCTGCTCGGCGGCGTGACCTTGCTGGACGGGGAGCTGACCAGGACCAACAGCGCGGCCACGCGCGGGAACAGGCCGGTCGGCGTGCCCACCGTGATGGCCAACCTGGGCGGGGAATGGGACCTGCCCTGGGTGCCCGGCCTGACCCTGACGGGCGCGGTCAACTACACCGGCAAGGAGTATGTCAACCAGGCGAACACGCAGCAGGTGCCGTCGTGGACCACGGTCGATCTCGGCGCGCGCTACCGGACCACGGTGAGCGGCAAGTCCACCACGTTCCGGGCCGGTTTGTTCAATGCCTTCAATCGCAAGTATTGGTCGGGAGTGGCGTCCTACGGGACGATTTCGCTCGGTGCGCCGCGCACCTTGATGGCTTCCGTGTCCGTGGACTTCTAGCCCGTCCATGTCCGCAAGCCACCGTGCCGCCGCGTTGACCGATCCTGCCCGCCAGCCAAAGCCGGCGGTGGGCTGGCTGCGCTGCGTCATGGCCTGTCTTGCCTTCGGCGCAAGCGTGCCGGTATTGCCCGCGCACGCGCAGTCGCCGGCGGCGCCGGGCGCTATCCAGGCCAGGGTGTTCGCCATCGCGCCTGGCCCGCTCACCGTCACACTGAACCGCTTCGCCCGCGCCGCCGGCATCAACCTTTCCTACGACGCGGCGCTGCTCGGCGATGCGCAAGGCCCGGGTCTGCATGGCAGCCATACCGTCGCGCAAGGGCTTGGGGCATTGCTGGCAGGGAGCGGGCTGGAAGCGGTGGCGCTGCCCGGCGGCGGGTTCGCCGTGCGCCGGGCGCCGCCGGCCGCGCGCGGCGAGGCTGCCGGATGGCTGCCGGCGGTGACCGTCACCGGCGTGGCCGCAAGCCCTGGTGAACTGCCGCAGCCTTTTGCGGGCGAGCAGGTCGCGCGCGGCGCCCGGCTGGGCATGCTCGGCGACGTGGATGTCATGGATGCGCCGTTCCATGTCACCGGCTACACCGCCAAGGCGATCGCGGACCAGCAGGCACGCACGGTGGGGGACGTGCTGGCCAACGATGCCTCGGTGCGTTTTGTCAGCCTGCCTGGCGGCATCCTGGATGCCTTCACCATTCGCGGCTTTCCTGTCGGCAACGGCAACTTCGGGGAAATTGCCTTCGACGGCGCGTACGGCGTTGCCTCCAATTACCGGGTATCGACCGCCTATGTGGAGCGCATCGAACTGATCAGGGGACCGACCGCCTTGCTGAACGGCATGGCACCCAGCGGCAGCGTGGGCGGCGGCATCAACATCGTGCCCAAGCGCGCCACCGGGCCGGACCTGACGCAGGTCACGGTGGACTACGCCTCGGCGTCGCAGCTTGGCGGCAACCTTGACCTGAGCCGGCGCTTCGGCGCCGCGCGCCAGTTCGGCATCCGCTTCAACGGGAGCCATCGCGGCGGTGGCACCGGCGTGGACAACCAGTCGCGCAACGCGGGCGCAGGCGCGCTGGCGCTGGATTATCAGGGCGAGCGCCTGCGCGCCACGGCGGATTTCATCGACCAGCAGGAAAGGATCAATGCGCCCTCGCGCCTGCCGCATATCGTTTCCGGCATCGCGGTACCCGCCGCGCCGGACGGGCGGCGCAATATCATCCAGTCCTGGGAAACCTCGCGGATCCGCGACCAGTCCTTGCTGCTGCGCGCCGAGTACGACCTGGGCGACGGGTTGACGTGGTTCGCCGATGCCGGCGGCGGCCGCACGCGCGTTGCCAGGCTGTTCGCCATCACGCCGTTGATCGTCGATGCGGCCGGCGATGTCAGCGTGTCGGATTCGAACTACCGGTTCAACGTCGATCGCGCCACCGCCGATACCGGCTTGCGGGCCCGTTTCGATACCGGTGCGGTTGGCCATAGCCTGACCGTGCATCTCAGTGCCTATCGGGACGCGTTAGGCAGAGGCGTCAATGCCTCCACCACCACCTTGCTGACCAATCTCTACCAGCCGGTCGCGCTTGCCGAACAGAGCCTGGCGTCGCCGGCAGGCACGCCCAGGGCGTCGGAGTCGACACTGACCGGCGTCGCGCTGGCCGACACCTTGTCGATGCTGGACAAGCGCGTGCAACTGACGCTGGGCGTGCGTCATCAGCGGGTCAGGTCGGACAATTTCAGCGCCGCGGGTGCCGCGGCGTCGCGCTATGACAGGAGCGCCCTCACACCCATGCTGGGCCTCGTGGTCAGGCCCTGGCCGCAGGTCTCGCTCTATGCGAACCGCGTCGAGGGGCTGAGCAAGGGCGATAGCGCGCCCTCCAGCGCCGGCAACGCGGGCGAGGTGTTCGCCCCCTACAAGGCCACGCAGTATGAAACCGGCGTCAAGCTCGAGCACGGGCGCCTGATGGCTACGCTCAGCGCATTCCAGATCACCAAGCCCGGCGGACAGATGACCGGCACGCTGTTTGCCGCCGATGGCGAGCAGCGCAACCGGGGGCTGGAACTCGGCCTGTCCGGCGAAGCGACGCCTGGCCTCAGGCTGCTGGCAAGCGCCACGATGCTCGACGCCAGGCTCACCAGGAGCAGCGACCCGGGCACGGCCGGCAAGACCGCGATCGGCGTGCCGTCTTTCCAGGCCAACCTGGGGGCGGAGTGGGATACGCCGTTCGTGCCGGCGCTGACCCTGGCTGGCAGTCTCGTCCATACCGGCAAGCAGTACGTCGACCAGGCCAACCGCCAGCGCATTCCCGGCTGGACGCGCGTGGACCTGGGCGCCCGCTACCGGGCCACCGTGGCAGGCAGGCCCACGACGTTCCGGATCAACGTCCGCAATGTATTCGACCAGCGCTACTGGGCCGCGGTCGACGCCTATGGCGGGCTGGCCCAGGCCGAGCCGCGCACGTTCATGCTGTCGGCGACAGTGAGTTTCTGAGGCGGCAGGCGGCCGCATGCGTGGATGAGGTAGGGGTGGCCAGGGCGTGAGTAAATCACAACAGGATTCGCTGATTCTGTCTCAATAATTGGATTTTTTGCGATCGCATGCTGTGGCTGGCGCGTTGGATGGGCAGCGACACCTGGGATAGGGGATTTCCCTAGCGTCGCAAATAGAGCTTGAAAGGCGGTTTTACTCGGCGTAGTCTAAAAAAAAAGATGAAACGCCAGGTTATGTCCCAGATGTTGGCAGCGTGCTGAGATGGCAGCGACAGAAACCTATTTTTTTGTCCCTTTGGTCCAAAAAAAGAGACAATCTTTGAGAGGAAGCATGGCGAAGGACGGTAAGCCATTCCGCGACATGGCGCGTTGCTTGGTCTTCTAGCGCCGTTTTCGCCACTAGAAGGACGAGAAGACCCGGGGCTGCCTCGGTCACCGGCGGGTTTGCCGGACCGGTGAGGCGGGCAAGAGGTCCCGGCGACGGCGCGAGGCGTCTTAGAAAGAGAGGCGGTGGGGCCAGCACCCCCTGCCGCCATTGACACAGGCGGTTCCGATCCGTCAGCCAGGCTCGGCCAAGATACCAAGGAGCGACCCCCATGGAAGCAAACGCGAGCGCATCGGCACCCCTTGCCGATGCCATGTCCTCCAACCCGTCATCCGGGCGCACCTCGGCTTACGCCTGGAAGGCGCTGGCAGGCTCGGCGATCGGCTATGCGATGGATGGGTTCGACCTGCTGATCCTCGGTTTCATGCTGCCGGCCATCAGCTTGTCGCTGGGCCTCGGCACCAGCCAGTCGGGCGCCCTGGTGACCTGGACGCTGATCGGCGCGGTGGCGGGAGGCATCATCTTCGGCTCCCTGAGCGACCGCTATGGCCGGGTTCGCGTGCTGACCTGGACCATCGTGCTGTTCGCGGTCTTTACCGGCATGTGCGCATTTGCGCAGGGCTTCTGGGACCTGCTGGCCTATCGCACCATCGCCGGCATCGGCCTTGGCGGCGAATTCGGCATCGGCATGGCGCTGGCGGCGGAAGCCTGGCCCGCCAGCAAGCGCGCGCGGGTGTCGTCCTACGTGGCCCTGGGCTGGCAGGCGGGCGTGCTGATGGCCTCGCTGCTCACGCCGCTGCTGCTGCCGCACATCGGCTGGCGCGGCATGTTCCTGCTTGGCGTGGTCCCCGCGCTGGTCGCCTGGTTCGTGCGCAACAAGCTGCATGAGCCGGAAGTGTTCGTGCGCAGCAACGATGCCGGGAAGAAGGCGAACGCATTCAGGCTGCTGGTTGCGGATGCGCGCACGGCGCGGACCAGCCTTGGCATTGTCGTCCTGTGCGCGGTCCAGAACTTCGGCTACTACGGCATCATGATCTGGTTGCCCACCTATCTGTCGAAGACGCTCGGCTTCTCGCTGACCAAGTCCGCGATGTGGACCTCGGTCACCATCGTCGGGATGATGATCGGCGTCTGCCTGTTCGGGCAATTGGCCGACCGCATCGGCCGCAGGCCCACTTTCCTGGTTTTCCAGGCGGGCGCGGTGGCGATGGTGATCGCCTATTCCCGCATGTCCGATCCGGCCACCATGCTGTGGGCCGGCGCCGTGATGGGCATGTTCGTCAACGGCATGATCGGCGGATACGGCGCGCTGATCTCCGAGGCCTATCCCACCGCGGCACGCGCCACCGCCCAGAACGTGCTGTTCAATATCGGACGGGCGGTTGGCGGTTTCGGGCCGATCGTGGTGGGCGCGCTGGCGGCAACGTACTCCTTCCAGGTCGCCATCGCGCTGCTGGCCAGCATCTACGTGCTGGACATGCTGGCCACGCTGCTCCTGATCCCCGAGTTGAAGGGCGTCGAGCTGGAGTAGGCGGGCTGCGGGCAGCCGCGCCGGATACGGCAGGCGGCCGGCATCGAGTGGCCAGCATCAAGTTCAGGTAGACAGGAGTCACCATGTCAGCAACCCTTTGCAGCGCGCTGCAGGGCGCCGCCGTCGCGTCCTACCGCTGCCGCGTCGTCGAGCACTATTGGGTCAACCGGCGCTACAAGTACATTCGCCTGGCGTCCGATGCGCCGCTCGCGCGGATCACCAGGCCGGGGCAGTTCTATCAGCTCAGATGCCCGGTCACGGAAGCGGAGCAGCCATTCCTGCTGCGCCCCATGAGCGTCTATGGCGCGGGGCCGGAAGACGGCCGCATCGAGTTCCTCTACAGCGTGACCGGCGCCGGCACGCGCGCCATGGCCGGCCTGCAGGACGGCGGGCAGTTGGATATCGTCGGCCCCCTGGGCAATACCTTTACCTTCGACCCCGCGTTCAAACGCATCCTGATGGTCGCGCGCGGCGTGGGCCTTGCCACCATGGCGCCGCTGATCCAGCAGGCGGCCGGCGCCGGCGTGGCGATCAGCGCGGTCATGTCGGCACGCGCGCCCGACGACCTGATGGAGAAAGAATTCCTGCGGGGCGCCAATGCCGGGGTGCACCGTGTGTTCGACGCCGATGGCTCGTCATCGGTGGAATCCGTCGAAGTCCTGCTGCGCCGCATGATCGACACCCAGCGGCCCGACGCCGTCTATACCTGCGGCTCGCACCGCCTGCTGATGCTGCTGCAGCGCGTGCTGGCGGACTATCCCGAGGTCAGGGGCGAGGTGGCGATGGAACAGCGCATGGCGTGCGGAATGGGGGTTTGCCTGTCCTGCGTCCGCCTGTTCGATTGTGACGGCGACAAGCAATTCCTGCGGGTTTGCCGCGAAGGCCCCGTGTTTTCGATTCGTGATGTGGTGGGGGAGGTGGAGTTTGGCTGATTTATCCGTTCGGGTCGGCGAGCTCACGCTGCGCAACCCTGTCATGCCCGCCTCCGGCTGCTTCGCCATCGAGTACCGCGAAGCGCTCGATTTCAACCGGCTCGGCGCCCTGGTCATCAAGAGCGTCTCGCCGAAAGCGCGCGCCGGCAATCCCACGCCCCGCGTCGCGGAGACCTGCGGCGGCATGCTGAACTCGATCGGCATTCCCGGCAAGGGGCTGGACCACTACCGCGATCACGTACTGCCGCCGTACAGAGCGTACGACACGCCGGTGGTGGTGTCGGTCTCCGCGGATACGGCGGAAGAGTTCGCCTTCGCATGCGAGGCCATGTCGCTGCCCGGGGTGGCGGCGATCGAGGCGAATATCTCGTGCCCCAACCTGGAGGCCGACGGCATGGCCTTCGCCATGCTGCCCGAGACCACCTACAAGGCCGTCGCGGCGATACGCCGGCGCACCCGTCTGCCGTTCTGGGTCAAGCTCACGCCCAACGCCAGCCATATCGCGGCAGTGGCGCGGGCGGCGGAGGATGCGGGCGCGGACGCCATCGTGATGGGCAACACGGTGCTCGGCATGGCCATCGACGTGCGCACGCGCAAGCCCAGGCTGGGCAACGTGATGGGCGGCCTGTCCGGCCCCGCCATCAAGCCGATCGCCTTGCGGCTGGTGCACCAGTGCTACCGCGCCGTGCGCATTCCCATCATCGGCTGCGGCGGTATCCAGAGCGCCGAGGATGCGGTGGAGTTCATGCTCGCAGGGGCCTCCGCCGTCCAGGTCGGCACCGCCTCGTTCCGCGATCCCGGGGTCATGCAGAAGATCATCGACGGGCTCCAGGCGTACTGCGACGAGACGGGCACCGCAGCGGTGCGGGACCTGACGGGACAGGTCCGGCTCGACCGGCAACTGAGCGACCGCTGGCTGCGCTTCGCGCAGCAATCGGGTTGACGACGGCGCCAGCCGCACCGCTGCGGCGGCCGGCTCCCGCCGCGCGCTTGCAGCGATGCACGGGTAACCAGCAACAAACAGACAAGCAGACAAGCGACAGGCAGACAAGCGTCATGGATATTCTGGAACTCAAGCCGCTCGCCGCGCAGCTGTTCAACGACATCAGGGCGCTGTCGTTCGATGGCGTGGGCGTGACCCGGGGCAGCTATGGCGCGGGCGAGACCGCCGCAGCCGACTATCTGCGGGAATTCGCGCTGCGCGAAGGTATCGAGGCCGGCACCGACCGGGCGGCCAATCTCGTGTTCCACCTGCCCGAAGCCGACCGCGACGCGCCGGCCGCATGGGTGGGTTCGCATCTGGACTCGGTGCCCCAGGGCGGCAACTACGACGGCCTGGCGGGGATCGTCGCGGGGATTCTCTGCCTGGTGGGACAAAAACGCAGTGGCCGGCCATCGAACGTGCCGCTGAAGGTGATCGGCTTCCGCGGCGAGGAGAGCGCCTGGTTCGGCAAGGCCTATATGGGGTCCGGCGCCGCGCTGGGCAAGCTGTCCGCCGACGACCTCGCGCTCAGGCACCGGCAGTCCGGCCAGACGCTGGCGGCGTGCATGGAAGCCGCCGGCGCCGATATCGAGGCCGTCCGCGCGCAGACCGTGCTGTTCGACAAGTCGAAGGTGCGCGCCTACCTGGAGCTGCATATCGAGCAGGGCCCGGTGATGGTGGCGCGTGGCTTGCCGCTGGCCGTGGTGCCTGGCATCCGCGGAAACGTGCGCCACAACCGCATCGCCTGCATCGGCGAGGCCGGCCACTCCGGCGCGGTACCCCGCTGGCTGCGCAAGGACGCCATGTTCGCGGTGGCCGAGCTGATCACCCGTCTCGACGAGCATTGGCGTGTGCTGCTGGAGCGCGGCATCGACCTGGTGGTTACCACCGGCATGGTCAGCACCAGCCCGGAGGAACACTCGGTCTCCCGCATTCCCGGCACGGTGAATTTCAGCTTCGAGGCGCGCAGCAAGAGCGTCGATACCCTGGAGGGCTTCTACCAGCTGATGCGCGCGGAATGCAAGGCCATCTGCCGCGACCGTGGCGTGTGCTTCGAGTTCGACCGCCGCATGGATTCCGCGCCGGCGACCATGGACAGCCAGCTGTCCGGGCTGCTGGCGGAGAAGTGCCGGCTGCAGGGCACGCCGTTCGAACTGGTGCCCAGCGGCGCCGGCCACGATGCGTCCCTGTTTGCCAATGCCGGCATTCCGACGGGCATGCTGTTCATCCGCAACGAGAATGGGTCCCACAATCCCGGCGAGGCCATGGACCTGGATGATTTCATGCTCGGCACGGGCGTGCTGGAGCAGGCCATCGGCAGCCTCTGAGCGGCGCCATGGCATGCTCGATCGCGTTTGTCCGGGGACCGCTGCCGCGGCCGGCCCCTGAACGCGGGGAGCATCACGTTCCTGAGCGAGCGCCGGCGGGCGCCCGGATTCGTAGCATCGCCGGATGGCAAGACGGAGCTTCCGTTCCTGGCCGGCGAGGCACTAGATTGGAAGATGGCGGAACCCGAAGCGAGCCGGGAAAGTGACATCGCAGCGACATTGCCAGGCTATAGCAATGCTCCCATCTGAGAGGCACGGATCATGAACGAGATGAACGACACCTATCGCATTGAATCGGACCTGCTGGGCGAGCGCGAGGTGCCCAATGCCGCCTACTACGGCGTGCATACGCTGCGCGCCGTCGAGAACTTCCAGATCTCCGGCACCACGATCGCCACCTATCCCAATCTGGTGATCGCCCTGGCCGCCATCAAGGAGGCGGCGGCGCAGGCCAACGCGGAACTCGGGCTGCTCCCGGAAGCGTTGCGCGCCGCGATCGCCGCGGCTTGCCAGGAGATCCGGGAAGGCAGGCTGCATGAGCAGTTCGTGGTGGACATCATCCAGGGTGGCGCCGGTACCTCCACCAATATGAATGCCAACGAGGTCATCTGCAACCGGGCCCTGGAGATCATGGGACACCAGCGCGGAGAGTACGCCTACCTGCATCCCAACGAGCACGTCAATATGGCGCAGAGCACCAATGACGTCTACCCGACGGCGCTGCGGATCGCCACCTTCTTCGCCATCGGGCACCTGCTGGACGCGATGGAAGTGCTGCGCGCCGCGTTCGACGCCAAGGCCGTGGAGTTCGCCGGACTGCTCAAGCTGGGACGCACCCAGCTGCAGGACGCGGTCCCCATGACGCTCGGCCAGGAGTTCTCGACCTACGCGGTCATGCTCGAGGAGGATATGGCGCGGCTGCGGGAGGCATCGGCGCTGATCCGCGAAGTCAATCTGGGCGCCACCGCCATCGGCACCGGCATTACCGCGCATCCCGACTATGCGGCCAAGGCCACCGCGGCGCTGAGCCGGATCACCGGGGTCGATCTGATCACCGCGCCCAACCTGGTGGAGGCCACGCAGGATTGCGGCGCCTTCGTGCAGATCTCCGGCGTGCTCAAGCGCATCGCCGTCAAGCTGTCCAAGACCTGCAACGACCTGCGGCTGCTGTCCAGCGGCCCGCGCGCCGGCTTTGGCGAGATCAACCTGCCGCCCATGCAGGCCGGCTCGTCGATCATGCCCGGCAAGGTGAATCCGGTCATCCCGGAAGTGGTCAACCAGATCGCCTTCGAGGTCTTCGGCAACGACACCGCGGTGACCTTCGCCGCGGAGGCCGGGCAGTTGCAGTTGAACGCCTTCGAGCCGGTGATCGCGGCCAGCCTGTTCCGCAGTTTCAAGCACCTGACCAACGGCTGCGCCACGCTGGCGGAGCGGTGCGTCAAGGGGATCACAGCCAACCCGGACCGGCTGCGAGAGACCATCGAGCGCTCCATCGCCCTGGTGACAGCGCTCAACCCGATCATCGGGTACAAGAACGCAACGTCGGTCGCTGCCGAGGCTTACGCCAGCAATGCGACCATCCGGGAGGTGGTCCTGGCGCGGGGCCTGATGACCGAGGCGGAACTGGAGGAAGCCCTGCGGCCGGAAGCCCTGATCCAGCCCCGCGCGTACGGCCCGAAGCCGGCCGGGCGGTAGCGCGGCGTCTTGCCACCGCTGCACGAGCCTGCCGCGGTGGCGCACAAGAATTGGAGCACATGCATGTCTCAACCCTTCCAGCCATCCCGAGCTGCTCAGCTGCGTTCCCAGGTCGGCCTGTCGACAACCGTGGGCCGGGCCCTGCTGGACGCCGGCTGCGTCAAGTTCCGCACGGACGAGCCGTTCCGGCTGCCGTCCGGCTGGGCCAGCCCGGTCTATATCGATTGCCGCCGGCTGATTTCCTTTCCCCGGCTGAGGCGGGAACTGATCGCTCGCGGGCTGGAGATGCTGAGGGAGCGCCACTGCCTGGAGGGCATCGACGCGGTGGCCGGCGCCGAGTCGAGCGGGATCGCGCCTGGCGCCTGGGTGGCCGAAGCCCTGGACCTGCCGCTGCTGTATGTGCGCAAGGAAGCCAAGGGCCTGGGGCCGGGTTCGCAGGTCGAAGGGCTGGTGGCGGCGGGAGACCGGGTGCTGCTGGTCGACGACATGATGGCGGCTGCCCGCTCCAAGCGGATCTTCTGCGAAGCGCTGAGCGCCGCCGGCACGACCGTGAAGGACATTTTCGTGCTGTTCGACTACGGCACCTTCCCCACGCAAGCCATGCTGGCCCCATGGCAGGTCACGGTGCATTCGCTGGCGAACTGGCGGGACGTGCTCGACGCAGCGTGCGCGGCCGGTACCGTTGGCCAGCGTAGCCTGGACGAGCTGCGCGCGTTTCTGGACGACCCGCTGCGCTGGTCGCGGGATCACGGCGGGCGTCAGGCCTGAGTCCGTTCGCCATGCGGCAAAGCCGCATCGGCGCTGGCCTCCGCATAGGCGCGCCCGCCGAAGCGCAGCGCGGAATGCTCGCGCCGCGATTGGAACAAGGGATAGAACATCTGGGTGAACCAGCGCTCTTGCCCGAACAGCAGGTCATCCTGCAGGCCGACCCTGGCGGGGTACTTTCGCGTGATGTGCGCGGAGCCGAACAGGATGTCCCAGAAGAACAGCAGGTTGCCGAAATTGCCCTTGTAGTGCCCGATGCCGTCTTCATTCGTCAGTGCGTGGTGGGCCCAGTGCGTGGCCGGCGTCGAGATCGTCCGCTCCAGCACCCACATCACCGGGCGCAAGGCGCGGATCCGGTACAGCGGCTCGTCCCAGCGCCATGCGCTGTGTGCGCCAAGGATCACGGCCAGCTTGACAACGATGTACACGCCATAGACCTTGGCGAAGCCGAGGTACAGCAAGACGCCGGCAATCCACAGTCCCGGCATCATCAGGTAATAGAAGAAATTGTTGCGGTACGTCATGCGGATGCTCATGTACTGCGCGGTGTGGTGCGCGCGGTGCAATGGCCACAGCAGCGGCGAATGCGATAGGCGGTGCCACCAGTACTGGGTCATGTCGTCGCAGACCAGCATGATCGCCACCATGGCCCACCAGGGCAGGTCCGCCCACGCGCCTTGCTGTTGCGGAATCAGCCACACGCAGAGCTTGTTGGTGACGAGCAGGGCCAGCGGCTGGGTCACCGCCAGCAGGCTGACGAACATCGCCAGTTCCAGCTTGGTATCGTCGTGGGTGGCGTGGACGCTGCGCTTGTAGCGCCGGGTGACGAACTCCATGCCGGCAAAGCCAAGCATGATGGTCAGGATCAACAGGTTCTGCAGGTGCGGACGCATTGGCGTTGTCTCCGATGTCGCTTCATGGTCTGGACGACTTTAGGTCCGGACCACTTTAGGCTTGCCGCGTTAATGCGTCCAATGCATACTTCGCAACGTTCCAATGCGTATGGAGCAACGCAAGATGATGGATCTTCGCCGCCTCGGCCACGTCCTGGCGCTGGCCGATACGCTGCATTTCGCGCGGGCGGCCGAGCGCGTTCACCTGAGCCAGCCCGCCTTCAGCCGCAGCATCCAGGCCATCGAGAGCGATCTCGGCATCCGCCTGTTCGAGCGCGATGCCGGCGACGTCCGGCCCACGCCGGCCGGCGAGTTCGTGATCGAGCGGGCCCGCAAGCTGCTCTTCGATGCGCGCTGCCTGCAGCGCGATGTCGATCTTTATCGCGACAGCGAGCTGGGCGACACCGCCTTCGGCGTCGGGCCGTTCCCGGCCGCGACCCTCATGCCGCGTGTGCTGTCCGAACTGCGGCGTCTCTATCCCAAGGTTGCCTTGCGGGTCGAGGAGAGCAACTGGCACCAGTTGCTGGAGCGCCTGCGCACGGAGGATATCGAGTTCTTCGTTGCGGAGGTACGCGACCTGCCGGAGGACGCGGCGCTGGATGTCCGTCCGCTGGGAACGCAGCGCGGCTGCTTCTGCGTCCGCGCGGGGCATCCGCTGGCGGCGCGCCAATGCACGTTGCAGGATGCCTGGCGCTACGGCGTTGCGGCCACGAAGGTACCGAACGTGGTGAAAGCCGGGCTGGCGAGAGCCATCGGATTGCCGGCGGGGCAGGAAGCCATTCCCGCCCTGGAGTGCGATGACTTCGCCATCCTGCGGGCGGTGGCTTTATCGACCGACACGGTGCTGGCCGCCACGCAGGCCGCGGTGCAAGCCGATCTCGATGCCGGTGCACTGGTGCCGCTGCGCGTGCGGGGACTGCCCGCGCTGTTTTCGGAGATGGGCGTGGTGAGCCTGCGCAACCGGACGCCGTCGCCCATGGCGAGCAATGCGATCGCCTGCATCACGCGGGTTGCGGGTGAAGTGAACAGGTAGCCCGTAGGGGGCGATGCCTAGGCCTGGCCGCCTGCCGGCAGCGCAAGGTAGCGATGCAGCATCTCGGCAAGCCGCTGCTCCAGCCGCGGGTCGTACAGGTCCAGGCCGCCGGGGGCATGCAGCACGATGTTGGTCAAGGCGCTGACGACAAGCTGGACCGCGATCCGGGTTTCGTCGTCGGGTCCGGTGAAGCGCGTGGCATCGACATGCCGTGCCAGGCGCGGCACCATCGCATCCAGTATCCGCTGGTTGGCCTCGCGGATGGGGCGCCACAGGGGGTTCTGCGCAGGGCCGTGCCGCATATAGGCCGCGAACAGGCCGCGGTGCTTGCGGAAGAGATCGATATAGAAGCCGACGATGCGGGCGCAGATCGCGGCGGCCGGCCCCGTGGCCCACACCGGGTCCGTGGCCAGCGAGAGGTCCAGCGCGGCGCGCAGTTCTGCCAGCGTGTCCTCCAGCACCAGCGCGCAGAAGGTCTCTTTGTCGGGGAAGCGTGCATAGAAGGCACCGACCGAGGTGCCCGCGGCACGCGTCAGCCCGGCAAGCGAGAAGCCGCCCAGGTCGCCCGCTTCATTGATCAGCGTCCTGCCTGCCGACAGCAATGCCTTCAGCGTGGCTTCGCTGCGCTCCTGCCGGGGTGGCTTCAGTCCCGCGCGCAGCGTGGTAGCCGCGGCTTTTCCCGGCGCCGTGGTTTCGGATGTCATACGTCGTAGGTAATGGCGACCGGCCGCTCCCGGCGCGGGCGCGCCTGGCAGGTCAGGATCCAGCCGGCGGCAAGCTCGTCGGCATTGAAGACATCGTTGCGCTCATGGACCACCGCACCGTCGATGCACTTGGCCGCGCACGAGCCGCAATAGCCTTCCTCGCAGGCATAGGGCGCATCCACGCCGCTGGCCAGCGCCGCGTGCAGCAGCGACTGGCCGCCGGCTACGCGGACCACATGCAGCGCGCCGCCGATGGTGACGCTGGCATCGCAGGCGTCCGTGCCCGCCTGCGATGAAGGGCTCGCGGCAGCAGCCCCGGGTTGCTGCGCGGCAGCGTCGAACCGCTCAAGATGCACGCGCCCGCGCGCCACGCCTGCCGCTTCGGCCGCTTCCACGACCGTCTGCATGAACGGCCCCGGGCCGCACAGATAAAGCTGGCAATGCGCCACCGGCGAGAGCAGGGCGGCAATGTTGCCGCGCCCGGGAAATCCAGCGGCATCGTCGTAGTGCATATGCACGGTCAGCCGCTCGGGGTGGTCCCGCGCCAGGCTGGCGATCTCCCTCCCGAAGATCGTGCCGGCGGCATCGCGATTGGCATAGAAAAGCGTCATCCCGCGCTTCGTGCAAACCAGCGCCGACCGGATCATCGAAAGCACGGGCGTAATGCCGCTGCCCGCCGCGCAGAAGAAGAGCGGGGCGTCGCTGTCGTCGCAAACGAAACGGCCGGCCGGCGCGCTTACCTCCAGTTGCGTGCCGGCGCGGACATGGGCGTGGAACCAGCCCGACACGCGTCCGCCGGGGATGTGCTTGACGGTGACCACCGGCAGGCCGCCGGCCTCGGGCGAGCTGGAAAGCGAGTAGCTCCGCTGCAGGATTTCGCCCTCCATGTTTACCCGGAAAGTGAGGTGCTGGCCGGCGCGATACGCGAACGATTGCTGCAGCGCATCCGGCACCGCAAGCGTGTAGGAGCGCGCGTCGGCGGTCTCCCCGGTCACCTGCGCGACCGTCAGATTGTGGAACTGCATCAATGTCTCCCGGCGGCTCCGGACCCTGTTCCGAGTCCTTGAAATAACAAGAAAGAGAATTATGATTCTGTTTTATAGCCGGAGACCAACGCAAATTCAAGACCGTTCCCACCTCCGGTGAAACCAGCGTGGAGAGCGGTCGCAACCCATGAGCGCCAAAGGAGACGGCATGTCATCCCTTCATCGTTACACGCTGCCGGTGGTCCAGACAGGTTGGTCGATCGGCAGCCAGGTGGCCACCGAGTTCAACTGGGAATACGACAACGAGAATTCCAAGCTGCTGCAACTCTACGAGACCAGCAAGAAGCAGCAATGGAACGCCAGCGACCGCATCGATTGGTCGCAGCAACTCGATCCCGAGAACCCGCAGGAACTGGACGACCGGATGATCCCGATCTACGGCACGCCGCTCTGGGACAAGCTGGGGCATCAGGACCGCATCGAAGTGCGCCGCCACCAGCAGGCGCATTCGCTGTCGCAGTTCCTGCATGGCGAGCAGGGGGCGCTGATGGTTTCCGCGCGCATCGTGCAGATGGTGCCGGGCATGGACGCCAAATTCTATGCCGCCACGCAGACCATGGACGAAGCGCGCCATGTCGAAGCGTATTCACGCCTGCTGCACGAAAAGGTAGGCATTCTCTATCCGATCACGCCGGGACTCAAATCGCTGCTGGAAACCATCCTGACCGATTCGCGCTGGGACTTCTGCTACCTCGGCATGCAGGTGCTGGTGGAAGGGCTGGCGCTCGCTGCGTTCCAGCGCATCCGCGACTTTTCCAGGAATCCGCTGGCCGCCTCGATCAACGCTTACGTGATGCAGGACGAAGCGCGCCACGTCGCCTTCGGCCGTACCGCGCTGCGCGGCTACTATCCGCAGCTGACCGAGGCCGAACGGAAGGAGCGGGAAGACTTCGTCATCGAAGCCTGCTACCTGATGCGCGACCGCTTCGACCAGAAGGAGGTCTGGGGCCGCCTCGGCCTGCCGGAGGACGAGTGCGCAAAGGCGGTGCGGGAGTCGGAGAACATGCGGCAGTTCCGCCATCGGCTGTTCAGCCGCATCGTGCCCACCGTCAAGGATATCGGCCTGTGGAGCCCGCGCGTGCAGAGCGCGTTTGCCGACATGGGCGCCATCGAGTTCGCCAATGTCGACGTGGAGGCGCAGTTTGCGCAGGATCAGAAGATTGCCGAAGAATTCGATGCGCGCCGGCACGTGACGGACGCCATCGACGCGGCGCAAGCCGGCGCGCAGCACTGAGGCGGAAGGGGGGCTGGGCGGTGGCGCAACCACTTCCCAGGTTTCTTGGATTCGCCGGGCTGCGTGGGTAACCAAGGTCGCTTGTCGGCCCACTGCCGCCAGCCGGCGGCTCATCATTCGCATGACAGCTTCCGGAGCGGAGCTGCCATTGACACGAAGATCGCCACTGCCAGCACATCGGCCATAGCGGTCTTTTGGCCCAAGGCGTCCAGGCATCTGCCGCGGGCTTGCTACCGGGCGGACGCTCACTGGGCGCTCCAGGCTGAACGTCCGCTTGCTCTGTGGGGGACCGGTAGCAACCAGCCCAACGCGGGCCATCGGGTCAGCTTTCGTCCTGCAGCTACCGCTGTCATCTGGCGTTGCGGCAACAACGACAGACGGGAAGGTGCATGTTGGGCGCACACGATGCTATGGCCCACACTGGCTGGCGGAAAGGCGATCGCCTGTCCGCCAGCGCGTCGCCGCGCCGGTGTCCGACCGGGCAGATCTTGCCGGATGGCCCGGGTCGCCGGACAGGGCAACCTTCATTCCCGATATCTGTCCGGTTCATGCGAATAACCGCGCTCGTGCGGCAGTAATACAGGTGCCGGCACGCAGCGGCGCCTCCCGGATAGCCTCCCGCTTCGACATCCAGCCGGTTCGCCAGGGCATGACACCGTGGCGCGTCGGCGGCCCGGCATGCCGGCGCATCCTTGGCGCTGCCATCCGGCTCCGCAGGCCGGGCGGCAGTCTTCTCCACGATGGTTGCAGGAGATCAGACATGTTTTCCATTACCTCAATCAAACGCGCGCTGAAGCTTCATGCGCCGCGGCATGCACGGCCGATGCTGGCACTGGCTGCCGCGGTCCTGGCAGGCGGCTGCGCGAGTCCGGCGTGGCAATCGGTAACGCCGGGCACCAGCCAGGCCGAACTGCGGGCCAGGCTGGGTGAGCCGCGCGAGGCCTATCCACTGCCGGATGGCTCCTGGCGCTGGCTCTATCCCGCGCCAGGCGAAACCAAATGGGCAGCCGAGCTGGATCCCAGCGGGCGCGTCGTCAGTGTCAGGCAGATCCTGACCAGCGAGGAGCTCGGCCAGGCCAGGATCGGCGAGTGGACCATGCATGAGGTGCTGGTTCGTTTCGGCAAGCCGGCCGAAACCACCGAATTCCCCCGCCTGCACCGCAGGGTATGGAGCTACCGTTTCGCGCAGGACGGTCTGTCGTACGCGACGATGCACTTCTACTTCGATCCGGGCGGGGTGCTGCGCCTGACTCAGGTCATCCCGGATTTCCTGACCGGGTCGTAGCGCGCGCCGGCTTCCACCGGGCAACGGCGCCGTCGAACACCGCAGGGTCTTTCCCGGCGGGCAGGCGTTGGCACGGGAATAAATGGCAGCCCGGGGCGGTAATACACAGGCAAGGAACAGGAGGGCACCGTGGCTGCAACCGACGAGTCCCGCCGCTTCTCGGAGGTGGCTTTGCCGCATCTGGACGCGGCCTACAACCTGGCACGCTGGCTGAGCGGCAGCGCAGGCGATGCCGACGATATCGTGCAGGAGGCCTACTTGCGCGCGTTTCGTTTCTTCAATGGCTTTCACGGTGACAACGCGCGGGCGTGGCTGCTTGCCATCGTCAGGAACACCTGGTTCACCGAGTGGCGCAGGCGGCGCGATGCGGCCGAGGGCGCGTCCTATGACGATGCCCTGCATGGCGACGAGCGCCTGCAGGGATGGGAGGACGATATCGGCAGCAATCCCGAAACACTGGCGGTGCGCCAGGAAGATGTGCACCTTGTCCACCGCGCGCTGGAGACACTGCCGGTCGAATATCGCGAGGTGCTGGTCCTGCGCGAGCTAGAGGAGTTGAGCTATCGCGATATTGCGACGGTTGCCGGCATTCCGATCGGCACTGTGATGTCGCGGCTGGCCCGGGGGCGCCATCTGCTGTGCGCCGCGGTGCGAGCGGCCCAGGCGCCGGCATGCGGCCATGCCGCCGGTATCGCGCGCGTCCGCGTGCCTGCGCCTGACCACTCGTTGGGAGAGAATCATGGACAATGACAAGGCAGCGCGTTCGCTGCACAGCCTGCTGCGCGACGGATCGCTCTATCATCGCGCTCCGCCGCATCTGCGTGCGCGCGTGCTGGCGGGGTTGCCGCGCCAGCCTCGCCGCCAGCCCTGGTTCGCATGGGGCAACCTTGCCTTCCATCTTGCGCCGGCGTGGGCTGGCGGCGCCTTGGCAGGCGTCGCGGCCTCTGCGCTGGTGTTTGGTGCGCTTGTCCTGGTGCAGCCGCCGCGAACCGGCATGCTGGGCGACGAGATTGTCGCGAGTCACGTGCGTTCGCTGATGTCGCAGCATCCGGTCGACGTAGTGTCGACCGATCGGCACACCGTGAAGCCCTGGTTCAACGGCCGGCTCGACTATGCGCCGCCGGTCATCGACCTTGCGGCACAGGGCTTTCCCCTGGCAGGCGGGCGGGTCGACTATGTCGGCCACCGCGCCGTCGCGGTGCTGGTCTATCGCTACCAGCGGCACCCGATCGACCTTTACGTGTTCCCCGCGCAGGGCAGGGTGCCCGCGCACGCGGCCTATTCTGCCGAGGGATACGCAATGGCGCGGTGGCAGCAGAACGGCATGAGCTTCTGGGCGATCACCGACGCGGAGCCGGAGCATCTGAACACGTTCGTGCAGGCGCTGCGGACGTGGCAAGGCAATTAGAACGGCGAACGGGGCCATGTCATCACGATAGGCCGGGTAGGCACTGTCGGTTGCAAGGCAAGGAGGAAGATCGACAAGGCATTGTGGAGAGCGCGGACGCCTCTGCTGCCGGCTGTGCGGTGCGCTCGTCCCCGCGTGGCGCATCGGCATCCACCTGGCTTTGCCCGCGCTAGCCTGCGCGGGCATTGGCGCCGGATCCGCTGAGCGGCGTTGTCAGCCAGTCCCGATGTCAACGCGGATGGTGCGGTCGATCTGCGCGGCGCCACCGGCCATGAGACCGGAGACCTTGCCGCCCTTCGTTCGGGACCGGGAATAAGCCTGGCCTCTGCGCAGTTCTACAGGTGCATGGCGAACCGGTTGCCGGCAATCAGCGAGTTCCCGGAAGCCGGATCGACATGCGAGCCCAGGCGCAGCCCTCGCGGCAACGTGCCTTGGGAGCCATCCCTACTGCAATTGGAGCGCATCATGAAAATCCTGATTCCGGCGGCTGTCGCCGCATTGACATCGTTCGCGGCCCTGGCCCATGCGTCCGCCATTCCCGGCAATGCCGCAACGCTGGACAGCAAAGCCCATATCGCCGGGCCGCGAGATCCCTACACCGATGGGGCGCGAGCCAGCAAATTCGACGTCTATTCCGATGGTGCAAACATCACGGAGCGGCGCGATCCGTTCACGGACGGGGCGCACAGCTAAGGCGCCGGGCGCACCGCGCGCGACGTAAATAGAGAAGGGAGAAAGGCAGGCTGCGGCCCGCCGGTGGTTTTCCACCGGCGGCTTGTTCCGGGTTCATCTGGCTGCGGGGCGGCGCGCTGTCTGGGGTCGGTAGAGCACGCGTCGTGTTGTCATTCTCGCCACCATGCCAAGGCGGGCCATATCAAGCACAGGGCGAGATCACGCTGCCGCGAAACCAGTACGGCAAGATCCATTATCGTGCGAGCGGATTCGGCGTGGGCTCTCCAATCTTGGTGAGCGTATTGCGATCGGTATGATGAAACGGCTCGGTCTTGCCCCGGATCATGAGCACCGTGTCCTCGTGGTAAGACCAGGTCCCATCGGCGTTGATCGTGACATTGATCCGAAATTCGATGGTCTTGAACGCATGCTCAAGGAAAGGGTTGGAGCAAATGCCATGCGTTTCGGACCCCTTCGTCGCAACGAGCTCAAACGCCGTCGCATCGGCGGTCGCATTTCCAACGGCCATTACGGTTTGGCCGCGAGGGATCGTCAGCGTGTGGATGACCGTGCCAGTGCCCGGCTCCCAGAGCCAGTAGCCCACTTGCTCGTGATAGGTCTTGATCTGATCCGGCTTGACGACGTGAGTGTGGTAGCGGAGCCCGTAAAGGAGTTGGGGGCCATTGGTCTGTGGATCAATCGGCTGGAGTTCGATCCGTTCCACGAATGCCTGCTTCTTCGGGCCTTCTGCCTTGGGCTTGACATCCAGCCCGCGCATTCCCTGCCAGATCCCGGCCATGCCTGTCAGCGGGCCCAGGTTATTTAGCGTATCGACATCAATGTCGGATGGCTCGGTGTAAATATCGGCAGGAAACTCGTTCACGATGGTTCTCGATTGAAGCTTTGGAATGTGGGGTCCACGCAGCAGTTCCGGATATGGGCACGGTTTCCGGCCGGTACGCGATTGCACCGTCCGGTCCCGGCGTTCATGCTACGGTACGTGGATTTTCCGCCCGATTCTAACAGCCTCGGAACTTCGACACCGTCGTTCAGGTGAGGGGGAACGATTGTGCGCCCGATACCCGGCGGGCATGCATGCGACGGCCCTGCGCCAGAAGGTATATCTGCCGGCTTCATGCTCGACCGGCCCTCAATCCATCTTGGATGCCTCCCACTGCGCGGGCACCGATGTGGCTGCGCCGTTTCGCACTGACAGCGTGGCGGTCATGCGATGGCGTACGGCTTCGAAGCGCTGGTTCCCGAATACCCCCTCGACGCTTTCCTTGTGGACGACCTGCAGGATGTACTGGCCGCGCCATGGATAGCTGACGCGCACCGTACCGTCCTGTCCGGTTCGCTCTTCGCGGGACCAGGTGTTAGGCGCGACGATTCGCACCTCAACGCCGGCCAGCGGAGCGCCGCGGAACACGACCCTGAACTCGCTGGCCTTCCCGGTGGGGACGATGTCGAGCGGGAGCACCGGCGCGACGGGCGCTGGCCCCGTCAGCAGGCGTGCATAGAACATCGGCTTGACCACGCCAATGCCGTAGCGGGTCCAGTCCTTCACGGCGTAGCCGGTTTCTTCCGCCACGATGCCCGAACTGCCTTGCGGCATCGGGAAGGTAAAGCCATCGGTGCCGCGCACGGCGTCGAGCCCGGACAGTTTCCCGGAACGGTCGACGGCCCGGATCTCCGGGGCCGGCATTTCGTCGAGGCGGCCTGGCGAGCGTTCGTGCAGGCGTTCCTCGTATTCGCCGAAATACAGCCGCGAGGTCTTGGCGCCCTGTTCGAGCCAGAGGTAATGGGCGTGGGCCGGCAGCGCCAGCGCGGCGCTTGCGATCATCAAGGCGGCAGCAGCCAGCCGGGCTGGGGTGGGCTTGTTCATTGGCGTCTCACTGGAAACGGTATCGCGCGGTGAGCATTGCGCTGCGGGGATCCCCGGGCAAGGCGCCGACGAAGGTTGGACTGGTGTAGTAGGTCTTGTCGGTCAGGTTGCGCAGGTTGAGGGTGACGTCCCACTTCTTCTGGCGGTAGTAGACCGCGGCATCCAGCACGACATAGGCTGGCACGCGATACAGGTTCAGGCTGTCGGCATAGCTGTCGCCCTTGTAGGTCAGGCCCAGGCCCACGCCCCAGCCGTGCAGGGCTGGCTGCTGGAAGTCGTAGGTGGTCCAGAGACGGCCGCCGGTCCTGGCCACGCCGGTGGGGCGGGTGCCGGCAATGCTTCGGTTGGCGACGCCCATCTGGGCATTGGATGCCAGCGCGTTGGATTGCACTTCAGCGTTCTGGACGACGAAGTTGGCCAGTATCGACCAGCCCTGCAGCGGGCGCGCGGTGATTTCCAGTTCCAGCCCCCGCGCGCGGTCACGCCCGTCCGGCGTGGGGCTCAGCGCACCCGGCAGGGTGATGTAGTAGTCCTTGCGCTGGGTCTCGAACAAGGCCGCGTTGGTCTGCAGCCGGCCATCCAGGAATTCGGCCTTGACGCCGATTTCCTTCTGCAGCGCGCTCTCCGGCTGGGTGGACAGGGCAGCGGGTTCCGTCGACACGTTGATGAACTTGCTGGTCGACACCCCGGCGTAGAAGGACAGGGATTGACGCGGTTGCCAGACGGCGCCGAGCGAGCCGGACGTGAGGTTCCGGGTATCGCCGATCGAGCGGAAGTTGCCGCCCTGGGTGCCCACGTCGCTGAACTTGACGCGATCGCTGCGCACGGCCGCGCGCAGCTTGAACTGGTCGCCGAAGGCAAGCTGGTCTTGCAGATACACGCCGAGGTCTTCCTGCTTGAGCTTGCGGTTGAAGCCCTGGCTTGCTACCGGGGTCAGGCCGGAGAGCGTGGTTTCCGGCACGGCCGGGGCGTTGATGTTGGCAATGTTGGGCAGGTTGTAGCCGGTGCGCACCGTGTCGATGCGCGTGTCCGAATACTCGATGCCGGCCAGCACGGTATGGCCGACCGGGCCGGTGCTGGTCTTCCATACCAGTTCGTTCTGCAGCAGGGTGAAGTGCGTGTCGTCGGTCTGTGCGCGCGCGCTTCGGCCTGTCATCTGGTTGGCGGCGTTGCCGCCGTTGCCGCCTGCGTTGCGCGTCATGTCGAGGGCGCGCTCGTCGTAGACAAAGGCGGTGCGCATGGTGAGGTCGGGGTCGATGCGCCAGTCGTGGCTCAGCGTCACCCGGTCGATGGTCTGGTGGGTCTGGTTGAACGGGCTGTAGTAGCGCGCATCGCGCGCGGCGCCGGCAATCTGGCCCTGGTTGTTGAAGAGGATGCCGTAGTTGTCCGGCTTGATGCGGATGTCGCGGTGGTCGTAGTCGAGGGTCAGGGTCTTGTTCGTATCGTAGGCCCAGCTCAGGGATGGCGAGACTTCCTTGATGTCACGCGCGAGGCCGCGATAGCCGTCGCTCTTTTCGATGTCGGCGATGACACGGGTGCCGAACTGCGAACTGACGGGCCCGCCCACGTCCACATAAGTGCCCCAGGTGCCGTAGCTGCCCCCGAAGGCGCCCACTTCGGCACCGAACCTGTTCAGCGGGGGCTTGGTGACCATATTGACGCTGCCGCCGGGCTGGCCCGAGCCATAGAGCGCCGAGCCGGGGCCCTTCAGGACCTCGATCCGGTCGACGTCGTACATGGTCCGGTAGTAGCCGTTCTGGGTGGGACCGTCCTGATAGCCATCGCGCAGGAAACGCATGGCCAGTCCGCGGATGGTGTAGTTGTTGGCGAAGCCATAGCCGCCCGCAAGCAGGGGCTGGACGCCAGCGGAATTCTGCAGCGCGTAGTTCATGTCCACCGCGCCCTGTTCGCGCAACAGACTGTCTGGAATCACCGTCACGGCGGCCGGGATATCGCGCAGCGGGGTATCGGTCTTGGTGCCGGTGGTGACGGTGTCGCCAAGGCTGCCGGCGGCCACCTTGCCGGCCGATGCGGTCACCTCCGGCAGGCTATGGGAGTCCTGCGCCGCGGCTGCCAGGGGAAGTCCGGCGAACATGGCGGAAGTCAGTGCGGCCAGTGCCGTGGGGCGGGGCAGCCGCCGGCCGGGGAGGGATCGTTTTGTTGCGGTGGTGCTCACAGGGGATTCCAGATGCGCGGATTAGGGAGAAGCAATGCATGGCGCCAGTTCGGCGGACCCTGGTGAGGCTAATGCGAATCATTCCTGTTTTCAATTCAAAATCGGGCACCCGGGACATCTGCCCCGTGAGGCGATGCTGCTTTTCCTGGCCCAACGTTGGTTTTTGGTCAGCAGGACCGCTCTCCGCCGGCCTGCGGGACAAATGTCCCGTATCAAAAAGTTGATAATAATCAACTTTAGGTGGATGACGCCTGCCTTCGGCATCACGGTACTTTCGCTAGAAACGAGAATCAGTTACATTTCGGTCTCGCGCATCCAGCGCAACCTTCTGGTGGCGCCGATCCATCCGATCGGGGTGGATGTCAGCATTGAATTCGTCATATGCCGCCGAGACTCCTTCTACTGCTCGCCTTCTTTCCGATGTACCAGTTCTGGGACCTGGCTCATCTCCACTTGAGGAGTGGTGTCAGCTACCACCTGATCGCGGAGTGTTTTGCCACCGTGGCCTTCATCGGGATCCTTGCCGTGTTTGCGCGTGACCGCCAGCGTGCGGCGCGCGAGCTTGCCGCGCTACGCAACGCGGCCCAGGCCGCCGAGCGCGCGATGGCCGAACGCAACGAGGCTGCCAGGGCTTCGACCCGGCACTTCCTCCGAGAAATGCAGGAGCAATTCGAGGCATGGAAGCTCACGGCCTCGGAGAAAGACGTGGCCCTGCTCCTGATCAAGGGACTCTCGCTGGAGGAAATCGCCGCGGTGCGCGAGAGCAAGGCCAAGACCGTGCGCCAGCATGCGGCCAACGTCTACGCAAAAGCCAAGGTGGAGGGCCGGCACCAGCTTGCGGCCTATTTCCTCGAGGACCTGATGGCGCCGCAGGCACCCCACGGGCCCGGACTCAAGGCGGCCTGAGGGTGCGCGGCTCAGTGGCGCCCGTCAGGCCCGCCGGCAGCCGGAAAGCCGGCAAGGCCGGCCCGAGGTGGCAATGCGCAAGCCCCCCGCTCATACGCGCAGCTGGCGTGCCGCGCGCGGGTCGGGGCTGGCGCCAGGCTTACATATCGAACTGGGCAGACAGCCACACCGTGCGCGGCTTGCCAGCCCATGCGCCGTTGATGCTGGGGTCGCCGGCCGCCCAGTAGCGCTTGTCCGTCAGGTTCTGGATGCTGAGCGCGAAGGTGGCGCGGTATCCCGCCAGCCGCGCGGCGTAGCGCGCTCCCGCGTCGAAGCGGGTATATCCTGCCATCCAGCTCGTGTTTTGCGCATTGAGCGCGCGCCGGCCCACGTAGTACACGCCACCGCTGAGGCTGACCCCGGGCAGCGCCGCGATCCGGTAGTCCAGGAAGGTGCTGGCCTGGAAGTTCGGCACGTCGGCAATACGCTTGCCGGCCACGCTTGGGTCGGCAGGGTTGTCCGCTTCGGTATGCAGCAGGGCAAGCCCGCTTACCACCGAGAGCGCGCCTGTGAGCCGGCCGTTGGCGGTCAGCTCAAGACCGCTATGGCGCTGGGTGCCGCCCTGGACGGTGAAATGCTCCGCGTTCACGTATTGCAGGGTCTTTTCCAGGCGGAACACCGCGCCTGTCACCAGGAGGTTGTCGGTGACCCTGGACTTGACCCCGAACTCATACTGCCGGGTCTTCAGCGGCGGCATGTTCTCGCCGGCATTGTTGGTGTCGTAGCCGGCCGGACCAGGCTGTTCGTAACCTTCGGCATAGCTGACGTAGGTGGACAGGCCCGCCAGCGGCTTGAAGGTCAGCGCGAAGGAGGGCGCGTTGACGCTGGCACTTTGCTTGGTATTCTTTCCCGAGGCCGGCAGGCTGTCGTTCTTGTAGCGGATATGGCGCAGCCCGAGCAACAGGTCCCACTTCGGTGCCAGTGCCATCACGTCACTGATGAAGATGCTGGGCTGGTAGTTCTTCGAGATGTTCTTCTTCGGAAAGCTCAGGTTCGCCGGCTCCGGCGAATAGACCGGCCGGTAGATGTTGCCCACCGTGGTACCGAGCACCGTGAAGCCGGATTCGACGGCGCTGAAGTTGCGCGTGGACAAGCCCGCCACGAGCTGGTGCCGGATCGGGCCGGTGTCGAAGTTGCCGCTGACGTAGGTATCGGTGGAAAGTACCCGGAAATTCTGGTCCGGGTTCAGGTAGATGTCGCCGGAGAGAATGTCGCCGCTACGGCTGACATTGTAGATATCGGGAAAGGCCGCCACGCGTGCGTTATAGGACTGGGCTACGCGGCTGGTGAGCTTCCAGCGATCGTTGAGGCGGTAACTGAAGTCCGCACCGATGTTGTAGGTCTTGGTCTCGTACTGCAGCCAGGACTGGCCCAGCAGCACGCGCGGATTGACCGGCGACGGCAGCGTGCCGTCGGGGTAGGGGCCAACCGCGGGCTGGGCCGCGATCTTGCGCTCCTGGTAGTCGAAATTGAGTTGCAGCAAGGCCTGCGGCGTGATGCCCCAGTCAAAGGCGCCGGCCACGAATTTGCGTGAAACGTCGCCGTTGTGGCCGAAGTTGCCGATCTTTTCCCCGGCAACATTGAGACGGTAGCCAAAGCGGCCGTCGGCGAGAGGCCCGCCGGCATCCACGCTGGCGTAGTAGCCGTCGTGGTCGCGCACCGCTGTCTTGACGCTGGCGAATCGTTCCCGGGTGGGGCGCTTGATCACGTAGTTGATCGTGCCACCCGGGGAATTGATCCCGTACAGGAAACCGGACGGCCCCTTGAGCACATCGACTTGCTCGATGTTCTCGAGCGGGATCTCGTAGTACGGCGCCACCGACATGCCATCGCGGCGAATGGTGTTGGTCCAGTCCACAAAGAAGCCGCGGATGCGCACGGTCTCATAGGCGCCGGCCTGGGTGGCATCCTGGATCGACGGATCGTTTTTCACCACATCCATCAACGTGCGCGCATCCTGCGAATTCATCAGCTCGCTGTTGTACGACTGCACCGAGAACGGTACCTCTTCCGGCTGCTTCTCACCCAGCGCGCCCATGCTGATGCCGTCGCTGGCAAACAGCGACGGACGGGTGCTCCTGATCTCCACCGGGGCGAGCTTCGCTTCCGGTGCGGTGCGCGGCGGCGAAGATATGACAGGCATCGCCGCCGGCGCGGTGATCACGTAGGCCTGCGCGCCGGTCCCCTTGGCCTTCAGGCCGGTCGTGAGCAGCCGTTCCAGCGCCTGGTCTAGCGTCAGCTTGCCGCTGACCGCCGGCGCGGTCCGGCGCTCGGTCTGGTCGGTGGCGAACACGATCTGTGCGCCCGACTGGCGCGCCAGCGCGCGCAGCGCGTGGTCCAGCGGCTGGGCTGGCATGTCGACGTCAAGCGTTCCCTGCGCTAGCGCGCTGGCAGCCAGCGTCATGCCCGCGGCAAACGCGGACAGGGTGGTAAGGCGGCTGGCAAGGCCGCGGCGGGCGGTGCCAAGCAAAGCTGGATTCACGCGATTTCCCCTTTTCTTTATCGGACGGCCCAGGAACCGGGCCTTGCAGGGAAAGGCGTAGCTGCGCGCGGCGATGTTGATGCTTGTTACAAATTTTTTTGCGGGATCAGCGCGAGGCGATGTCGACAGTGCCATCGGCATGCCGGGCCACGCGCACCGGAAGTACGGCGGGGAGCGCGTCCAGGAGGGGTTCGAGGCCACCGATGTCGTACTCGCCGGACAGGCGCAGGCCGCCGGCATGCTCGTCGCGCAAGCGGATTGGGGCATCGCGGTAGCGCTGCATTTCGGCAACGACCAGGCGCAGCGGGCTGCCGTCGAGCACCAGCTTGCCTTTGGCCCACGCCACTGCGCCTGGCTGGACGTCCACCAGCGGGCCAAGCTGTCCGCCGTGCACCGCCAGGGCCTGGCCTCTGGCTACCCGCGCGCTGCTGGCACCGGCTTTGATCTCGACCGCGCCTTCCATCACCGCCACATCCACATCCCCATGCGCCCGGCGGACGTTGAAATGGGTGCCGATATCGCGGATCTCGACGCCGGCTGCGGTGACAACGAACGCGCGCCAGCTGTGCGACACCGTGAACATGGCCTCGCCGCGTTCGAGCGCGATCCGCCGGCTGCGCAGGTGGTTCTCGACGACCATCACGGAATCGGTATTGAGCTGGATGCGACTACCATCGCGAAGCGTCCAGGTGCTACGCTCGCCAACGCGAGTGGCAAGGCGCGTGGTCTGCCAGGCAGGGTCGGCCAGCCACAGTGCGGCCACCGCAACGCCGAGGCAGGTTACTGCTGCCTTGCTGGTGCGTCCACGCCGTTGGCTGTAGGCCTTGCCTTCACGCAGCAGCGCCTCCTTGCCAGGGAAGTGCTGGAGCAGATCAGGCTTGAAAGGCGCCAGCGGGTCGTTGGGCAAGGGCGGGTTCTTGCGGGCGTTGTCAGGCGGCACTGCCATCAGCCGGTCTCACGATCGTGGGTGCTGCGATTGCCGCCGGCTGCTGCGGGACGACGAACGGCGCCGGGGGCCTTGGGTCCGGGTCCAGCAAGGGCCGCAGGCTTTGCATGGCGCGCGCAAGATGGCGCGCCACCATATTGCGGGAGATGCCAAGCTCCCGCGCCACCTCTTCCTGCGGCATATCGTGTAGCCGATGCAGCAGGAAGACGAGGCGGCAGCGCGGCGGCAGGTTTTCGATGGCCATGCGCAGCGATTGTACTTGCTGGGCCAGGTGCAATTGCTGCGCGCCATCGGCTTCATGGCTGCGCAGGTCGGCCACCTCGTCCACCGAGACTACGACATTGGCGTGCGCGGCCTCCGCGCGGTGCCGGTCTATGGCACGGTAGAGCGAAGCACGCCTGAGAAAGGCCAGCGGTTGCCGTGCCGTGGCGCGGGGCGGCCGCTCGAGCAGCTGCACGCACAGGTCATGCACCACATCGCGTGCAAAGCCCCGGGCAGCAAAGCGGCGGCGCACATGCTCGACCAGGTCCTCGTAATGCCGGACCAGGGTGGCGAGCAGGTTGTGGCTGTCGGGTTCGGGGGGCACCTGGCGCAAGGAAAGGGGGTGGAATGGCCACGAATTATAAATGATAATCGTTACTATTTATAAGGGGTGTGGCTGCCGCGCGAGAGGCATGTAGAGAGGCATGTAACGAGGCCGGCACCCCGTCAGGCTGCGCGGCATCCCGGTTTCACCCCAAAGGCTGGGGTGGAACCCGAATCAGCATCCCGCACCCGCACCCACACCCCATCAGTCGAACAATGCCTCTCCAGGGAATCCGCCGGGTTTGGCGCCTGGCGGGCAGGCGAACAAACAAGCGAAGCCAATGCTGTTATCCAGCACGCAGCGGTATTTGACCCGGCCGCCCCCTCCCGCAAGCG
>NZ_JARJLM010000043.1 GCF_029335485.1 Cupriavidus basilensis
ACTACTACATCCCTATTCGCTGCGTTGACCGAGTCAACGCGGCACACCGTTTATGCCTGGTGACCATAGCGAGTTGGAACCACCCCTTCCCATCCCGAACAGGACCGTGAAACGACTCCACGCCGATGATAGTGCGGATACCCGTGTGAAAGTAGGTAATCGCCAGGCTCTCCCTTGAAACCCCCCAGTACGATAGTACTGGGGGGTTTTGCTATTTGCGGCGGCAAAAATGCACGGTGTGAGCGATGCCTCCGATGTCTCGGGTAGTGTCTTAATGTTTTGAGGGTACTGGAGCCTTCCTTCATCCATATCGTTCTGTTACCTTAGCCCCAAGCGCGGGTACGGGTTCCGCGTGACGCAGTTCGAAAGATCTTAAAAAACCCAAGGCCGGCATGCGCCCCAAGGTGTGGCCAGGCAATGGAATCCAGGTTCGGGGGATCGATGGCGGCCAGATTTTGCCTGCCGGCACTGACCGGTGTGGCCGGTGCGCTGATTTTGGCGGGTTGCGGCACCTTGGAAATGGCTCCCACGGAGCCCGTGCAGTCGGGGCCTGGCGCCATAGCGGCGCTATCGGCGATCGATTGCCGCACATTCGCCGAGCATATCGAGCAGATCAAGCTGACCGAACCGGCCTTGCCGGACGCATCCGCGCATCACAAGGCACTGAAATCCGTCGCGGAGAGCGTGCACGATGCCGAGCACGCCAGCGAAGCTGATGAGCCCCCCACGCTGCTGCGTCTGCCACTGTTTTCCGCCACACAGGGCGGCCGCGGCGAACCGCTCGGGTGGCAGCCCTGGACCGTCAACCGGAACAAGATTCCCACGCGTTATTCCCTCGCGGAAGTCGACAAACGCATCGTATTGCATGCAGAAGCCGACAGTTCGGCCTCCGGCCTGTATGTGCCGCTGGTAGGGCGCGCGCCGGGCATGCTGAACTGGACCTGGAAGACGCGGGACGTCATCCGCAGCGCAGACAACGCCCAGGCACCGCGCGAGGATTCGCCGTTGCGCATCTTCGTCGCCTTTGACGGCGACAAGGGCAGCCTCTCGCTAAAGGATCAGCTGATGTACGAGATGGCGCGGCTGACGACGGGACGTGAGATGCCCTATGCCACGCTGATGTACATCTGGGGAGGGCGCAAGCCCGAAGGCTCGGTGCTGTCGAATCCGCACACGGGGCGCGTGCGCATGATCGTGGTCGATTCCGGTACCCGCCATACCAATGAGTGGCGTTGCCACCGGCGCGACCTGCGCGCCGATTACCGCAAGGCCTTCGGAACCGATCCGGGGCAGGTGGTGGCGGTCGGCATCATGACCGATACCGACAATACCAAGAGCCGTGCCGAGAGTTGGTACGGGGACATCGCGCTGGACTGACACCGGCACGCCGGCCCGAACGCCGGCGTGTTGCCGACCGGCGCGCTCAGGCAGGCGCCAGCCATTTCTCCACCAGCTTGACGAAGAAGGTCGAGCCCACCGGCAGGATTTCGTCGTTGAAGTCGTAGCTGGGGTTATGCAGCATGCAGGGGCCGAGGCCGTGACCGGCTTCGCGATGCACGCCTTCGCCGTTGCCGATGAACAGGTAGCAACCCGGCTTCTCCAGCAGCATGAAGGAGAAGTCTTCGGCGCCCATGGTCGGCTCGATCTCGCCATCGACGTTGTCCGTGCCCACCAGCCCGCGCGCCACCTCGACGGCAAACGCGGTCTCGGCAGCGCTGTTGACGGTGGGCGGATAGTTACGGTGAAACTCGAACTCCACGGTGCAATCGAAAGCGCTCGCCACGGCCCGCGAGACTTCCTCCATACGGCGTTCGATCAGGTCCAGCACGGGCAGCGTGAAGGTACGCACGGTGCCGCCGATCCAGGCCTGATCGGGCACGATATTGGTGGCATCGCCGGCGTGGAACTGCGTGACGGAGATCACCGCGGCGTCGATCGGACGCTTGTTGCGCGTGATGATGCCTTGCAGCGCGGAGACGATCTGCGTGCCGGTGAAGACCGGATCGTTGCCGTTGTGCGGCAGTGCAGCATGCGAGCCCTTGCCGCGCACGACGATGCGGAATTCGTTGCTCGATGCCATCAGCGGCCCGGCGGTGGTGCCGAAGCTGCCGGCCGGCATGCCGGGCCAGTTGTGCATGCCGAAGACGGCATCGCAGGGAAAGCGCTCGAAGAGACCGTCCTTGATCATCTCGCGGGCACCGCCCCCGCCTTCTTCGGCGGGCTGGAAAATCAGGTTGACGGTGCCGTCGAAACTCCGGTGCTCGGCAAGATAGCGAGCCGCGCCCAGCAGCATTGCAGTGTGGCCGTCGTGGCCGCAAGCATGCATGCGCCCGTCATGCTGCGAACGGTGGCCGAAGGTATTGGCCTCCTGCAGCGGCAATGCATCCATATCCGCACGCAGGCCGATGCTGCGGCTGCTGTTGCCATTGCGGATCACGCCGACCAGGCCGGTGGTGCCAAGGCCGCGATGCACCTCGATACCCCAGGCGGAGAGGTTCTGCGCAACCACGTCGGAAGTGCGTTCTTCCTGGAAGCACAACTCCGGATGCGCGTGGATATCGCGTCGGATGGTGCGGATTTCGGGTTGCGCCTGAAGGATTTCGGGGATGAGTGTCATGATGCCAGTTTGGGCGATGGATACCCCGATCATACGACGCCTTCGATCGAAGCGCCAAAGCAGGCGGTCTCCACGGCACCCCCGTGATGTTCGCGCGGCTCGGCGTGCGGCGGCGAACAGCGCGGGGGTTTCCCCGCATTGCCCCGCGGGGTCCACTGCTGGAACAGTTCATGCTTGATGTGCCTGCCCGGCAACGTCGCCGCGGATCGCGCCGGCAACCGCACCAAAATGCGGCGCCTTGCACGATGTGCCTTCGCTGCCCTTAGTCGTCGATTGCTACATTTCTTCCCGGGAGAATTGCGCGATGTTCCTTCGCACATGCAAGAAGGCATTCGGTGCCATGGCGGTAACCGCGGCCATGAGCTTCGGTTTTGCCAGCCACGCCCACGCGGTCGATTTCAAGCTGGCCATGAGTTCGCCCCCGACCTCGATGGATCCGCATTTCTACAACCTGTTCTCGAACATCAATGTTTCCGAGCACATGTTCGAATGCCTGGTGAAGCTGGACGCGGACAGCAAGATCATCCCCGGCCTGGCCGAGTCCTGGAAGCTGGTCAACAACCTGACCTGGGAGTTCAAGATCCGCAAGGGCGTGAAGTTCCACGATGGGTCGGAGCTGACGACCGACGATGTGGTCTGGTCGCTCGACCGGCCGGCCACGATCCTGAACAGCCCGGGCAAGTTCGATGTCTACACCAAGGCGATCATCAACAAGAAGGTGATCGACAAGTACACCATCCAGCTCACCACCAACCAGCCTTATCCGCTGATGCTGAACGACCTCACGTCGATCTTCATCGTGCAGAAAAAGGCCACGCAGGGCCTGACCTCCGAAGACTTCGCGCAGGGCAAGGGCATGATCGGCACCGGCCCCTTCAAGTTCGTCAGCTACGCGCGCGACGACCGGGTCGAGCTGGTCAAGAACCCCGACTATTGGGGGCCCAAGCCCGCCTGGGACAAGGTGACGCTGCGCTTCATCGCCAACCCGGCCACGCGCCTCGCGGCACTGCTGTCCGGCGACGTACAGGCCATCGAGAACGTGCCCACGCCCGACCTGCCCCAGGTTCGCAAGGATCCCAAGCTGTCGTTCTTCTCGAAGATCTCGCATCGCGTGATCTACCTGTACACCGACGACAAGCGCGACAAGTCGCCCTTCATCACCACCAGGGACGGCCAGCCGATGGACAAGAACCCGCTGAAGGATGCGCGCGTGCGCAATGCCATCAGCATGGCCATCAACCGGCAGGGCATCAAGGACCGCCTGATGGAAGGGCTGGCCGAGCCGACCAACAATCTGGTGCCGCCCACGCTGTTCGGCTACAACCCCAACCTGAAGACGGTCAAGTACGATCCGGAAGGCGCCAAGAAGCTGCTGGCCGAGGCGGGCTATCCGAACGGCTTCGGCGTCACGCTGCATACGCCCAACAACCGCTACGTCAACGACGAGAAGATCGCCCAGACCATTGCGCAGAACCTGACGCGCATCGGTATCGCGACCAAGGTGGAGGGCATGCCGATGGCAACCTACTCGTCCAAGGGCATCAAGCACGAGTTCTCGTTCGGTTTGCTGGGCTGGGGCGCGCAGACGGGTGAAGTCAGCTCGCCGCTGCGCGCGCTGCTGGCCTGCGAGGATTCCAAGAAGGGGTTCGGCACCACCAACTGGGGCGAGTACTGCAATCCCAAGATGGACGTGGTGCTGGAGAAGGCCCTGGCCACGGTGGACGATGCGGAGCGCTCCAAGCTGCTGCAGGAGGCCACCGCGATCGCCATCCACGATGGCGGTATCATCCCGATCCATCAACAGGTGACCACCTGGGCCACCCAGAAGGGCATCACCTATGTACCGCGTACCGACGAACGGACTTACGCGCACAGTTTCAAGCCGCAGTGAAGCGACTGCCGAAAGGCGCGACCATAAAATCGCGCCCTTGGCGCACGGGATCTGCAGGCATAGTCTTGAGCGGGAGGCGGCCGCGGTCTGGACCGCCGCTTCCCGACGATTCACCCCCGGACGGTAGCCGGGCCTAGCCACGAGCCGACTGCCGGTGCAGCGCTGGCGGCGCCCAACAGGCGCCGTGGCCGCCATCGGCGAAGGAAAGCTTCCGAACATGCTGGTTTTCATCATCCGGCGCCTGATGCAGAGCGTGGTCGTGCTCTTCGTCATGTCGCTACTGGTTTTCCTCGGCGTCTTTGCCATCGGCAACCCGGTCGATATCCTGATCAATCCTCAGGCCGACCAGGAAGACATCAAACGCACCATTGCCGCGCTCGGGCTCGACAAGCCCTTGTGGGAGCAGTACTGGATCTTCCTGCGCAACGCGCTCCATGGCGATCTCGGTACTTCGTTCGCGCACGGCACGCCGGCGCTCAAGCTGATCTTCGAGCGCATGCCGGCCACCATGGAGCTGGCCGTGTGCGCTATCCTGCTGGCCGTGCTGCTCGGCATTCCGCTCGGATTGTGGGCTGGCCTGCGCCCGGGCGGCGTGGCCGGCAAGACCATCATGGGCGTGTCCATCCTTGGTTTCTCCCTGCCCACCTTCTGGGTCGGGCTGATGCTGATCATGGTGTTCGCGGTGCAGCTGGGCTGGCTGCCTTCCAACGGGCGCGGCGAAACCACGTCGCTGCTCGGCATCCCGGTCAGCTTCCTGACGGTGGACGGCCTGCGCCACCTGCTGCTGCCGGCGGTGACGTTGTCGCTGCTCAATATCGCCATGGTGATCCGGCTCACGCGGGCCGGCACGCAGGAGGCCATGCTGCAGGACTACGTCAAGTTCGCGCGCGCCAAGGGCCTGTCCAATACCCGCATCGTGGGCGTGCACGTGCTCAAGAACATCATGATCCCGATCGTCACGGTGATCGCCTTGCAGTTCGGCTCGATCATTGCCTTTGCTATCGTGACCGAATCGATCTTCGCGTGGCCCGGCATGGGCAAGCTGATCATCGATTCCATCCAGTTGCTCGACCGGCCGGTGATCGTGGCCTACCTGATGGTGATCGTGACGCTGTTCATCCTGATCAACCTGGCGGTGGACATCATCTATAGCGTGCTCGATCCGCGCGTGCGCATTGCCGACAACAAGGGCTGAGCTCATGACAACCGCAACCGAAACCACGGCGGCACCGCCGCCGCCAGCCGAGCAGACCCCGCTGCGGCGCTTCGCCAGCCAGTTCTTCTCGAGCAAGATCGCGGTGATCGGCCTGGCCTTGCTGGTCATCATCGTGCTGATCGCACTGTTTGCGCCGTGGCTGTCGCCACAGAACCCGTATGACCTTGCCACGCTCGATGTGCTCGACGCGCGCATGGCGCCCGGCGAGCAGGCCGGCAGCGGCATGACCTTCCTGCTCGGCTCGGACGAGCAGGGCCGCGACATCCTCTCGGCCGTGATGTACGGCCTGCGCATCAGCATCGGCGTGGGCGTGGTCAGCACCGTGATCGCGCTGCTGCTGGGCGCTACCCTGGGCCTGCTTGCCGGCTTCCTGGGCGGCCGCGTGGAAGCCATCATCATGCGCGTGGCCGACCTGCAGCTGTCGTTCCCGCCCATCCTGCTGGCGCTGATCCTGCTGGCCTTCCTGCGGCCCGGCATCGGCAATATCGTGATTGCGCTGGTGGCGGTGCAGTGGGCCTACTATGCCCGCACCACCCGCAGCGCGGCGCTGGTCGAGCGACGCAAGGAATATATCGAAGCCGCCATCTGCCTGGGCCTGCCGCCGGGGCGGATCATGTTCCGCCACCTGCTGCCCAACTGCCTGCCGCCGCTGATCGTGATCGCGGCGCTGCAGGTGGCATCGGCGATCACGCTCGAGGCCACGCTGTCCTTCCTCGGCCTGGGCGTGCCCATCACCGAGCCCTCGCTGGGTTCGCTGATCGCCAACGGCCAGCAGTACATGCTGTCCGGCAAGTACTGGATCAGCTTCTTCCCGGGGATAGCGCTGGTGGTCACCATCGTGGCCATGAACCTGGTCGCCGACCAGCTGCGCGATGTCCTCAATCCGCGCCTGCAAACGCAGTAACGCAGCACGACAGGAGCGAATATGAGCAAACCGACCCTGGTGGTGGAAGGCCTCAAGACCCAGTTCTTTACGCGCGGCGGTGTCGCGCGCGCTGTCGACGATGTCTCGTTCTCGGTCGGCCGCGGCGAGATCATGGGGCTGGTCGGCGAGTCCGGCTCGGGCAAGTCGATGACCGGCTATTCGATCATGGGCCTGATCGACCCGCCGGGCAAAGTGATGGAGGGCCGCATCGAGCTGACCAGCCGCGACGGCGTGACGCGCGACCTGCGCAGCCTGACGCCCGGGCAGATGCGCGACGTGCGCGGCAACCGCATCGCGATGATCTTCCAGGACCCGATGATGACGCTGAACCCGGTCCTGCGCATCGATACGCAGATGATCGAGGCGGTGCTGGCGCACGAGAAAGTGGATAAGGCGGTGGCGCGCGAGCGCTCCCGCAATGCGCTGGCCCGGGTCGGCATTCCTTCCCCGGACGAGCGGCTGCAGGCCTATCCGCACCAGTTCTCGGGCGGCATGCGCCAGCGCGTGGCGATCGCCATCGCGCTGTTGAACAAGCCGGACCTGATCATCGCCGACGAACCCACCACCGCGCTGGACGTGACCATCCAGGGCCAGATTCTCTACGAAATGCAGAAGCTGTGCCGAGAGTCCGGCACCGCGCTGATCTGGATCACCCACGACCTTTCCGTGGTGGCTGGCCTGGCCGACACCGTTTGCGTGATGTACGCCGGCAAGATCGTCGAGGCCGGCGACGTGCGCCAGGTGCTGGAGCGGCCAGAGCATCCCTACACCCACGGCCTGATCAGTTCCGCGCCATCGCGTAATCCGCGCGGCGCGCCGCTGCGCCAGATTCCCGGCATGACGCCGTCGCTGCTGAACCTGCCGGCCGGCTGCGCCTTCCGCGAGCGCTGCGCTTATGCCACCGATGTGTGCCGGACAGCGCCGCCGCTGGAAACCGCCGCGGACGGACGCCGCCTGCGCTGCTTTCATCCGGTACTCGAACACGTGGAGGCAGCATGAGCGCCGCCATCATTGATCCCGCACACGCTTCCATGGCCAGCGAGCCCGTTGCCGAGTCCACGCCCAATGCCCCGATCCTGGAGTTGCGCGGGGTATCCAAGCGCTTCGTCAAGTCGCTAGACGCCGCCGCCAGGATCGCCAACCTCTTTGGCGCCAAGGCGCAGGAAGAGGTGGTCCATGCCGTCGACCGCGTCGACCTGGCCATTGGCGCGGGCGAGGTGGTCGGGCTGGTCGGCGAGTCCGGTTGCGGCAAGTCCACGCTGGGCCGCATGGCGGTGGGCCTGCATTCGCTGACCGAAGGTTCGCGCTTGTGGCGGGGCGTCGATCTCGACCGCCTGCCGCCGGAAAAGAAGCGCGAGAAGCAGCTGGCGATCCAGATGATCTTCCAGGATCCTTATGCCTCGCTGAATCCGCGCCTGCGCGTGATGGACATCGTCGGCGAGGCGCCTGTTGTGCACGGCATGGTGCCGCGCGCGGCGCAGAAGAGCTATGTGGAAGACATGCTGGTGCGCGTGGGCATGGACCCCACCGTGCTGCGCCGTTTCCCGCACCAGTTCTCGGGCGGGCAGCGCGCCCGCATCGGCATTGCGCGGGCGCTGGCGGTCAAGCCGGAATTCCTGGTATGCGACGAGTCGGTGGCCGCGCTCGACGTATCGATCCAGGCCCAGGTGCTGAATCTCTTCATGCGCCTGCGCCAGGAGCTCAATCTCACCTATCTGTTCATCAGCCACGATCTTGGCGTGGTCAAGCACATCAGCGACCGTGTGGTGATCATGTACCTGGGGCGGGTGGTGGAATCGGCGCCGGCCGAAGACGTGTTCGCCAGCCCGAATCATCCCTACACCCAGGCGCTACTGGCGGAGGCTCCCAAGCTGGAGGTCGGCAAGAAGACCTTCGTGGCGATCAAGGGCGAGATTCCCTCGCCGCTGCATCCGCCGCCCGGCTGCCATTTCCACCCGCGCTGCCCGCACGCGATGCCGCGGTGCCGGGAGGAGCAGCCGCTGCTCAAGGAGATTGCGCCGATGCGGTTTTCGGCTTGCCATTTGAACGACATGGCGTAGAGATCGGGGCTTGGGTTTAACTGCTTGATTTCGAAGTCAACTTCGAAGGCTTGAAGTCAAGGGCAGTTTCACCTCCCCTGCGGGGAGGCGCCCCATACGGCATAGGCAAACCTTGACGGCTCGCTTCGCATCGCGGCTCGCTATGGCCCGCCGGCGGGCCGCGCGTTTGCTCGCTCTAGCGAATCACCTGCCCCCTCGAGTTGATGATGGTCATCTCGACGAACTTCGAGCCGACGTGGCTTTCGGGGCTGAAGTTGACGATGTAGCCGCCCAGGTCCAGGCTCTTCATGCCCTCCAGCGCGGTCACCAGTTTTTCCCGGGTGAGATCCTTGCCGGCGCGGCGCAGGCCTTCGGCGAAGGCCTTGGCGGCAATAAAGCCTTCGATACTGGCGTAGTCGAACTCATTGGGCTTGCCCGCTGCCTGCAGCAGGCGCAGGTATTCGCGCACCACCGGCAGCGTGGCGTTGCCCGGGTGGGGCATGACCTGGGAGATGATCACGCCGCCGCCCTTGGCGCCCACTTCCCTGGCCAGCGCCTGGGTGCCGACGAAGGAGACGTTGTAGAACTGGCCATTGAAGCCGCGCCGCAGGGCTTCCTTGACGAAGGCGCCGGCGGTCCGGTACGCGTTGATCATCACCACCGCGTCGGGCTTGGCCTTCATCGAGCCCTGCATGGCGTCACCGATTTCCACGGTATTGCGTACCACGCCCTCGCGCGAGACGATCTGCACGCCGCTGTCGGGCGCGGCCTTGAGAGCCCGTTCGAGCGCTTCCAGTCCGGACTTGCCGTAGGCGTCGTCGTTGTAGACCACCGCCACCCGCTTGAGGCCGGTGACGCGGATCTGGCGCAGGATGGCCGCGGCTTCCTCGTTGAAGCCGGCGCGCACGTGGAAGGCGTAGCGGTTGAACGGTTCGCGTAGCGACTGGGCGCCGCTGTAAGGGGCGAAGAACGGCACCCTGGCCTGGGTCGCCAGCGGCAGCGAAGCCTCGGCGGTTTCGGTGCCCACGTAGCCGAACAGGGCAAAAGCGTGGTCGTCGTCGATCAGCGCGCGGGTGTTCTTGGCGGCGGTTTCCGGTTCGTTGTAATCGTCGAGCACCTTGAGCTCGACCTTGCGCCCGTAGATGCCGCCGTGCTGGTTGACGTAGTCGAAGTAGAGCCGCGCGCCGGAATTCATCTGCTTGCCGAGCATGGCGGTGGGCCCGGTGAGCGCGGCCGACTGGCCCAGCAGGATGGTGTCGGCGCTGACACCGCTTTCCGCGCCGGCATTGGCAATGAATGAGCCGATGGCGCACGCCACCAGCAGGCCGGCAATGCGCCAGCCCCTGACCCCAGAATGCACTTGCATGGTTTCCCCGTGAAAACGGTGTATTTTTTACCCGTGAATGCCTTGCCGGTCTGTGCCGGCGATGTCCTGGCCCCATTCCCTGGCGCAGCGTCGGGCTATCATAATCGAATACAATCGGAGCCTAACAATTTCCCCCGTCGGCGCCCGTCGGGGCGACGCCGGCGTACAACACGCAAAGCCCGCGGGACAGTCCACCGGGCTTTGCGCGCGGCACCTCCGGAGCCCGCTGTTTGTGTGTCCGTGCCGCCACCCCGATGCCGGTCGCGCCGCCAGTCCCCCACGCTAGCCAGGAGATTCCATGGCCTCCCGCATCGTCCGTGCCGCCTGCCCGCACGATTGTCCCGATAGCTGTGCGTTGCTCGTCACCGTCGAGGACGGCCGCGCCATCAAGGTGGCGGGTGATCCCGACCATCCCGGCACGCAGGGCGTGCTGTGCACCAAGGTGTCGCGCTACACGGACCGCACCTATCATCGGGACCGCCTGCTGACGCCGATGAAGCGCGTCGGCGCCAAGGGCGAGGGCAAGTTCGCCCCGATTTCCTGGGACGAAGCGCTGGAGACCGTAGCCAGCCGCCTGTCCGCCATCGCCGCCCGCGATCCGCAGGCGATCCTGCCCTACAGCTATGCCGGCACCATGGGGCTGGTGCAGGGCGAGAGCATGGCGGCGCGATTCTTCCACAAGCTGGGTGCCTCGCTGCTGGACCGCACCATCTGCGCCAGCGCCGGCGCGACCGCGCTGCGCTATACCTATGGCGCCAGCATCGGCATGGACATCGAGCATGTGCCCGATGCCAGGCTGATCATCATCTGGGGGGGCAACCCGATTGCCTCCAACCTGCATTTCTGGACGCGCGTGCAGGAAGCCAAGCGGCGCGGCGCCACCCTGGTGGCGATCGATCCCTACCGCTCGCTGACCGCCGAGAAGTGCCATCGCCATATCGCGCCCATGCCGGGCACCGACGGCGCACTGGCGCTGGCCATCATGCATGTGCTGATGCGCGACGACCTGCTCGATCACGACTACATCGCCAGCCACACGGTGGGTTTCGAGGCACTGCGCGAGCGCGCAAAGGCCTATAGCCCGGCACGCGCGGCCGAGCTGTGCGGCATCGACGCCGGCGACATCGAATGGCTGGCCGGCCTGTACGGGCAACTGGCGGTGCGCGAGCGCCAGCCGGTGGCGATCCGGCTGAACTATGGCATGCAGCGCTCGCACGGCGGCGGCCAGGCGGTGCGCGCGGTGGCCTGCCTGCCATCCCTGGTTGGCGCCTGGCGCCATCCGGCAGGCGGCCTGCAATTGTCCACTTCCGGCTTCTTCCCGGTCGACAACCAGGCACTGCAGCGGCCCGACCTGCTGCCGGGCCTGCCGGCGCTGCCGCGCACGGTGAATATGAGCACCATCGGCGATGCGCTGCTGGATGCCGGGGATGGACAGCATGGGCTGGTCGGCCCCAGGATCGAAGCGCTGGTCGTCTACAACAGCAATCCGGTGGCGGTGGCGCCGCAATCGACCAAGGTGGCGGAAGGCTTCGCGCGTGGGGACCTGTTCACCGTGGTGCTGGAGCAGTTCCGCACCGACACCGCGGACTACGCCGACATCCTGCTGCCGGCCACCACCCAGCTCGAGCACGTGGATGTGCACAAGGCCTACGGCCACACGTACTTCCTGGCCAACAACCAGGCGATCGCGCCGCTGGGCGAGGCCATGCCCAATACGGAGATTTTCCGTCGGCTGGCGCAGCGCATGGGCTTCGACGAGCCGTGCTTTGCCGATAGCGACGAGGACATTGCCGCCCAGGCCATCGTGGCCACCGATCCGCGTGCCGCCGGCATCAGCTGGGAATCCCTGAAGGCGCAGGGCTGGCAGAAGCTCAAGCTGCCGGCCGCGCCGCTGGCCGAGGGCGGCTTTGCCACGGCGTCGGGCAAGTGCGAGTTTTATTCGGAGGCCATGCGCCGCGACGGGCTCGATCCCTTGCCCGACTACGTGCCGCCCTACGAGGCGCCCGCCACCGCGCCGGAGCTGGCCGCGCGCTATCCGCTGGCGATGATCTCGCCGCCGGCACGCAACTTCCTCAACAGCTCCTTCGTCAACGTCGACAGCCTGCGCGCCACCGAGGGCGAGCCGCACCTGGACATCCATCCCGAGGATGCCGCCCCGCGCAGCGTCGCCAATGGCGGCATGGTGCGCGTCTTCAACGACCGCGGCAGCATGCTGGCGCGGGCGCGCGTGACCGACCGGGCCAGGCGCGGGCTGGTGGTGGGCTTGTCGATCTGGTGGAAGAAGCTGGCGCCGGACGGCAAGAACGCCAACGAGCTGACCAGCCAGCGCCTGACCGACCTGGGCCGTGCCCCGGTCTTCTACGATTGCCTGGTGCAGGTGGAAGCTGTACCGGCCGCGGCGGCCGTGCCGGAGCCGGCGGCGCCCGCCCTGTCGTCATGACCCGGCGGCCGGCGCGCGCGCTGCAGGCCCTGGCCGTGCTGGGGCTTGCAGCGTTGCTGGCCGGCTGCGACACGATCGGCTACTACGCCCAATCCATTGGCGGCCACCTCGGGGTGATGGCCGATTCCCGGCCGCTGCCGGACGCCATTGCCGCGGCGCGCGACGCCAACGACACGCGGCTGGCGCAGCGCCTTGCCCTGGCCGGCACCATCCGCGACTTCGCCTCCCGCGAGCTGAAACTGCCCGACAACGGCAGCTACCGGCGCTACGCCAACCTGCACCGGCCGTATGTGGTGTGGAGCGTGTTCGCCACCCCGGAGCTGTCGATGGAGCTGCACAAGTGGTGCTTCCTGGTGGTCGGCTGCATCAGCTACCGTGGCTACTACGCCAAGGCAGACGCCGACGGCTACGCGGCGGGGCTGCGCAAGGAGGGGCTCGAGCCCTACGTGGCAGGCATCCCTGCGTACTCCACGCTGGGCTACTTCGACGATCCGCTGCTCAATACCTTCGTCTACCAGCCCGAGGGCGAGCTGGCCAGGCTGATCTTCCACGAACTGGCGCACCAGGTGGTCTATGTGCGCAATGACACCACGTTCAACGAATCCTTTGCCACCGCGGTGGAGACGGCAGGCGTGGAGCGCTGGCTGGCGCTGGCGGCGTCGCCCGACGCCCGTGCCAGCTACCGCCAGTACGACGCCCGCCGCCAGCAGTTCCGCGCCATGCTGCTGGATGCGCGCAACCGGCTCGATGCGCTCTATCGCTCGCCGTTGTCCGACGACGCCAAGCGCAAGGGCAAGGCGGAGATATTCGCCGGCCTGCGCGCGCACTATGCGCAACTCAAGGCGCAGTGGGGCGGCTATACCGGCTACGACCGCTGGTTCGAGCGGCCGCTGACCAATGCGCAGCTGGCCGCCGTGGCAACCTACCAGCAGTGGGTGCCGGCGTTCACGGCGCTGCTGGCGCACAGCGGCGGGGACTGGACTGCCTTCTACGCCGAGGTCAGGCGCATCGGCGAACTGCCGCGCGGCGA
>NZ_JARJLM010000440.1 GCF_029335485.1 Cupriavidus basilensis
GCCCTCGCCGGCAAAGCGGCGCGGACGATCCTGGCCTTCGCCAGGGTTGAAACGGCGAGGGCGCTCGTCGCCTTCGCCGGCAAAGCGGCGGGGGCGGTCCTGACCTTCGCCCGGGTTGAAGCGGCGCGGGCGGTCATCGCCTTCGCCGGCAAAGCGGCGTGGACGGTCCTGACCTTCGCCCGGGCCGAAACGGCGCGGGCGATCCTGGCCTTCGGTGCGCGGGCCGCGTGGCGGGCGCTGGCCGCCGTCATCTGCCTTCTTGCGCGAGCGTTCGCCGCCACCGGCGCGTTCCTGTGCCTGCTTGATGCCGTCGACCACGGCGCGCACGCGGCCGCGGTTCAGGTCGGATACCCGCACCGGCCGGGTGGCGGCGGGTTTGCGGGCATTGCCCTCGGGCGTGGCCTTGATGCCCAGCGTCTTGCGCTTGGGCGAATTGCTATCGGTCATATCTTCTATGTGGGGCGTCCGGCTCAGATGGCCAGCGCCGCCAGCAGGTCCTGTTCAAGCTGTAACTGCAGTTTGTTATCCGAGGCGAGGCGGCTGCCATCGACCAGGAAAACGTCTTCCACCCGTTCGCCGAGCGTATTGATGCGGGCGGTATGCACCGAGATGCGATGTTTGGCCAGTACGCGGGAAATCGCGTACAGCAGGCCGGTACGGTCGTTGGCCGAGAGCGATAGCAGGTAGTACTGCCCGCGCTCGTCGGCGCGCAGGTCGACCCGCGGTTTGATGGGGAAGCTGCGCGACTGGCGCGACAGCCGGCCCTGGGCGGGTTCCGGCAGCGCGGCCTGCTGCTGCAGGCGCTCCGCCAGTTCGTGCTCGACCAGCGCAATGATGTCGCGGTAGTTGCCGCTGGCATCGCTGCCGATCCTCGGGTCGGTGACCTGGAAGGTATCGAGCGCGTAACCGTGCCGGGTGGTGTGGATCTTGGCTTCCTGGATGGAGAAGCTCTTGCGTTCGAAATAGCCGCAGATGCGGGCGAACACGTCGGACTGGTCCTTGACGTAGACCGCCACCTGCAGGCCTTCGCCGGCGGGCGACAGGCGCGCCTTGACCACCGGCGTGGGACTGTCCACCCTGTTGTACAGATGGCGCGTCAGCCAGGCGATATCGCGCGCATCGTGGCGCAGGAAGAAGGCGACGTCGAGCTGGGCCCACAGCGGCTTGCCCAGTTCCGGGTCGAATGCCTTGAGCCGCAGCTGGGCGATGGTGTCGTCCTTGCGCTGCGCCCACAGCGAATGCGGATCAACGCGGGCGCCGCCCAGCACGCGCAGCGTGATGCGGTAGAGGTCCTCCAGCAGCTTGCCCTTCCAGGCGTTCCAGACCTTGGGGCTGGTGCCGCGGATGTCGGCCACGGTCAGCAGGTAGAGCGCGGTCAGGTAGCGCTCGTTGCCGACCACGCGGGCAAAGGCATGGACCACATCCGCATCGGTCAGGTCCTGCTTCTGCGCCACATGGCTCATGGTCAGGTGGTGCTCGACCAGCCAGGCGATCAGGTCGGTATCCTCGCGGGCAATGCCGTGCTGCTTGCAGAAGCGGCGCGCATCGGCGGTGCCGAGCTTGGAGTGGTCGCCGCCGCGGCCCTTGGCGATGTCATGGAACAGCGCCGCCACCCACAGCACCCAGGGGCGGTCGAAGGTGGCCATCAGCTGGCTGCAGAAGGGGAACTCGTGGGTGTGCTCGACGATGGCGAAGCGGCGCATATTGCGCACCACCATCAGGATATGCTGGTCCACCGTGTAGACGTGGAACAGGTCGTGCTGCATCTGCCCGACGATGCGGCGGAAATTGATCAGGTAGCGGCCCAGCACGCTGGTCTGGTTCATCAGCCGCAGCGCGTGCGTGATGCCTTGCGGCTCCTGCACGATGGCGAGGAACAGGCGGCGGTTCTCCGGGTCGCTGCGCCAGTGGGCGTCCATCATCGTGCGGGCGTTGTACAGGCCGCGCAGCGTGCGTGGCGACAGGCCCTTGACGCCGGGGGTGCGCTCGTACACCAGGAAGGTTTCCAGGATGGCGTGCGGCTCGCGTTCGTAGAGATCGTCGCTGGTGATCTCGAGCATGCCCTGGCGTTCCACGAAGCGCTCGTTGATGACGCGCGTCACCTTGGATTCGCTGGGGAACAGCATGGCCTCGATATTGAGCAGCAGCACGATATTGAGCTGCGTGACCGCCTTGGCCGCCCAGTAGTAGCGGCGCATCAGCTGCTCGCTGGCGCGCTTGTTGTTGTTCTGGCGATAGCCGAAGGCTTCGGCCAGCGCGGTTTGCAGGTCGAACACCAGCACGTCCTGGCGGCGTCCGGCCACCAGATGCAGGCGCGCGCGGATGGTCTTGAGCAGGCGCTCGTTGCGCGCCAGCTCCTGCGCTTCACGCTCGCTCAGCAGGCCGCGTTCGAACAGTTCCTTCCAGCTGTCCCCCAGGCCTGCCGCCTTGGTCATCCACAGGATCACCTGCAGGTCGCGCAGGCCGCCAGGGCTTTCCTTGCTGTTCGGTTCGAGCGAGTAGGGCGTGTCCTGGTACTTGGCGTGGCGCTGGCGCATCTCCAGAAGCTTGGCCTGGAAGAAGGCGCGCGGGTCCAGGTCGGCCTGGTAGCGGGTCTGCAGTTCGGCAAACAGCTTGCGGTTGCCGGTCAGCAGGCGCGCTTCGAGCAGGGAGGTCTGGATGGTGACGTCCTGGCGCGATTCGCGGATGCAGTCGTCGACCGTGCGCACTGCGGAGCCGATTTCAAGCCCAAGGTCCCAGCACAGGCCGATGAACTTCTCCAGCCGCCCGGTGGTGTCCTGGTCGGGCTCCGTCGGCAGCAGGAGCAGCACGTCCACATCGGAAAACGGGAACAGTTCCCCGCGTCCGTAGCCGCCCACGGCCACCAGTGCGCACGCCGCCGGCAGGCCCAGGCCGCGCCATGCGTCGACCAGCGCGGCATCGACCGCGCGCCGCAGGCGCGTAAGCAGGTGGCCGACATGGCCGTGGGCGCTGAACTCTGCGAACAGGGATTGCTTGTCCGCTTTCAGCTGGTCACGTACTCGGGTGGCGAGGATGATTTCCGGCGTGGCGTCCATGGCTTGGGCGTGGGACATCGATGGGACGGCTGAAATAAGAAGGGCGCCAACTATGGCGCCCGTAGCGTCAGGCTGCGACAGAATCGGTGATGAAGGACGGGGGCGCCTGCGTGCCCTCCGAGACGGTGAGGACGTCGTAGCCGGTCTCGGTGACCAGGATGGTGTGCTCCCATTGCGCCGACAGGCTGCGGTCGCGCGTCTTGACCGTCCAGTGGTCGGGCATGGTGCGGATGTCGCGCTTGCCGGCGTTGATCATCGGCTCGATCGTGAAGATCATGCCGGCCTGGATCTCCGTGCCGGTGCCGGGGCGGCCGTAATGCAGGATCTGCGGATCTTCGTGGAAGTTCTTGCCGATGCCATGGCCGCAGTACTCGCGCACCACGCTGTAGCCGGCGGCTTCCGCGTGCACCTGGATCACGTGGCCGATATCGCCGAGGCGGGCACCTGGGCGCACCTGGGCGATGCCCTTCCACATGCATTCGAAGGTGATCTGCGCCAGGCGCTTGGCCAGGATCGAACCCTCGCCGACGATGAACATGCGGCTGGTGTCGCCGTAATAACCTTCCTTGGTGATCACGGTGATGTCGAGATTGACTGCGTCGCCGGACTTGAGCACGCGCTCGCCCGGGATGCCGTGGCAGATCACATCGTTGACCGAGGTGCAGATCGCGCCGGGGAAGGGCGGGTAGCCCGGGGGCGCGTAATTCAGCGGTGCCGGCACCGTGCCTTGCACGTCACGCATATAGGAGTGGCACAGGCGGTCGAGCTCGCCGGTAGTGATGCCCGGCTTGACGAAGGGCGTGATGTAGTCGAGAACCTGGGAGGCCAGCCGGCAAGCTACCCGCATTTGGGCGATGTCGTCGGCGTTCTTGATATGGATGCTCATGCTGCTCGCAAAAAGTGGCGGCGAAGCCACTGGCTGCGCCTCTATTCGAATCTGAAAGCGGGATTATCGCACCATCGGGCCTCAGCCGCAGTCAAAACCGGGTTGCGTCGCGTCCATGCGGGTGTCAAGGTCATGTGGTGCGGTGTGCGCCGCCTCCGCCGGCACGGGCATGATGGCGCCTGTCCTTCCCATGATAGTCAGCCTCTTGAGCGGATGCGTGTTTTGTTGCTACAATCGTGGGCTGGCCTTCTCTTGGCTGCCTTGTCGGCACCGGGCGGGTCAGGTTTTCCCCGGGCAAGCGCTTGTGCGTTTGGCCGCATTCTTGAAATCGCGAGTCCGTCCATCCGGGGTGTTCCTTTTAAGGAATGTCGGGGCGGACTTCAGACCTAACCCTTTTGGAGAATTCCATGTCCGTTACCATGCGCGAAATGCTGGAAGCCGGTTGCCACTTCGGTCACCAAACCCGCTTCTGGAACCCCAAGATGGCGCCGTTCATCTTCGGCCATCGCAACAAGATCCATATTATCAACCTCGAAAAGACGTTGCCGATGTTCCAGGACGCGCTGAAGTACGTGCGTCAACTGGCAGCAAACCGCGGCACCGTGCTGTTCGTGGGCACCAAGCGCCAATCGCGCGAGATCCTGGCTGAAGAAGCAGGCCGTGCCGGCATGCCTTATGTCGACGCCCGCTGGCTCGGCGGCATGCTGACCAACTTCAAGACCGTGAAGATCTCGATCAAGCGCCTGAAGGACATGGAAGCCGCCAAGGAAGCCGGCGCGCTGGAAACCATGAGCAAGAAGGAAGCCCTGATGTTCGAGCGCGAAATGGACAAGCTGCAAAAGTCCATCGGCGGCATCAAGGACATGGGCGGCGTGCCTGACGCCATCTTCGTGGTCGACGTCGGCTACCACAAGATTGCCGTGACCGAAGCCAACAAGCTGGGCGTGCCCGTGATCGGCGTGGTCGATACCAACCACTCGCCGGAAGGCATCGATTACGTGATCCCCGGCAACGACGACTCGAGCAAGGCGGTTGCCCTGTACGTGCGCGGCGTGGCCGACGCGATCCTGGAAGGCCGTGCAAACGCCGTGCAGGACGTGGTTGAAGCCGCTCGCGGCGGCGACGATTTCGTCGAAGTCGAAGAAGCCTAAAGGCTTGTTGCCGAAAGGACCCCGCACCGCGCGCATCGCAAGCTGACAAATTTCCGCTAGCCAACCGGCCCCAGGGCCGGGGCACTGCGCGCAGCCGGGGCGTTCCGGCAAACAAGGGGGCGAATCTTACGCCCCCTTTTTTTGAATTGTTGTCATCCGCCGCAGGCATGATCTGTCGCGGGTGAAGTTGAGCATACCTCCGGCCCCAGGCCCGCCACACCCACGCGGGCAGGCCGGTGCGAACCATTCAAGGAGTGACAAATGGCGGCAATTACCGCAAGCATGGTGGCAGAACTGCGCGCGAAGACCGACGCGCCGATGATGGAGTGCAAGAAAGCCCTGACCGAGGCCGATGGCGACCTGGAAAAGGCTGAAGAGCTGCTGCGCGTCAAGCTGGGCAACAAGGCCAGCAAGGCCGCTTCGCGCGTGACGGCTGAAGGCGTGGTGGTGTCCTACATCGACGGCACCACCGGCGCGCTGGTGGAACTGAACTGTGAAACCGACTTCGTGTCGAAGAACGACGACTTCCTGGCGTTCTCGGCCAAGGTCGCCGAACTGGTCGCCAAGCAGAACCCGGCCGACGTGGCCGCTCTGTCGGCGCTGGAAATCGACGGCGTGTCCGTCGAAGCCACCCGTACCGCCCTGATCGGCAAGATCGGCGAGAACCTGGCGATCCGCCGCTTCGTGCGCTACGCGAACGGCGGCAAGCTGGCTGCCTACCTGCACGGCACCCGCATCGGCGTGATGGTCGAGTTCGACGGCGACGAAACCGCCGCCAAGGACGTGGCCATGCACGTTGCCGCGATGAAGCCGGTGTCGCTGTCGGCTGCCGACGTGCCCGCCGAGCTGATCGCCAAGGAGCGCAGCATCGCCGAGCAGAAGGCTGCCGAATCGGGCAAGCCGGCCGAAATCGTCGCCAAGATGGTGGACGGTTCGGTACAGAAGTACCTGAAGGAAGTATCGCTGTTCAACCAGAGCTTCGTGAAGAACGACAAGCAGACCGTCGAGCAGATGCTCAAGGCCGTCAACACCACGGTCAAGGGTTTCACCCTGTACGTGGTCGGCGAAGGCATCGAGAAGAAGCAGGACGACTTCGCCGCCGAAGTGGCCGCCCAGGTGGCAGCCGCCCAGAAGGCCTGAAGTCCGGGCGGACCAGGGGGCACCCGGCAGGGTGCCACACCGGCCGCCGTATAATGCCGAGGGGCACCGGGAGGTGCCCCTCGGCACAAATGAATGACCGCGCCGCGCTTACCCGCGCCGCACGGTCATCATAGCCCGTTTCCGCAGTCGTCCGACCTGCCGTGCGCCTCATCGTGCGGGACAGGCCACAGCGAAAACCGGCTTTTCCAGCGGCGGCACGCCGATCCGTGCCGCTCGCATCCAAATACCGGCTCCAACGAGCAACTCGAATCAGCCCCGGGGATCAATATGCCAGCTTATAAGCGAGTCCTACTGAAATTGTCCGGTGAAGCCCTGATGGGCGATGATGCCTTCGGCATCAACCGCTCCACCATCGAGGGCATGGTCAACGACATTGCCGAGATCGTGAAGCTCGGCGTCCAGGTCGCGGTGGTGATCGGTGGTGGCAACATTTTCCGCGGCGTGGCCGGCGGGGCAGCGGGCATGGACCGCGCCACGGCCGACTACATGGGCATGCTGGCCACCATGATGAACGCGCTGGCGCTGCAGGATGCGATGCGCCACGCCAATATTGAAGGCCGGGTGCAGTCCGCCCTGCGCATGGACCAGGTGGTCGAGCCGTACATCCGCCCGCGCGCCATTCGCCAGCTGGAGGAGGGCAAGGTGGTGATCTTCGCCGCCGGCACCGGCAATCCTTTCTTCACCACCGACACCGCAGCCGCCCTGCGCGGCGCGGAAATCGGCGCGGAGATCGTGCTCAAGGCGACCAAGGTCGACGGCGTCTATACCGCCGATCCCAAGAAGGATCCGAGCGCGACGCGTTACACCACCATCTCCTTCGATGAGGCCATCTCGCGCAACCTGCAGGTGATGGATGCCACCGCGTTTGCCCTGTGCCGCGACCAGAAGCTGCCGATCAAGGTGTTCTCGATCGTCAAGCCGAGCGCGCTGAAGCGCGTGATCCTGGGCGAGGACGAAGGTACGCTGGTGCACGTGTAACTGGCCAGGCCGGCGCACGCGCCGGTTCGCCCTGGCGGGTCCGAGGCTCGCCAGGGCGGGAGCCAGGAGCCGGGACGCGGCCCGCAAGGGTGGCAGGTGGTCCGGCAAAGAGTAGAATGATTCATTTTCGATCCCGGCGTCCGGGATCATGATTACCCGTTTTCCGGAGGTAAAGATGAGCGTCGCCGACACCAAGAAGAGCGTCGAGCAGAAGATGCAAAAGACCATTGAAGCGTTCAAGGCCGATCTGGCCAAGATTCGCACTGGTCGCGCCCATACGGGTCTGCTCGATCATGTCCAGGTAGATTACTACGGCTCGCCGGTACCGGTCAGCCAGGTGGCCAACATCGGCCTGGCCGATGCGCGCACCATTACTGTGCAGCCGTGGGAAAAGAAGATGGTCGGCGCGGTCGAAAAGGCCATCCGCGATGCGGATCTGGGCCTGAATCCGTCGACCATGGGCGAAATCATCCGCGTGCCGATGCCGATGCTGACCGAGGAGCGCCGCAAGGAGCTGGCAAAGGTTGTCAAGGGCGAGGCCGAAGGCGCCAAGATCGCCGTGCGCAACCTGCGCCGCGATGCCAACGAACAGTTCAAGAAGCTGGTCAAGGACAAGGCGATTTCCGAGGATGACGAGCGCCGCGGCCAGGACGACGTCCAGAAGCTGACCGACAAGTTCGTTGCCGAGATCGACAGGATGGTTGCTGAGAAGGACAAGGAGATCATGACGGTGTGACGCAAAGAGCGGCGGCTTGCCAGTCGCCGCAGTGTCCGGTACCGTTTCCCATCATGCATCACATCAGTTCCACGCTCGGCGTACCCGAATCCACCTACGTGCCCCGTCACGTTGCCATCATCATGGATGGCAACGGCCGCTGGGCGACCCAGCGGCACCTGCCGCGCGTTGCCGGCCACAGCCGTGGCCTGGACGCAGTCCGGGCGGTGGTGGAGGCCTGCGCGGCGCGGGGTGTCCAGTACCTGACCCTGTTCGCCTTCAGTTCCGAGAACTGGCGCCGCCCGGCCGATGAGGTTTCCTTCCTGATGCGGCTGTTCATGACCGCCTTGCGCCGCGAGGTGATCAAGATGCATGCCAACAACATCCGGGTCAGGGTGGTTGGCGACCTGGCGCGCTTCAGTCCGCGCATCCAGCAGCTGATCACCGATGCCGAGGCCCGCACCGCCGGCAATACCGGCCTGACCGTGACCATCGCAGCCAACTACGGCGGCCGCTGGGACCTGCTGCAGGCCATGCGCAAGATGCTGGCGCGCTCGCCCATGCTCGACCCCGAAGCGGTCGACGAATCCGTGCTCGCCCCGCACCTGGCCATGGCCTACGCGCCCGAGCCGGACCTGTTCATCCGTACCGGCGGCGAGCAGCGCATCAGCAATTTCCTGCTGTGGCAGCTCGCGTACTCCGAGCTTTATTTCACCGAGGTGTTCTGGCCGGATTTCAACGCCGCCGAACTCGACAAGGCGTTTGCTTCCTATCGGCAGCGCGAGCGCCGTTTTGGCCGTACCAGCGCGCAGGTGGTGGCGCCGTCCGGGCTCTCCGGCACTGCCTGAAGCCGTCTTCCACTTCTCACCGGGATCCCCGCAGCGCATGCTTCTTACCCGTGTCATTACCGCCGTATGCCTGTTGCTGCTGATCCTGCCGATCCTGTTCCTGGCGCCGCCGTCGGCGCTGGCGGGACTGGTGGCGGTCATCGTTGTCCTGGCCGGCTGGGAGTTCGGCCGGTTGATCGGGCTGCGCGGGCCCTGGCCATATGTCTATGCGCTGGCCTGCCTGGCCGCCCTGATCGCCTGGCATGCGGTACCGCAGCAGCACGCGCTGACGTTGCTGATGCAGGTCGGCGCGGCCTGCTGGGGCGTCGCGCTGGTGCTGCTGGCGCGGGGCGTGCGCCGCGCCACGCCGGCGTTCACGCTGCTGGGCGCCATTCTCGGCTTGTTCATGCTGCCGGCCTTCGGTCACGCCACCCTGATCCTGCGCGAACTGGGCATTGGTGTACTGTTGTCGGTGGCGGTGCTGGTCTGGGCGGCCGATATCGGCGCCTACTTCGTCGGCAAGGCCATCGGGCGGCGCAAGCTTGCCCCCGCCATCAGCCCGGGCAAGTCCTGGGAAGGTGCCATCGGCGGCTGGCTGCTGGTCCTGCTGATCGCCCTCGGGCTGGCCGCCAGCCGTGCTTTTTCCCCGACCTGGTTCTCCCGCATGGGTGACCACAATGGCCTGGCGGTCGTGGCGGTGCTGGCCACCGCGCTGGTGATCGCCAGCGTGGTGGGCGACCTGTTCGAGTCGCTGCTCAAGCGGCAGGTCGGCATGAAGGACAGCAGCCGGCTGTTGCCCGGCCATGGCGGCGTACTCGATCGTATCGATGCGTTGCTGCCGGTATTTCCGCTGGCCGCCTTGCTGGCCATCTATCTTTGAGTTGATCTGATATGCGTCGTATTACCGTCCTGGGTGCCACCGGCTCGATTGGGGAAAGTACGCTCGATGTGGTCAAGCGCCACCCCGGGCGCTACGCCGTCCATGCGCTGACGGCGCACCGGCAGGTCGACAAGCTGGCGGCGCTGTGCCGCGAGTTCCGGCCGGCCCATGCCGTGGTAGGCACCGCCGAGGCGGCGGGCGAGCTGGAAGCCTTGCTGAAGGCCGCTGGCGTCAAGACCGAGATCGGCTACGGGGAGGCCGCACTGGAAGCGGTGGCGGTCGATCCCGCTGCCGATTCGGTGATGGCCGCGATCGTCGGCGCCGCCGGGCTGCGGCCCACGCTCGCCGCGGCGCGCGCGGGCAAGCGCGTGCTGCTGGCCAACAAGGAAGCGCTGGTGATGTCGGGCCGCATCTTCATGGATGCCGTGCGCGAGCACGGCGCCACGCTGCTGCCGATCGACAGCGAGCACAATGCCATCTTCCAGTGCCTGCCGCCCGAGGATCCGCGTTACCGCGCCGGCGTGGCCAAGATCGTGCTGACGGCATCCGGCGGCCCGTTCAGGACCCGTGACCCGGCCACCCTGCACGATATTTCGCCCGATGAGGCCTGCGCCCACCCCAACTGGGTGATGGGCCGGAAGATTTCGGTCGACTCCGCCACCATGATGAACAAGGGGCTGGAGGTGATCGAGGCGCACTGGCTGTTCGCCGCGCCGGCAGACCGCATCGAGGTGCTGATCCATCCGCAGAGCATCGTGCATTCGATGGTGGCGTATGCCGACGGTTCTGTGCTGGCCCAACTCGGCAATCCCGATATGCGCACGCCGATTGCCTACGGGCTGGCGTATCCCGAGCGTACCCATGCCGGTGTCTCGCCGCTGGACCTGGCGCGCGCCGGCGCGCTTACCTTCGAGACGCCGGACCTGGAACGCTTTCCCTGCCTGGGCCTTGCCTTCGATGCCTTGCGGGCGGGCGGGGTGGCTCCGGCTATCCTGAACGCCGCCAACGAGGTCGCGGTCGAAGCGTTCCTGCAAGGCCGGGTCCGTTTTACCGACATCGCGCGCATCGTGGCGGGCGTGCTGGAGCAGGCCTCGGAAGGCAGCGCCGATACGCTGGACGGCGTGCTGGCCGCCGACCGGGACGCGCGCCGCCGTGCCGGCGCCTTGCTGGATAGCGCGGCTTCGTGCTGAAGCCGGCGGGGGCGCGGCCGGGATCGGCGACAATAGCGGCGTGCCGGCATCTGCCGGACCGCCGGTTGCCGGGATCCGATACCCGGCCTGTCCTTTGTGCCATCGGGCGACAAGCCCCTGACGACAAGCTCCAGCCATGCAAACCGTAATCGCTTTCGTCGCTGCCCTGTGCATCCTGATCTATTTCCATGAGATGGGTCACTATCTGGCCGCGCGCCTGTGCGGGGTCAAGGTGTTGCGTTTTTCGATCGGCTTCGGCCGGCCGCTGCTGCGCTGGGTATCCAAGGGGCGCGACCGCACCGAGTGGACCATTGCCGCGATTCCGCTCGGCGGCTACGTCAAGATGCTGGACGAGCGCGAAAGCGACCCGGCGCATGACGCGCCGATCGATCCCGCGGACTTGCCGCGCGCCTTCAACCGGCAGCCGGTGGGCAAGCGTTTCGTGATCGTGGCCGCAGGCCCGGTGGCCAACTTCGTGCTGGCGGTGGTGCTGTATTTCGTGTTGTTTGCCGGTGGCATGCGCGAGGCGGCACCGATCGTGGCGGCGCCAGCCGCGGACACCGTGGCGGCCCAGGCCGGCTTGCGCGAAGGCGATCGCGTTCTCGAACTCCAGGCCAATGGCGAAACCGAGCCGGTGCGCTCATGGAGCGACCTGCGCATGGCCATTTTTGCCCAGGGTTTCGGCGACGCCAGCGCGGTATTGCGCGTGCGCGGCACCGATGGCGCCGAACGCGACGTGCGGCTGCCGCACCTGCCCAACACGGGCGGCAATCCCGAACAGGATCCGCTTGCGCTGCTGGGGCTGGCCCTCAAGGGCGGTCCGGTCACCATTACCGAAGTGTTGCCGGAGTCGGCGGCACAGCATGCCGGCCTGCGGCCGGGGGACCGCGTGGTGAGCTGGCAGGGGCGCCCGCTGACGCAGGCCGGGGAGCTGATCCGGGCGGTCAGGGCGCAGCCCGGCGCCGAGGTCACGCTTGGCATCGAACGTGACGGCCGGCGCCTGGATGTGCCGGTCAAGCTCGATACCGTGCCCGGCGCGGAGGGCGCCAGCGCGCCGCCAGCCGGCACCGGCAAGCTGGGCGCCGCGCTAAGCCAGGCGGTCGAGATGGAGACGGTGCGCTACCAGCCGGTCGAGGCGCTGACGCGCTCGCTCGGGCAGGTCTGGAGCACCAGCGCGCTTTCCCTCAAGCTGCTCGGCAAGATGCTGGTGGGGCAGGCGTCGCTGCAGAACCTGAGCGGTCCGCTGACGGTGGCGGACTACGCGGGGCGCGCCGCGCACCTGGGCTGGCAGCCCTTCATCGGCTTCCTGGCGCTGGTCAGTGTCAGCCTTGGTGTGTTGAATTTGTTACCTATTCCGGTATTGGATGGGGGGCATTTGCTGTATTATTGCGTTGAATTTTTGACTGGCAGGCCCGTACCAGACCACTGGCAGGCTGTGCTGCAGAAGGTCGGCATCGCCTGCGTCTTGCTCCTGACTTCGCTCGCCTTGTTCAACGACGTCAGCCGGCTGTTCCTTCCGCGCGGCTAGACGCTAGAGAAATGTTGTCGGCTGCGGCGGGATGGTGTCACCGACACCTCGCGCCGGATGCCGGGCCAAGGCGCAGCCCCGTGAAGCATCGGAGCCCAATCCTGCATGGAATCAAAGAGGGGATCAAGATTGATCAGACATAAGCGCATCTCGCTGGGCGTGCTGGCGAGTGCCATCATCGCGGCCTGGACCCCAGTGAGTTGGGCCGCGGAGCCATTCGTCGTCAAGGACATTCGTGTCGAAGGCCTGCAGCGTGTCGAACCGGGTACGGTGTTCGGCTACCTGCCGGTCAAGGTCGGCGAGACCTTCAGCGACGACAAGGGGGCCGACGCCATTCGTGCCCTGTATAACACCGGCTTCTTCAAGGATGTCCAGATCCGTTCCGAGGATGGCGTGCTGGTGGTCCAGGTCGAAGAGCGGCCTGCCATTTCCCAGCTCGAATTCGTCGGTATCAAGGAATTCGACAAGGACACCCTGCGCCGTTCGCTGCGCGCGGTAGGTGTGGCCGAAGCCCGGTACTACGACAAGGCGCTGATCGACAAGGCAGAGCAGGAACTCAAGCGCCAGTACGTGGCGCGTGGCTACTATGCCGCCGACGTCCAGACCACGATCACGCCGGTCGACCGCAACCGCGTGTCGGTGGTGTTCAATGTCGACGAAGGCCCGGTGGCCAAGATCCGCCAGATCAATATCGTCGGCAACAAGACGTTCAAGGAAAGCACGCTGCGCGATGAAATGCAGCTGTCGACGCCGAACTGGCTGTCCTGGTACACCAAGAACGACCTGTATTCCAAGCAGAAGCTCACCGCCGACCTGGAAGCGCTGCGCTCGTTCTACCTGAATCGCGGTTACCTCGAGTTCGCCATCGAATCGACCCAGGTGTCGATCACGCCGGACAAGAAGGATATCTACCTGACGCTGAACATCAAGGAAGGCGATCAGTACAAGGTCTCCGATATCCGCCTGGCCGGCGAGCTGCTCGGCAAGCAGGCCGAGATGGAAAAGCTGCTCAAGCTGCAGAAGGGCGAGGTCTTCTCGTCCGAGAAGCTGACCCAGAGCACCAAGGCCATCACCGACCTGCTGGGCACCTATGGCTACGCGTTCACGGCGATCAATCCGCAGCCGCAGATCGACAAGGAAAAGCGCGAAGTCGCGCTGACCCTGATGGTCGACCCGGGCCGCCGCGTGTATGTCCGCCGCGTCAACGTGGTGGGCAACAGCAAGACCCGCGACGAAGTCGTGCGGCGCGAAATGCGCCAGATGGAAAGCTCGTGGTTCGACAGTGAAAAGCTGACGCAATCGCAAGCGCGTATCAACCGTACCGGTTACTTCACCGACACCAACATCACCACCGAGGATGTGCCCGGCGCACCCGACCAGGTCGATGTGAATGTCAACGTGACCGAAAAGCCGACCGGGCAGATCAGCCTGGGCCTGGGCTTCTCGTCCACCGACAAGCTGGTTCTGCAGGCTGGCCTGCGCCAGGACAACGTGTTTGGTTCGGGCACCAGCCTGGGCCTGGACGTCAACACCGCGAAGTCCTTCCGCACCATCTCGCTGACGCAATACGATCCGTACTTCACGGTGGACGGCATCAGCCGCTCGACCGATATTTACTATCGTACGTCGCGGCCGCTGTATTACACCGGCGACCAGAACTACAAGATCGTTTCCGAGGGCGGTAACGTCAAGTTTGGCGTGCCGTTCACCGAAACCGATACCGTCTTCTTCGGCATCGGCTACGAGCGCACCCAGGTCTATACCTCGGTGAACACGCCGCAGCAGTACGGCCAGTGGCTGAGCAAGATCGGCAAGGCGAGTGGCGACCCGATCAATAACATCCCGTTCACGATCGGCTGGGCCCGCGACCGCCGCGACAGCGCGCTGGTCCCGACCAAGGGGCCCTACACGCAGGCCAACCTGGAAGTGGGCGTGCCCGGCGGCGATACGCAGTACTATCGCGCCAGTGTTCAGCAGCAATACTTCTACCCGGTGTCGAAGGCCTTTACGCTGGCCTTCAACGGTGAAGTGGCCTACGGTCACGGCTATGGCAACACCCCGTTCCCGGTGTTCAAGAACTTCTACGCAGGTGGTATCGGCTCGGTTCGCGGCTACCAGACCAGCACGCTGGGCAAGAAGGACCAGAACGGCAACCCGGTCGGTGGCGCCTCGAAGCTGATCGGCAACGTGGAATTCATCTTCCCGCTGCCGGGCTCGGGCGTGGACCGGACCCTGCGCCTGTTCACCTTCTTCGACTTTGGTAATGTGTATGAGGAAGGCGCGCCGATCGTGTTCAGCCAGCTCAAGTATTCGACCGGCCTGGGCATGTCCTGGCTCTCGCCGATCGGTCCGCTGAAGATCAGCGTGGGCTTCCCGCTGAAGAAGGCGACCGACGACAAGACGCAGCGCTTCCAGTTCCAGATCGGTACTGCGTTCTGATATAGAGCATAGAGAAGAGAAGATTGAGGAAGGGATTCATGAAAACAACGTTTCCACTGATTAAAGGCCTGACGGTCGCCGCGCTGAGCGCGGGCGCACTGTTGGCCGCCGCGCCCGCCATGGCGCAGGAAGCCCGCATTGCCGCGGTCAACTCCGAGCGCATCCTGCGTGACTCGCAGCCGGCCAAGGCGGCGCAGGTCAAGCTGGAGCAGGAGTTCTCCAAGCGCGACCGCGAACTGCAGGACATGGCCCAGAAAATCAAGGGCATGGCCGACAAGCTCGACAAGGACACCGCCGTGCTGGCCGACGCCGACCGTCAGCGCCGTCAGCGCGAAGTGGCCGATCTGGATCGCGAGTTCCAGCGCAAGCAGCGCGAGTTCCGGGAAGACCTGAACCAGCGCCGCAACGAGGAACTGGCCCAGGTGCTCGAGCGTGCCAACCGCGTGATCCGCCAGCTGGCCGAGCAGCGCAAGTACGACCTGATCGTGCAGGAAGCCGTCTATGTGAACCCGCGCATCGACATCACCGACGACGTGATGAAGTCGCTGAACGCCGGCAGCAAGTAAGCTGCCAGTTTTCGCAGTCCAAGGAAGTACCGCCATGCAGACACCCACACTGGGTCAGCTCGCCACCGATACCGGCGCGCAGGTTGTGGGTGATCCCGACCTTGCCGTGCGCGGCCTCGCGCCGCTCGACCAGGCCGGCCCCGACCAGCTCTCGTTTCTTTCCAACCCGCTGTACCTGCCGCAGGCGCTGGCGTCCGGCGCCGGCGCCGTGATCGTGTCGGCGGCCGACCTCGAACGCATCCGCGCCGAGGGGCATGCCGATGGCCGCAACTGGCTGGTTGCGCGCAATCCCTACGTGTGCTTTGCACGTATCGCACAGGGCTTCGAGCGCCGTGCCAATACCGATCACCGTACCGGCATCGACCCGCGTGCCAGCGTGGCGCCCGACGCGGTGGTGCCGGCATCCTGCTTTATCGGCCCCAATGTGGTGATCGAGAGCGGGGCGCGGCTCGGTGAGCGGGTGCGCATCCTCGCCAACGGTTTTGTCGGCACCGGGGCGCAGATCGGCGACGATACGCTGATCTATGCCAATGTCTCGGTCTACCACCAGTGCGTGGTGGGTATGCGATGCATACTGCACAGCGGCGTGGTGCTTGGGGCCGACGGCTTTGGCTTTGCCCCCGACATCGGCCCGGCTGGCGTGGAATACGTCAAGATTCCGCAGACTGGCCGCGCCGTGCTTGGCAATGACGTCGAAGTCGGGGCCAATACGGCCATCGATCGCGGCGCCATGGCCGATACCGTCGTCGAGGACGGCTGCAAGCTCGACAACCAGGTGCAGATTGCGCATAACGTACGTGTCGGCGCGCATACTGTGATCGCGGGCTGCGCAGCGGTTGCCGGCAGTACCAAGATTGGCCGTTTCTGCGTGATCGGCGGTTCGGCCAACTTCGCCGGCCACCTGAATATCGCCGATCGGACCACGGTGTCCGGCGGCACTTCGATTACCAAATCCATTACCAAGCCCGGCGGCCATTTCACCAGCGTGTTCCCCGTCCAGCCGCATGGCGAGTGGGAACGTACCGCGGCCACCCTGCGCGGGCTCAGCAAGCTGCGCGAACGCGTGATCCAGCTAGAGAAGCGCCTGCAAGGGCAGGGCGCCGGCAATTCTATCCAGCATACCGAAGAGAAATCATCATGACCGCAGCCGATATCGACATCCGCAAGATCCTCAAGCTGCTGCCGCATCGCTATCCAATGCTGCTGGTAGACCGCGTGCTTGAACTGGAGCCGCAAAAACGCATCAAAACGCTGAAGAACGTCACCATGAACGAACCGTTCTTCCAGGGGCATTTCCCGGGCCACCCGGTGATGCCCGGCGTGATGATCCTGGAAGCGCTGGCGCAGTCAGCCGGCCTGCTGACCTTCGGCGCGGAGATGGAGCGCAAGGAAGACGCGCTGTACTACTTCGTCGGCATTGATGGCGCCCGCTTCAAGCAGGTGGTGTATCCGGGCGACCAGTTGCATATGAACGTATCGGTGGAACGCTATATCCGCGGCATCTGGAAGTTCAAGGCATTTGCCACCGTCGAGGGCAAGGTGGCTTGCGAAGCTGAGCTGATGTGCACCGTCAAACAAGCCGACGCCTGAAACTTGACGTTGAAGCTACTGCGCGGCCGCCAGGCGGCACCGTCCGCTGCCCGGAATCCTCACGTACCAATGTACGTTCCGGTTCCTGCGCTGCGGGCGGCACCACCTGGTGGCCGCTCGCTACGCTTCAAAGCCAAGTTTAGTGTGGCCGGTCGTTGTTTCGACCGTTCGATCTTTCCATCTCAGACCATAGGACAGGACGCATGACGCAGATCCATCCCAGCGCACTCGTCGACCCGAAGGCCGAGCTTGCAGCCGACGTGACCGTCGGGCCGTTTTCCATCGTGGGTCCGAATGTGCGGCTTGGGAGCGGCACCCAGGTTGGCGCGCATACCACCATCGAGGGGCATACCACCATCGGCGCGGATAACCGCATCGGGCCCTATGCTTCGGTGGGTGGAACGCCGCAGGACATGAAGTACCGCAACGAGCCGACCCGGCTGGTGATCGGCGACCGCAACACCATTCGCGAGTTCACCACCATCCACACCGGCACGGTGCAGGATCAGGGCGTGACCAGCATCGGCAACGATAACTGGATCATGGCCTATGTGCATATCGCCCACGATTGCCGGGTGGGGAACCACACGGTGTTTTCCAGCAACGCGCAGATCGCCGGGCACGTCCAGGTAGGCGACTGGGCCATCCTCGGCGGCATGAGCGGGGTGCACCAGTTCGTGCGCATCGGCGACCATGCCATGCTTGGCGGCGCCTCGGCGCTGGTGCAGGATGTGCCGCCGTTCGTGATCGCCGCCGGCGACAAGGGCGGCAACAAGGCCACGCCGCACGGCGTCAATGTGGAAGGCATGCGCCGCCGCGGCTTCGACGCCGCGCAGATTGCCGCGCTGCGCCAGGCCTACAAGGTGCTGTACAAGTCCGACCTGAGCTTCGAAACCGCCCGCAACGAGATCGCACAGCTGATCGCGCAAGCCGAAGGCAGCGCCAAGGTGCCGCTGCAGGGCTTTCTCGACTTCATTGCCGCCACGCAGCGCGGCATTGTGCGCTGAAGCCGGTCAACGCCATGATCGATGCAGCCGTAGCGGCCGGGGGCAAGCTCGGGACCATCGCGATGGTCGCCGGCGAGAATTCCGGCGATCTGCTCGCTTCGCTGTTGCTGAGCGGGCTCAAGGCCCGCATGCGCGACACCGTGCGCTATTCGGGCATCGGCGGGGCGCGCATGATTGCGCAGGGTTTCGAGTCGCAGTGGCCGATGGAAACCCTGTCGGTCAATGGCTATGTGGAGGTGCTGGGCTCGCTGCGCGAGATCCTGGCGACACGCCGCGCCATCAAGGAAAAGCTGCTGGCCGAGCCGCCGCTCTGCTTTATCGGCGTGGATGCGCCTGATTTCAACTTCGGGCTCGAAACGCCGCTGCGGCGCGCCGGGATACCGGTCGTGCACTTCGTCAGTCCTTCGATCTGGGCCTGGCGCGGCGGGCGCATTCGTACCATCGCGCGCGCGGTCGATCACATTCTCTGCCTGTTCCCGTTCGAGCCGGAGATCTACGCCCGCGCCGGCATAGCCGCCACTTACGTGGGGCACCCGCTGGCCGATGTCATCCCGATGGTGCCCGATACGCAAGGCGCCCGCGAGCGCCTCGGCCTGGCCGCGGGCCATCGCGTGGTCGCGGTGCTGCCCGGCAGCCGCCAGTCAGAAGTGCGCAACCTGGGGCCGACTTTCTTCGGTGCGATGGCGCGCATGCATGAGATGGACAACAATCTCGTCTTCGTGCTGCCTGCGGCCAGTGCATCGCTGCGTGCCGTGGTCGAGAACCTGCACCTGCAGTATCCGCAATTGCCGCTGACCGTTATCGACGGGCAGTCGCACCAGGCGATGGAAGCCGCGGACGTCATTCTGCTCGCCAGCGGTACCGCGACGCTCGAGGCAGCGCTATACAAGAAGCCGATGGTGATTTCCTACAAGGTGCCCTGGCTGACCGCGCAGATCATGAAGCGCCAGGGGTACCTGCCTTATGTGGGTCTGCCCAACGTTCTCTCCAAACGCTTCGTGGTGCCTGAGTTGCTGCAGGACGACGCCACGCCCGAAGCGCTGGCGCGCGAGACCCTGCTGCAATTGAACGACGAGGGTAATACCGCCTTCCTGCGCGAACATTTCACCCAGATGCACGAGACGCTCAAACGCAATACCGCCGAGCTGGCTTCCGAGGTGGTCGCCAGCCTGATTCGCGAACGGAGGGGGGTGTAATGGCGCGCCGTCCGACCGTGAACGCCGATTCTCCCCAGCTCGGCTTCGAGCTGGCGGCCACGACCGCGCAGGTTCGCTACCTGTGCGGCGTGGACGAGGCGGGCAGGGGCCCGCTGGCGGGGCCTGTCTATGCCGCGGCGGTGGTGCTCGATCCGGCCCGGCCGATCGAAGGCCTGGCGGATTCGAAGATACTGACCGCACGCCGGCGCGAGGTGCTGTTCGACCAGATCCGCGAGCGGGCACTGGGCTGGCATATCGCCCAGGCTTCGGTGGAAGAAATCGATACCATCAACATCCTGCACGCTACCATGCTGGCCATGCAGCGTGCGGTGCATGGCCTGGCCGATGCCGGCCTCGCGCCCGACCTGGTGCAGGTGGACGGCAACCGTTGTCCGCAGGTCCGCTTTCCCGTCGAGGCCATCGTCAAGGGAGACGCCAAGGTGCAGGCCATCTCGGCGGCATCGATCCTGGCCAAGGTGGCGCGCGACCGCGAATTGCTGGAGTTGCATGCCGCGTACCCGCAATACGGCTTCGATGCCCACGCGGGCTATGGCACGCCCCAGCACCTGGCCGCGCTGACCGAGTTCGGCGCCACGCCGCACCACCGGCGTTCGTTCGCGCCGGTGCGCAACGCCATCGCGCTGGGTCGCATTGCACCCGCCGCCGGCGCGTCCCGCCCGGCATCCCCGGAGCTGCTATCGTGAAGCACGTCACTTCGCGCGACAACGCGCTGTTCAAGCACCTCAAGGCGCTGACCGGCTCCACGCACGCGCGCCGCAAGGCGGGGCAGTCGGTGCTGGATGGCGTGCATCTTGCCCAGGCTTACCTGGATGCGCTGGGCCAGCCGGTGCAGTGCGTGGTCTCGGAGCGGCATTACGATCACGCCGAGGTGATGCAACTGCTGAAGCAGATCGCGCCAGAGCGCGTGGTGGTGCTGGCGGATGCCTTGTTCGACCTGATTGCCGGCGTGGTCAACGGCGTCGACCTGATGCTGGTGATCGATACGCCTTCCGGCCACCTGCCGTCGCATATCGATACCGATTGCATCATCCTCGACGGTGTGCAGGATGCCGGCAACGTCGGCTCGATCCTGCGCAGCGCCGCCGCGGCCGGCATTCCGCATGCGTTCCTGGTCACCGGCAGCGCCTTCGCCTGGTCCACCAAGACCCTGCGCGCCGCCATGGGCGCCAATTTCCATCTGAATATCGTCGAGCACTGCAGCTTCGACATGCTGGCGCCGCGGCTCGCGGTGCCGCTGCTGGCCACGTCCTCCCATGCGCAGGCGGCGGTGTTCGACACTGACCTGCGCGGCCCGGTGGGCTGGGTGGTGGGCAACGAAGGCGCGGGCGTGAGCCCGGAGTGGATGGCCAAGGTCAGCCGCACGGTGGGCATTCCCCAGCCGGGCGGGCTGGAGTCGCTGAATGTGGCGGCGGCGACTGCGATCTGCCTGTTCGAGGCGGTGCGGCAGCGGCGGCCGGGCTGAGGCTGAGCTCGTGCAAGCGGTTTGCTTCCAGCTCTCCCGCTTGCGGGAGAGTCTCAAGAGCGCAGGACGCGCCGACTTGCACCCCAGAAAAGCAAGGTGCCTTCGGGGCACTATCTCTGCGGCAAGACCTTGACATTGCCTCCAATAAATTCAACGGCTTAGAAGAGGTTCCCGGGTAGGGGCCGGGGGAGAGGGCGGGCGCTCGCGATGCCGCTGCACTGGAGCAAACCATTGGCTCCGCTTCCAGTGGCCCCTAGCCAGGCCACCCCTCTTCCCCTCGAGGGGAGAGGGAGTCACAGCCAGCGTCATTTCACACGGCTTTGGCGCACGGTTCGGCTTCGTTTGGGGCTTCGGGTTTCTTCAGTAATTGTTGTCCCGGTCCACCTTGATCTCCTGCAGGATCGTGGTGGCGATCTCTTCGATCGACTTGTGGGTGGACGACAGCCATTTGATGCCTTCGCGGCGCATCATGGCCTCGGCCTCGTTGACCTCGTAGCGGCAGTTCTCCGGCGCCGCGTACTTGCTGCCCGGGCGCCGCTCGTTGCGGATCTCGGCCAGGCGTTGCGGGTTGATGGAGAGGCCGAAGATCTTGGGCTTGAAGGCGTAGAGCGCACTCGGCAGCTTGCCGCGCTCGAAGTCGTCGGGGATCAGCGGGTAGTTGGCCGCCTTCAGGCCGTATTGCATGGCCAGGTAAAGGCTGGTCGGGGTCTTGCCGCTGCGCGACACGCCTACCAGGATGATGTCCGCCTCGGCCAGGTTCTTGTGCGACTGGCCATCGTCGTGAGCGAGCGAGAAATTGATCGCCTCGATGCGGTTCTGGTAGGCCTCGGTATCCGCATTCTGGTGGAAACGGCCGATCGCATGGGTGGACTTGAGGCCTAGCTCCTTTTCGAGCGGCTCGATGAAGGTCTGGAACATGTCCAGGATCATGGCCTTGGCGCGCCGGATCGCCTTGTTCGACTCCTGGTTGACCAGGGTGGTGAAGACGATGGGCTGCACGCCTTCCGCATAGAAGGCTTCGTTGATCTTGGCTACCGCGATATGCGCCTTTTCGGGCGTATCGACGAACGGCATGCGTACCTTGCGGAAACGCATCTCGAACTGGGCCAGGATGGAGTGGCTGAAGGTCTCGGCGGTAATGCCGGTGCCGTCGGAGACGATGAAGACCGTGCGGATGGCCGGGCGCTCCTCATGACGCGGTTCCTGGGGGTGCTGCGGCTCGATGGGCGCGGCGGGAGCGGCGGGCTGGGGCATGTCTGTACAATTATTTTTGAAACCGCGCGCCGCGAAAGTGCGGTGCGGCACGGTAGAATAGCGGCGATCTTTTCGCTAAGCAATTCCGCCAGCGCTGTTGGCACAACGATTCGGCCACGAATTGTCAACAATGTGCGCTGCAGCAATCACGATCGCACCCGATCGAATCCGGTCGGGGCCGCATTGGGACCGCCCAGGGACTGTTTAGCCAAGCGATCCGTCCGGTAGCAGAACTCCAACAATATTCCGGGCGTCAGCAACAGGTTTCTTACTTTGTTTTTGAGGCTTTTATGAACAACCCGGCAATCGACAGCGCGTATGTGCTGCCGTTCGAACAGTTGCGCAAGGAAGATGTGGAAACCGTGGGGGGCAAGAACTCGTCGCTAGGTGAGATGATCTCCCAACTGGCCGAGGCCGGCGTACGGGTGCCCGGCGGCTTTGCCACCACCGCGCTGGCTTTCCGCGACTTCCTCGTCCACAACAACCTGACCCAGCGTATTTCCGACCGCCTCAAGGCCCTCGACGTCGACGACGTGAAGGCCCTGGCCGAAGCTGGCGCCGAGATCCGCGACTGGGTCGTCCAGGCGCCGTTCCAGCCCCGCCTGGAGCAGGAAATCCGCGAGTTCTACGCCCGTGCCGAAGCGCGCGAAGGCGCCGAGGCCTCGTTCGCCGTGCGTTCGTCGGCCACCGCCGAAGACCTGCCCGACGCATCGTTCGCCGGCCAGCAGGAGTCCTACCTCAACGTCAGCGGTATCGACGACGTGCTGGACAAGATCCGCCACGTGTTTGCCTCGCTGTACAACGACCGCGCCATTTCCTACCGCGTGCACAAGGGCTTCGCCCACGACGTGGTGGCGCTGTCCGCCGGCGTGCAGCGCATGGTGCGCTCGGACGTGGGCGCCTCGGGCGTGATGTTCACCATCGACACCGAGTCGGGCTTCCAGGAAGTGGTCTTCATCACCTCCAGCTACGGCCTGGGCGAGACGGTGGTGCAGGGCGCGGTCAACCCGGACGAGTTCTACGTCTTCAAGCCCACGCTGCAAGCGGGCAAGTACCCCATCATCCGCCGCTCGATCGGCTCCAAGCTGATCAAGATGGAATTCACCGCGCCTGGCGAAGCCGGCCGCGTCAAGACCGTCGACGTCCCCATCGAACTGCGCAACCGCTACTCGATCACCGACGCCGACGTGGCGGAGCTGGCCAAGTACGCGGTCATCATCGAGAAGCACTACGCTCGTCCGATGGACATCGAGTGGGGCAAGGACGGCCGCGACGGCAAGATCTACATCCTGCAGGCCCGCCCCGAAACCGTGAAGAGCCAGTCCGCCGGCAAGGCCGAGCAGCGCTTCAAGCTCAAGGGCACCGCCCCTGTGCTGACCAGCGGCCGCGCCATTGGCCAGAAGATCGGCACCGGCCGCGTGCGCGTCATCAATGACCCGTCCGAGATGGAGCGCGTGCAGCCGGGCGACGTGCTGGTTGCCGACATGACCGATCCCAACTGGGAGCCGGTGATGAAGCGCGCCGCCGCCATCGTGACCAACCGCGGTGGCCGTACCTGCCACGCGGCCATCATCGCGCGCGAGCTGGGCGTTCCCGCCGTGGTCGGCTGCGGCGACGCCACCGACCTGCTCAAGGACGGCACGCTGGTGACGGTGTCGTGCGCCGAGGGCGACGAAGGCCGCATCTACGACGGCCTGCTCGAGACCGAGGTCACCGAGGTGCAGCGCGGCGAAATGCCGGAAATCGACGTCAAGATCATGATGAACGTCGGCAACCCGCAGCTGGCCTTCGATTTCTGCCAGATCCCGAACCAGGGTGTCGGCCTGGCGCGCCTCGAGTTCATCATCAACAACAATATCGGTGTCCACCCCAAGGCCATCCTCGACTACCCGCAAGTCGACGCCGACCTGAAGAAGGCTGTGGAAAGCGTGGCCCGCGGCCACGCCAGCCCGCGCGCCTTCTACGTGGACAAGCTGGCCGAGGGCATCGCCACCATCGGCGCGGCGTTCTACCCGAAGCCCGTTATCGTGCGCCTGTCGGACTTCAAGTCCAACGAGTACAAGAAGCTGATCGGCGGCTCGCGCTATGAGCCGGACGAGGAAAACCCGATGCTTGGCTTCCGCGGCGCCTCGCGCTACATCTCCGAAGACTTCGCCGAAGCCTTCGAGATGGAGTGCAAGGCCATGAAGCGCGTGCGTGACGACATGGGGCTGACCAACGTCGAAATCATGGTGCCGTTCGTGCGGACCCTGGGGCAGGCCGAGAAGGTCATCGAACTGCTGGCCAAGCACGGCCTGAAGCGCGGCGAGAACGGCCTGCGCGTCATCATGATGTGCGAAGTGCCGTCCAACGCCATCCTGGCCGAGGAGTTCCTGCAGTATTTCGACGGCTTTTCGATCGGCTCGAACGACCTGACCCAGCTCACGCTGGGCCTGGACCGCGACTCCGGCATGGAGCTGCTGGCCAAGGACTTCGACGAACGCGACCCGGCGGTCAAGTTCATGCTGTCGCGCGCCATTTCCACCGCGCTGCGCCTGAACAAGTACGTCGGCATCTGCGGCCAGGGCCCTTCGGACCACCCGGATTTCGCCGCGTGGCTGGCCAAGGAAGGCATCAAGTCGATCTCGCTGAATCCCGATTCGGTGGTCGACACCTGGAAGCAACTGGCTTCCTGAGGCATTTGAAGTCACAATAGCGTTACACCGGCCCTGCGCCAGGTGTTCCGAACCCCCGCAGGCGCCCTGGCGTTGCGGGGGTTTTTTGTTTTGACCGTGGTCTGGGCTTGTGCGGGCGACGCCAGGCCACGACAACGGCAGGCAAGGGGGGAGGCAATGGCGCCGTATTACATCTGGTTTGCGCTGGCCGCGGTGCTGGTGATCGTGGAACTGGGTTTCGGCACCTTGTATCTGCTGATGGTGGCGCTGGGTGCCGCCATGGGCGGCATGGGTGCGCTGGCCGGCCTTGGCGCCGCCAGCCAGACCATACTGGCTGCGCTGGTGGCGCTGGCCGGCTTCGTCGCGCTGCGGCGCTCCCGCTATGGCCGTACCCGGCGCGACCAGGCCGAGCGCGACCCCAACGTCAACCCCGATATCGGGCAGGAACTTGAGGTGCCGGCCTGGGGCACCGGCGGAAGGGCCCGGGTGCGCTATCGGGGCGCGGATTGGGACGTCGAACTCCAGGCCCAGGGCCCAGCTGCGCCCGGGCGCTTCCGCATCGTCGAGGTACGCGGCAACACGCTATTCGTCTGCCCACGCTAGGCCTGCTTCGCGCGGTTCGCCCTGGCGCTGCCAGGGCTGCCGCAACACCGCCATCGGGGCGGTCCGGTTTCCGGTTTCCAGGTTTCAGGCTTTCCTGCAACACGCTTTTTTCCAACCCGTCACGGAGGTCCCATGTTCGAATTCTTCGGCAGCCTGCTGCCCCTGTTGATTCTCATCGCGGTCATCGTCCTGGTGGCGAAGAGTTTCAAGATCGTGCCGCAGCAGCATGCCTGGGTGCTGGAGCGCCTCGGCAAGTACCACGCCACGCTGACGCCGGGGCTGACCGTGGTGCTGCCCTTCGTCGATCGGGTGGCCTACAAGCATGTCTTGAAGGAAATCCCGCTCGATGTGCCCAGCCAGGTCTGCATCACCAGGGACAATACGCAGTTGCAGGTGGACGGCGTGCTGTACTTCCAGGTCACCGATCCGATGAAGGCGTCCTATGGCTCCAGCAATTTCGTGGTGGCGATCACCCAGCTCTCGCAGACCACGCTGCGCTCGGTGATCGGCAAGCTGGAACTGGACAAGACCTTCGAGGAGCGCGACTACATCAACCACAGCGTGGTCAATGCGCTGGACGAGGCTGCCGCCAGCTGGGGGGTGAAGGTGCTGCGCTACGAGATCAAGGATCTCACGCCGCCCAAGGAGATCCTGCATGCGATGCAGGCGCAGATTACCGCCGAGCGCGAGAAGCGCGCGCTGATCGCGGCTTCCGAGGGCAAGCGCCAGGAGCAGATCAACCTGGCCTCCGGCGCGCGCGAGGCCGCCATCCAGAAATCCGAAGGCGAGCGGCAGGCGGCCATCAACAAGGCGCAGGGCGAAGCCGCGGCGATCCTGGCGGTGGCCGAGGCCAACGCGCAAGCCATTGAGAAAATCGGGCGGGCTATCCGCGCCGAAGGCGGCATGGAGGCGGTCAACCTCAAGGTGGCGGAGGAATACGTGGGTGCCTTCGGCAACCTGGCCAAGCAGGGCAACACGCTGATCGTGCCGGGCAACCTTGGCGAGATGAGCGGCATGATTGCTTCCGCGCTGCAGATCGTCAAGGGACAGCAGAAGGGGGCTTGAGCGTGAGGCCGGAAGGGATGTGACGGCGTGATGTGCTTGCCCTCTCCTCCAACCGTTCTCCCGCCGGCGGGAGAGGGGGGCGCCGGTAAGAATGCCTGAGCAGGCGCGCCGCCTTACTCCTTGCCGGCGCCCTTCATGATGCGCGCCTTCTCGCGTTGCCAATCGCGGTCCTTCTCGGTCTCGCGCTTGTCGAACATCTTCTTGCCCTTGGCCAGGCCGATCTCGCACTTGACGCGTCCGCGCGTGTAGTGCAGGTTGAGCGGCACGATCGTGAAGCCGCGCTGCTCCACCTTGCCGATCAGCCGCTTGATTTCTTCTGCCTTGAGCAACAATTTGCGGGTGCGCACCGCATCGGGCGAGATATGGGTCGAGGCGCTGTTGAGCGCGCTGATGTGAGCGCCGATCAGGAAGAGCTCGGCGTCGCGAATGACCACGTAGCCTTCCTTGATCTGCACGCGTCCGGCGCGGATCGCCTTGACTTCCCAGCCCTCGAGCACGATCCCCGCCTCATATCGCTCTTCGATGAAGTAGTCGAAAAAGGCTTTCTTGTTGTCTGCGATGGTCATGCGGTCCGGATAGAGGAAATGGAGATAGGAAAAATAGAAAGCAAAAAAATCACAAGGTACGGGGGCGGTGCGGCGCCGCCGCGCGCCGCGTAAAGTGCTGGCCGCGCGCGGGAAACGTGATGCGCCACGGTCCGGCGCCTGCCATTGCCGCCATGCTTGCCGCGCGGGGGATGCCGCCGCCTGCATTCGGGATGCCGCCAGGACGCGCGTGGGCTAAAATTGGGATTCTAGCAAACTGGCCCGCCCCGGTGGATTCCGCAATGCGTCATGCCGCAGGCGGGGTCTGCATGGGCCCTGATTCTCCAATACATGGCAGACGTCCATAAATCCGTTCTGCTCGGCCATTCCGCCGAGCAGATGTACAACCTGGTCACATGCGTCGAGGACTACCCCAAGTTCCTCCCCTGGTGCGGCGGCGTCGAGGTATTCGAGCAGACCGAGACCTTGCTCGACGCCAAGATCCATATCCATTTCAAGGGCGTCAAGCAGTACTTCCACACCCGCAACACCCAGGAGCGGCCCGCCAGGATCGATATGGTGTTCGAGGACGGGCCCTTCAAGGCTTTCAATGGCTCGTGGCGCTTCACGCCGCTGCGCGAGGATGCCTGCAAGATCGAATTCCACCTGCACTACGAGTTCTCCAGCTTCCTGCTGGAGAAGCTCATCGGGCCGGTGTTCAGCATGATCGCCAATACGTTTGTCGATGCCTTCGTCAAGCGTGCCGAGGTGGTTTATGGCAACGGCTGACGAGACCGGCGCCGCCTGCGCGTTACGCATCTCGGTGTGCTATGCCCGCCCGGGCGCTGCTTTCCTGAAAGAGCTGGAGGTGCCGCCCGGTACGACCATTGTCGCCGCCATCGGCGCCTCGGGGCTGCTGCAGGCCTGTCCTGAAGTGGATCCGGCCACCATGCGCGTCGGCATCTTCGGCAAGCTCAAGACGCCGGACACCGTGGTGCGTGCGGGCGACCGCATCGAAATCTACCGCCCGCTGGTGGCCGACCCCAAGTCGGCGCGCAGAAAGCGCGTGCAGAAGATCCGCCAGGCCGGCACCCGCGAAGGCCAGAAATGGCTGCGCGGCGGCGCCAACTGACCGCGGAGCCGGCTCCGCTCAGGTGCAGTTCTGTTCGACGCTGGCGCTGGCGCGCTGCAACTCGGCCTGGCGCTGCGCATCGTCCAGGTGCTGTGGCGAGCCATCCGGCGCCAGCACCGCGATGCGCCGGCCCTGCTGCAGGGCGGTAGCGTAGTTGCGCATCCGCGCGCAGCGCGCCTGCTGCTCCTGTGCCAGCCGGTCCTTCTCGGCCTGGTCGGCCTCGGCCTTCAGCTGCGCGGCGCGCCGTTTCTCGAACGCCGCCTCGGCACCTGCCATGCCTCCCGCCTTGTCATTTGCCTTGGGAGCCGGTGCCTGGCTGC
>NZ_JARJLM010000441.1 GCF_029335485.1 Cupriavidus basilensis
GCCGCCACCGGCGCGCTGCGGGCCACCGCTTGCGCGCCCTCCTGCGCGCCTGCCGGGAAAGCGGGTGCGGGTGCGGCTGCTGGCGGCGCCGATACCGATGCCGTAGCCGTAGCCGGTGCCCCGTTGCCAATGACCGAAGCGGTAACCAGCCACACCGCAAGAACGGCCAGCCCCCCGCCGAGTGCGCCGCTCGCCAGCCCCCCCTTGCGCGCCCGGCGCAGCGCGGCCGCGCGTGCGCGCGCCTGCACGGGTGCCGTGGCGGCGAGATGGCTCCTGACGGCTTCGGCGCGCATGGCCTCCAGTGCGTCACGCGTCTCGAAATTCGTGCCCCACGGCGGCGGCACGTTCTGGCCTACTAAAAACCTCGGGAAATTGGCATGGGACACGACTCACCTCCGAAACGCGATCGCAACGCAAGCTCGCCGGCCTGTCCGGGCAGAGCTGGTCAGCAAATGATCATAGCGAGGCGAGTGGAGCGCAGCCATCAGACAAATCTGATTCTGCGTCCGGAAATTTCAGAAGGGAACGGACGGCCCGGGCAAACCGGGCAGCGCTGCCCGTGCGGGACGCGCAGAGCCTGGGACGAGGCACGGCGGAGAAAGCGCTCGCCGCGCCCCCGGCGAGCCACCAAGGGAGCTGCCGCCGGCACCGGTCGACGCCGGCCGGCCGCTGCATGGACGCCTGGCGAGCGCTTAACGGCGCAGCGGACGATCGTTCGAGTTCGAGGGGACCCCGGGAATGGCCAGCCCGGCATCCGACAGCGAGGATTCCATGCGGCGGATCTGCTCCTGCAACTGCTCCAGACGCAGGCGCGAGGCACGGCTTTCGATTTCGGCGCTCTGGACTTCGATGCGCGACGCCTTCTGTTCCTCGGCGATACGCTGGCGCTGCGCCTGCATCACCCGCACGTCTTCGTTGAGCGCATTGGCGCGCGCCTCGGTCTCTTGCAGGGCCTTGTCGAACGCGCGTTTTTGCGAGGCCAGCACCTGGCGGCGGATATCGTCGCTGGCCCAGGCGGCGCTCTGCTGGGTCACCTGGCGGTAAGCCTGCTCCGCCGCCCCGATCGACTCGAAGCGGAACACCCGCCAGAGATTCTTCTGGTAGAACAACGCCACATAGCACACCACCTGGTCGTCCGCGAGCATCAGCGTGGTGCCGTAGTCGCCGTTGTAGCTGGTGCGCAGCTCGCGCACCGACCTGTCGCGCAGGCGCTGCTGCAGCTCCGACACCAATCCCAGCGAAGCAGCCGAAGCCCGCGGATTGCCGCCGACCGCCGTCAGCGGCGCCAGTGCTGCCGATGGCGGAACCGGCTCTGCCGCGGCGAATGCACCGGCGGCGGAAAGCGACAAGGTCAGGCCGGTCAGGCTGGCAAGCAAGGTGGCGCGGCAGGAATTGTTCAGCATAGCGTTCCGGCTAGGACGGGGGCGACGGGTTCAGGAAATCGAGCGGCGAGAATGTGCTCCGCACACCCCGCCGATCGCGGATTGTAACAAGCTAACCCAACCAAGGTCGGGTTTTGTCATCATTGACGACGATTGCGTTGCCAATCCAGCAACAAACCACCCGACGAGGGGGTACCACCTGCGGGCGGCCCCAAGCCGGCTGTCGCCCTCGCCGCCTAGCGCTTGGCGACCGACGCTTCGGCCTTGCCGACCAGGTCCGCGCCGATCTGCTTCTTCCACTTATCGTAGACCTTGGCCGTAGCCTTGCGGAAGGCATCGTGCTCGGCCGGCGTCAGCTGGGACACCTTGACGCCGTGGGTTTCCATGTCCTTCCAGGCCGGCGCGCCCGCCTCGACCAGCCCTTTGCGGGCCAGCGCGGTTTCCTGCTTGCCGGCATCGATGGCGGCCTGCCTGACGATCTCGCGGTCAGCCGGGGTCCAGCTTTCCCAGATCTGCTTGTTGACCACGAAAATCAGCGGGTCGGCCACATAGCCCCAGGTAGTGACGAACTTCTGGCCCACCGTGTAGAGCTTGGCGGCGGCAAACACGGATTGCGGATTCTCCTGGCCATCCACCGCGCCGGAAGCCATGGCCGGCTGCGCGTCGGCCCAGCTCATCTGGGTCGGGTTGGCGCCGAGCGCATTGAAGGTCTCGATATACAGCGGCGAGCCCACCACACGCAGCTTCATGCCCTTCAGGTCTTCCGGCTTGCGGATTTCCCGCTTGGAATTGGAGACTTCGCGGAAGCCGTTCTCGCCCCAGGCCAGCGGCATCACGCCAGCCTTGTCCAGGGTGGCGAAGATCGACTTGCCCACTTCACCCTGGGTCAGCGCGTCCAGCGCCTTGTAGTCGGGCATCAGGAACGGCAGCGAGAACAGGTTCAGCTCCTTGACCTGCGGCGACCAGTTGATGGTCGAACCGACCGCCATGTCGATCACGCCCTGGCGGATCGCCGAGAACTCGCGGGTCTGGTCGCCCGCCACCAGCGAGGTGCCGGGGTAGAGCTTGATATTGATGCGGCCGCTGGTGCGCTGGCGCACCAGGTCGGCCCAGATCTCTCCGCCCTTGCCCCACGGGAAGGCCGGGCCGAGCACCAGCGACATCTTGTATTCGGCTTTGTAGCTTTGCGCCATGGCGCCGGCAGGCGCAAGGGCGGCAGCGGCGATGGTGGCTGCCAGCGACAGCATCAGGGCACGGCGTTTCATCGGACTCTCTCCTCTTGGGATATGTTGTGCGTTTCTTGCTTCTTGTGTGTTGCGTTGCGCGCGATGCGCAGCATGACCCATCGCGCTATCCTGCACTGCGGGCGGCGGCTTTCCCGCTGCCCGCAGTTGTCCGGCAGGGTCAATAACCCAGGTAATCCGGCAGCCAGGTGGCCAGCGGCGGATAGGCCAGCACCATCAGCATGGCGACGAACATGGCCAGCAGCATCCAGATCACCCATGGCACGGTCTCTTCCATGCGCACGCGCGCGATCCGGCACGAGACCATCAGGTTCACGGCCAGCGGCGGCGTGAACTGCCCGAGCGCCACCTTGAGCGTCAGCACCACGCCAAACCACACCGGGTTCCAGTGGAAGGCATTGGCGATCGGCAGCAGCAGCGGCACGAAGATCAGGAAGATGGAGATGCCGTCGAGGAACATCCCCACCGTCATCAGCAAGGCCACGATCAGCGCCAGCACGCCGTACTCGCCCAGCCCCGAATGCGCGATGGCATTGGCCAGCGGGTCGATCACCCCAAGCGTGGACAAGGCATAGGCAAAGATGCCGGCCAGCGCCACCACCAGCAGGATCACCGCGGACGTCTCGGCGGCTTCCTGGAAGATCACGAACAGGTCGCGCATGCCGATGCTGCGGTAAATCACGATGCCGACGAACAGGCCGTACACCACAGCCACCACGGCCGCCTCCGTGGGCGTGAACCAGCCCGCGCGCATGCCGCCCAGGATCAGGAAAGGCGCGACCAGCCCCCAGGCTGCCTCGCGCAGGCTCTTCCAGAATGGCGGACGCGGCAGGCCGGCCTCGATCGCACCCATATTGTGCTTGCGGGCGAGCCACACGGCCGGCACGATCAGCGCCACGCCAGCCAGGATGCCGGGGATCATGCCGGCGGCGAACAGCGCCGGCACCGAGGCGCCGGGCACCAGCACGCTGTAGATGATGAAGGCGACGGAAGGCGGGATCAGGATGTCGGTAGCGGCGGCGGCGCCGACCACGGCCGCGCTGTACGCGCCCGGATAGCCGGCGCGCGACATCGCCGCGATCATCACGCCGCCCACCGCGGCCGCGTTGGCCGGGCCGGAGCCCGAGATGCCGCCCAGGAACATGGCGACCAGGATGGCCACCAGCGGCAGCATGCCGGGGCCGCGCCCGACGATGGCGATGGCGAAGGTCACCAGCCGCTGCGCCACGCCGGAGCGGTCGAAGATCGAACCGACCAGCACGAACATCGGGATCGCCAGCAGCGGGTACTTGCCCAGGCCGGCATAGAAATTCTGCGGCACGGCCAGCAGGCCGAACATCTGGGTGTCGAGGTTGGACAAGCCGATCGCAACCAGGCCGCCCAGGCCCAGCGACACGCCGATCGGCACGCCCAGCAGCATCAGGCCGATAAAGACCGCGAACAGGATGATGGCGACCAGGGTCATGGCGCGGCCTCCGGAGCCGCGGCGCCGCCCGCCCGTTCGGCATGCAACGCCCTGAGCGCACGCAGGTTGCGCGCCGCCACGCCCAGCGCGCGCAGCACGATGGCGGCCGACAGCAGTGGCAGCCAGACCGAGTACCACCAGCTCGGCACCCCGATGCCGGGCGAGGTCTCGCCAAAGGTGTATTCATCCCACGCGATGCGCGCGCCCAGCACCGCCAGCGCGACGAACATCGCCGCCACGGCCAGCGCCGACAACACCGCAAGACGCCGCTGCCGGGCCGCGCTGCCGCGCTCGAAGAAGAATTCGATGCGGATATTGCGGTCGCGCGCCACCGCGGCGCTGCCGGCCACCAGCGCCAGCACGATCATCAGGAAAACGGAGAATTCCTCGGTCCAGGCAAAGGACTCATCGGTGAAATACCGGACCACCACGTTGGCAAAGGTGATGCACACCAGCAGCGCCATGACGATCACGCCGACCCAGTCCTCGAGCCGCGGCGAAACCCTGAAACCGCTTTCCTGGCCGCCTTCCCGGTCATTTCCCAATGACTGGCTGGCGCCAGTCTCGTCCGGCATGGCCGCGATTTGTTGCGGGTCGGCGTCGCGCCGTCCCTCCCGATCTGCTTGCATCTCCCCGGCCTCCGGTCCGGTCCGCGCGGCGCTTGCGGCCGTTCGCGGATATTCTTTGAATTATGTAAAGACTTAATCTCAAGACATGGGGATTATGCCAAGACTGCGGCTCACGCGGGAATTTTTGCTCGCTTCCACGCCGCGCAGTACACGGGCGCACGCCCTACCGCGGCCCGCGCCGCCAGGCTGCCCGGCAAGCCGCCGCGCACGTCACGCCCAAGGGGACCGGATAAGCCCAGGGCCAACGCACAACGCGCCCTGCCCGCGCTTATGGCGCGCGGCGGGGCGGACTTGCCTGCATGCGGGCGCAGCGGCCCGCAGCCGCCTACACCATGCCGTCGTCGGCGGTGATGATGGCGCCGTTGATGAATTGCGACTGGTCGGACGCCAGCAGCAGCAGCAGGCCATCCAGGTCCTCGGGCTTGCCCACGCGCTTGCGCGGCAGCATCTGGATCAGCTTCTGGCCGGCGTCGGTGTTCCAGTGATGGTGGTTGATATCGGTATCGATATAGCCGGGGCAGATGGCATTGACATTGATGCCATGGCGCGCCCATTCCAGCGCCATGGCCTTGGTCATGTGCACCACCGAGGCCTTGCTCATGCAGTACACGCCGATCTGCGACAGCACCTTGAGCCCGGCCACCGAGGCGATATTGACGATGCGGGACTGCGGCAGCGGATTGCCGTTCTTCTCGGCCCCCTTGGCGCGTGCGATCATGCGCTTGGCCACTTCCTGCGCCACGAAGAATGCGCCCCGCGTATTGGTGTCGAAGACGAAATCGAAATCGTCGGGCGTCACGTCCGTCAGGCGCTGGGTGGTGGACACGCCCGAGTTATTGACCAGGATATCGATCGCCCCGGCCTCGGTCTCGGCATGCGCCACGGCAGCGCGGATGCTGTCGGGATCGGTCACGTCGAGCCGCACCACATGGGCGCTGCCCCCTTCGGCCTCGATCGCCGCACGCAGCTCCTTGAGCCGTTCGGTGCGCCGCGACGCCAGTATCACCTTGGCGCCGGCGGACGCCAGCACGTGGGCAAAACGCGTGCCCAGACCGCTCGACGCGCCTGTCACCAGCGCAACCTTGCCTTCCAGATTGATCGACAATCCCATATTGACCTCTATGTTCGGGAACCCCCGGCGGCGCCTGCCATGGCCGCGTTCACCGGGTGCTCCGCACGAAACTGCCCAGGCGAAATGGAAGGCAGCATATCAAAAAAAAGAACGGTCGTTCCAAAAAAAATCTTGCCTGACCATGGCGAGTCCCGGACAATGCCGGAGATTCTAAGAACTCGGGCCGCAAAGGGAAAGAGGAAAATCGCGCAGACCGCCGCCATCGGCGCCGCCGGTTTCCGATCCCTTGCCCCCTTGTTCCCCCCGATCATCGCATTCCCCGTATCACCGGACACGGCATTTCCCACAATTGCGCGCAAGTTGCCAAGAATAGAGGGTTAGAGACAATGAATCAGCAACAGCTCCTGGAGCAATACGGCCCCCGCGAGGCCATGGAATACGACGTGGTCATCGTCGGCGGCGGTCCCGCCGGCCTGGCTACTGCCATCCGCCTGAAGCAGCTCGCCCAGGAGAAAGGCAGCGAAGTCAATGTCTGCGTGCTGGAAAAAGGCTCCGAGGCCGGCGCCCACATCCTGTCCGGCGCCATCATGGACCCGCGCGCGCTGAATGAACTGTTCCCCAACTGGAAGGAACTGGGTGCCCCGCTCAACCAGCCGGTGACCGAGGACAAGTTCCTGTTCCTGGACGAAACCGGCGGCAAGGGCGCCCCGCTGTTGCCCGAATGCTTCCAGAACCACGGCAACTACATCGTCAGCCTGTCCAATTTCGTGCGCTGGCTGGGGCAGCAGGCCGAAGGCCTGGGCGTTGAGATCTTCCCCGGCTTCCCGGCCGCAGAGGTGCTCTACAACGACGACGGCTCGGTCAAGGGTGTGGCCACCGGCAATATGGGCATCAACAAAGAAGGCGAGCCCACCGAAAACTTCCAGCTCGGCATGGAGCTGCATGCCAAGTACACGATCTTCGCCGAGGGCTCGCGCGGCCACCTTGGCAAGCAGCTGATCGCCAGGTTCAAGCTCGATGCCGGCAAGGATCCGCAGAGCTACGGCATCGGCCTGAAGGAACTGTGGGAGATCGACCCAGCCAAGCACCAGCCTGGCCTGGTAGTGCACACCGCCGGCTGGCCGCTGGACCCGGCCACCTATGGCGGCTCCTTCCTGTACCACATGGAAGACAACAAGGTGGCGGTGGGTTTCGTGGTCGGCCTGGACTACACCAACCCCTGGCTCTCGCCTTTCGAGGAATTCCAGCGCTTCAAGACGCACCCGGAGATCCGCAAGTACTTCGAGGGCGGCAAGCGCATCGGCTATGGCGCGCGCGCCATCACGGCCGGCGGCCTGCTGTCGCTGCCCAAGACGGTATTCCCGGGCGGCGCCCTGGTCGGCTGCGATGCGGGCTACCTGAACGCCTCGCGCATCAAGGGCAGCCATGCCGCCATCAAGACCGGCATGATGGCCGCCGAGGCCGCGTACGAAGCGCTGCAGGCGAACCGCCAGCACGACGAACTCACGGCCTACCCGACCGCCTTCGAGAACAGCTGGCTGCACAAGGAACTGCTGCAGTCGAAGAATTTCAAGCAGTGGTTCAAGAAAGGCCGCACCACCGCCACGCTGATGACCGGCATCGAGCAATGGCTGCTGCCCAAGCTGGGCATCCGCAACCCGCCCTGGACCATCCACCGCGACAAGCCGGACCATGTCTACCTCAAGCCGGCCGCCGAGTGCCAGCAGATCGTCTATCCCAAGCCGGACGGCAAGCTGACCTTCGACCGCCTCAGCTCGGTGTTCATCAGCAACACCAACCACGAGGAAAACCAGCCGGCCCACCTGACGCTGAAGGATGCAAGCGTGCCCGTCAACGTCAACTGGGACAAGTTTGCCGGGCCTGAAAGCCGCTACTGCCCTGCCGGCGTATACGAGTTCGTGCAGAACGACGACGGCAAGGAGCGCCTGCAGATCAACGCGCAGAACTGCGTGCATTGCAAGACCTGCGACATCAAGGATCCCACGCAGAATATCGTGTGGGTGACGCCGGAAGGCGGCGGCGGCCCGAACTACGTGAATATGTAAGCCGGCCCCAGGGCCAGCTAGACGCAGAAGCGGCACCCGATCCGGTGCCGCTTTTTTTGTCTTCTCGGGCCCGCAGGCGGGAGGTCGCTGGCAACACCGGCGAATGCCGGTAGCGCGGCCTGGCGTCCGGCAACGCCAAACGCGCCCCCTACCTGGGCGGCACAGCGCCAGGCTTCAGCCCGGGACCTGCATGCTGGCACTGGCCAGCAACTGTTCGTAGATAAAGCACTGCAACAGCGTCAGCTCGCGTTCGCCGAGCATGTCGAAGGCGACGCCGAACACCGGGAAATCGGCATCGGCCGGTGCCGGCAACGGGCTGCGCGCCACGCCGTCGACCATGATCTCGCTGTCCAGAGCGGCGGTGCGCAGGTGAAAGCACAAGCGTATCGGCGTGCCGGGCGCCGGCACCGGCCCTGCAAGCTCGACCTGCGCACCGCCGGTGCTCAGGTCTGTCAGCAACACCAGCCGGGACGGCTGGAGGGGGTACGCGGCGTCGGCCTGGGCCCCGTCCGGCGCCTCGTCCGCCGCGCCGCCGCCGGGATCCACCAGGTAGGCAGCCAGCCGGGTCGGCACGCGGGCCGCCTTGCGCACCGGGATCTGTTTCAACTCCGCGGGTGCCGACAAGACCAGGTAACGGAACGGACTGCGGCAGATCGCGGTCACGGTGGACTCGAAACTGAGGATGGCGTGACCGGAGAATCCGCGCAGCAGGATGGTCTCGCCAGGCTGGAGCTGCAATTCCTTTCCGCCCAGTTGCGGCCAGGTCACGAACAAGCCCTGTTCGACGAAACCGATCAGCCGGCTGGCGGCGGCACGTCCGACCTGGCCTTGCGACTTGATCTGCAGCAGCGTGCCGACCTGCAGCCCGAGCGGCCCGACGTGGGCCGGCCGGGCGCCTTCCGCCTGCTCACCCGGCTCGCTGGTGGGACGGCACACGGCGCCATGGCGGAAAACCAGGGCGATATCGCGCTCTTCCGGGATCACGCTGCCGCTTCCGAGCACAAGGTTTCCGCCCTCGTCCAGCAAGGACCAGGGCAAGGGTTGCCCGACCGGGAGATCGTTGGGTGTGAGTGCAATCATGGAAAGAGAGCGGTGTGCGCCCACCTGCGGGGCATGGCGGATCCAACGGCGGCCGCGGGACGGAAGTCCCCCGGCCACCACCTGGCGAGGCGCGCAACACGGGGCACGGCTGCATGAACCCGCCGGAACGCCGCGCGGGGCCGACGGCCATGCGCGTAGTCCGGCAAGAAGCTGCCGCAAGGTACCGTGTGAATAGCGCATCGCATCTGGCTTGCTATCGGCGCATTCACGGCAAACCTTGAGCACGAATCCCGCGCGGGCTGGCCCGCGCCTTGACGCCGGGCCGGTTTGCTCACAGAATTTTGCCGAAATCTGTCTGACAGGCTGCCAAACCAACCCATCCAGCCAGGTATGGCGCATGCTCGGCGCGCCGCAAGGCGGCCCTACCCTGGCCCAGCTGTTCGAACTGCGTATGGTGGTGGAATGCGCTTGCGCGGGAATGGCCGCGCAGCGAGGTAGCGGCAACGACCTGCAAGCCATTCGCGCCGCGCTGGCGGACATGCGCCGGCATGCGGAGGATTTCGCCAGCGCCGCGGCCGCCGGGCCTTTCCGCCATGCCATCGTGCAGGCAGCGCACAACCCGTGCCTCACCGGCCTCGGTCAGCCCCTGAACGCCGCAGCTGGCGTTGGGCTAGCCTTGCCACACCAGGCGCAAGCCAGCCGCAGCAGTCACCGCCGTCCCGGCAACAACGGAAAACAGCAAAGAACAAGAGGAAGACAATGGAGCAAGTGGATTGCGTAGTGATCGGCGCGGGCGTGGTGGGCCTCGCCGTGGCGAGGCAACTGGCCCTGCAAGGCCGCGAGGTCATCATCCTGGAAGCGGAGAACACCTTCGGCACCGTCACCAGCGCGCGCAACAGCGAAGTGATCCATGCCGGCATCTACTATCCGGCGGGCTCGCTCAAGGCGGCGATGTGCGTGCGCGGCAAGGCCATGCTGTACGACTACTGCGCCTCGCGCCACATCAGCCACCGGCGTTGCGGCAAGCTGATCGTGGCCACCACCGACGCCCAGGTCGCCACACTGGAGAGCATCCGGGCCAAGGCCACCGCCAACGGCGTGCATGATATGCAACTGCTCGGCCAGGCCGAGGCGCAGGCGCTGGAGCCAAACCTGCGGTGCCGCGCCGCCCTGCTCTCGCCCTCCACCGGTATTATCGACAGCCATGGCCTGATGCTGGCCCTGCTGGGCGACGCCGAGAACGCCGGCGCCATGCTGGCGGTGCAGTCGCCCGTAGCAGGCGGCGCCGTCACGCCGGATGGCATCCGGCTGGACGTCGGCAGCCAGGATGACGCGGCCGGCACCACGCTGCTGGCCCGTACCGTGATCAACTCGGCCGGGCTCACGGCACCGGCGCTGGCACGCAGCATCGAGGGCATGCCGGCCGGACAGGTGCCGCCGCAGCACTACGCCAAGGGGTGCTATTTCACGCTGGCAGGACGCGCGCCCTTCTCGCGGCTGATCTATCCGGTGCCGGAAGCCGCCGGGCTGGGCGTGCACCTGACCATCGACCTCGGCGGCCAGGCACGCTTCGGCCCCAATGTGCGCTGGATCGACGAGATCGAATACAGCGTCGACCCGGCCGATGCCGACAGCTTTTATGGTGAAGTACGGAATTACTGGCCGGAACTGGCCGACGGCGCGCTGCAGCCGGGCTATGCCGGCATCCGCCCCAAGATCAGCGGGCCGGACGAGCCGGCGGCGGATTTCCGCATCGATGGTCCCGCTACCCACGGCGTACCTGGACTGGTCAACCTGTTCGGCATCGAATCGCCTGGGCTGACCTCCTCGCTGGCGCTGGCCGGGTACGTGGCAGGCCTGGTCTGAGCACGCCGGCGCCCGCCGCCCGTCACCGCGCGGCGGCGGCCTCGGCAGCGGCTTCCGTACGGAAGGTCATCAGCGCGCACAGCGCACCGCCGGCCGCCGCCAGCGCGGCCAGCCCGAAGGTATGGGCCGGGCCCAGCGCCTTCCAGGTCCAGCCCATCGCCAGCCCGCCCAAGGTACCGCCAAGGCCATAGGAAAGGCCGGTGTAGAGCGCCTGTCCGCGGCCTTGCAACGGGCCGGCAAACCAGCGCTGCAGGCGTTTCAGGCTGGCACTGTGATGCGCACCGAAGGTGGCCGCATGCAGCACCTGCACCAGTGCCATCAGCCACGACAGCTTGGCAAGATATCCGGTCAGGCCGAAGCGGATCGCAGCCAGCACAAAGGTGCCTGTCAGGATGGCCCGCAGCGGCACGCTGCCAAACAGGCGCCCCTGGTAGAAAAAGAAAACAATCTCCGCGACCACGCCGATGGTCCACATCACGCCGATGGCGAACTTGCTGTAGCCAAGCTGCTCGAGATAGAGCGAATAGAACACGTACAGCGCGGCGTGGGCAAACATCATCAGGAAGGCCGAGCCGAAGAACCACGCCACGTCGGGCCGGCGCAGCAAGGGCAGCGCGGGCGGCGGCCTGACGCGCGGCCCTTCCTCGGGCGCGTCGCGCATGCCGAACACCACCACCAGGAACAGCGCCAGCATGCTGCTCGCCAGCCACGGGAACATCTCCATGCCGAATTGCTCGAACAACGCCCCGCCCAGCAGCACGGCCGCGATGAAGCCGGCCGAGCCGAACATGCGGATGCGCCCGTAGCGGTGGTCAAAGGCGCCGTAGCGGCGCAGCGTGGAGATGGTGAGCGCGTCGCCCAACGGCGACATGGCGCTGGTGATCAGGTTCAGCCCGATCATCATCGCCATCATGCCGCCGTAGCTGGTCACGCCGGGCACCATCAGGAAGGCCAACAGGGCCGTGACGGCAGCCAGGCGCAGCAGGCGCACCCGGGTATGCATCACGTCCGACAGCCAGCCCCAGAAATACGGGCCGACGATGCGGCTGACCTGGAAGCATGCCATCAGCACGCCGATCTGCACCGGGGTAAAACCGCGCCCGGCGAAGAACAGGCTTACATAGGGGGAGATGACGCCGACATAGCCGTAATAGCCGAGGTAAAACAAGCCAAAGCGCGTCTCGGAGACGCGCCCGGCAGCCGGGGCATGGGCGTGCGGTTCCGCCTGCGCCAACTCAGCGCGACTGGCTGGACTGCGGTGACTGGGCAGGAATGCGCGGGGTATCGACCTTGACGTCGCCGCACTGGGCACGGTGGCGCAGCGCGTGGTCCATCAGCACCAGTGCCAGCATGGCTTCGGCGATGGGGGTGGCGCGGATGCCCACGCAGGGATCGTGGCGACCGAAGGTCTCCACCGTGGCGGGCTGACCTGCCTTGTCGATGGATTCGCGCGGGGTGCGGATGCTGGAAGTCGGCTTGATCGCGATCGAAACGGTCACGTCCTGGCCGGTCGAGATGCCGCCCAGCATCCCGCCGGCGTTATTGCCGCGGAACCCTTCGGCGGTGAGCTCGTCGCCATGCACGCTGCCGCGCTGGCTGACGCTGTCAAACCCGGCACCGATCTCCACGCCCTTGACGGCATTGATGCCCATCATGGCATGGGCGATATCGGCGTCGAGCTTGTCGAACAGCGGCTCGCCCAGGCCTACCGGCACATGGCTGGCCACCACCTCGATGCGCGCGCCGACGGAGTCGCCGTCGCGGCGCAGCGCGTCCATATAGGTTTCCAGTTCCGGCACGATCTCGGCATTGGGGGCGAAGAAGGGATTCTGCGGCACTTCCGTCCAGTCCACGAAGGGCACGCGGATCTCGCCCAGTTGCGACATATAGCCCCGGATCTCGGTGCCGTATTGCTCGCGCAGCCATTTCTTGGCCACCGCCGCCGCCGCCACCACCGGCGCCGTCAGGCGCGCCGACGAACGGCCGCCGCCACGATAGTCGCGGATGCCGTATTTTTGCCAGTAGGTGTAGTCGGCGTGCCCCGGCCGGAAGGTCTCGACGATATTGCCGTAGTCCTTGCTGCGCTGGTCGGTATTGCGGATCAGCAGGCAGATCGGCGTACCCGTGGTCTTGCCCTCGAACACGCCGGACAGGATCTCGACCTGGTCGGCTTCCTGGCGCTGCGTGACGTGGCGGGAAGTGCCCGGCTTGCGGCGGTCGAGATCGATCTGGATATCGGCCTCGCTCAGTTCCATGCCCGGCGGGCAACCGTCAACCACCGCGCCGATGGCCGGCCCGTGCGATTCGCCGAAAGTGGTGACAGTGAAGAGCAGGCCGAGGGTATTGCCGGACATGATGGGGAACCGCGGAGGGCGTGATAATTGGAGAACGGGCTACATTGTAAGGCTTTTGCCGCCCGGCTGGCCCGGCCCTGGCGAACGGCGGCACGGCGCCGGACAGCCAGCACCCGCCGCGGCACCGCCCTCAGGCCGGCACCGGCAACGTCAGGCCGCCTGCGCGGGCGCCAGGCCCGGGTAATACCGGGCCTGCATCCGCGCGACATAGGCGACCAGATTGGGATGGGACTCGGCCGCCGTGCGGATCGGCGTGTCGAACAAAGGGCACAGCGCGCCGGCCATGAAGGCAAAGACGGTGGCGTCGGCGCCGCAGGGCTTGTCGCCCATCAGGTAAGGCTGCCCGCCCAGCACATCGGCCACGGCCGCCACGTCCCGGCTGGCGATCGCGGCTAGGTCGGCCGGGCTATGGCGGCCAAGGCCCTGCGTCCACAGGATGCGACGGATCTTGGCGCGCACGAAGCGCATCGCCAGCCCCCGCAGCGGCCAGGGCACGGAGCGGAAGAACGTGGCCGGGCCCCGCGCGAAATTGGCGTCATGGTTCCAGCGCGCGTCGGCCACCGCCCAGTAGAAGTTGTCTTCCAGCATCTTCTCCACCGCCCAGGCGGTACCGCGCTGGGCGGGCGTCAGCCCGTCGTCCAGGTCGACGTGATAGGTCTTTTCCAGGTGCCAGCGGATCAGCGTGGAATCCGCCACCACACGGCCCTCGTCGTCGAGATAGGGCAGCTTGCCCTTGGGCGCGCGCCGCAGGCCGCCGCGCTCGGCGCGGTACGGCAGCCCCGCGAGCTTGAGCAGCATCTCGGCCTTGGTGACAAAAGGACTGGCATCGGGCAGGCCGAATGCCGGCCCAAAGGTATAGAGCGTGATCATGGTTGCCGACTCCTTTCGCTCGGCGATATCAGGCTGGCCCGGCGACGCGGACGGCGCGTCAGCGCCATTCGCCGCGCAGGCCCTGCACCACCTGCTGCAGGCTTTCCGGCGTGGCAAGCTCCGGCGCGATCGGGTCGCCTACGACCAGCTCGAGCCGGTTGAGGATGCCGCGCCGGAACGGACGCGACATGGCCGACCCGCCCTTGCGGGAAAAGAAGCTGCCCCACAGCCCGCGCAGCGCCATCGGCACCACCGGCACGGGGGTGCGCCGGATGATCTGCTGCACGCCTTGCTTGAACGGGTTGAGTTCGCCGTTTGCCGTGATCTTGCCCTCGGGGAAGATGCAGACCAGGTCGCCCTCGCCGAGCGCCCGCGCCACTTCGTCATAGGCGCGCGCCAGCATCTGCGGATCCTCGTGGGCCGGCGCGATCGGGATCGCCTTGGCCTGGCGGAAAAACCACGACATCAGCGGCACCTTGAAGATGTTGTGGTCCATCAGGAAGCGCACCGGGCGCGGGCTGGCGGCCATCAGCACCACTGCGTCGGCAAAGCTGACATGGTTGCACACCAGCACCGCCGGGCCTTGCGCCGGAATGCGGTCGGCGTTGACGCGCTGCAGGCGGTAGACCGTGTGCACCAGGATCCAGGCGATAAAGCGCAGCAGGAACTCCGGCACCAGGCTGTAGATGTAGATGGCCACCACCGCGTTCAGCAAGCCGACCACCAGGAACAGCTGCGGGATGCTGAAGCCTGCCTGCGTCAGCGCCACCGCCAGCAGCGAGGAGCCGATCATGAAGAAGCTGTTGAGAATATTGTTGGCGGCGATGATGCGCGCCCGGTGGGTCGGCGCGCAGCGGCTCTGGATCAGCGCGTACAGCGGCACGCTGTAGAAACCGCCGAACATCGCCAGCAGGAACAGGTCGGCCAGCACGCGCCAGTGGCGTGGGTCGGCGGCAAAGCCGGCGAGCCCCGACAGTTCGGCATGCTGCTCGCCGTGGCTGGCCAGGAAGAGATCGATCGCAAATACCGTCATGCCGATCGAGCCGAACGGCACCAGCCCGATCTCGACGTGGCGCCCGGACAGCCGCTCGCACAGCAGCGATCCGGTGCCGATGCCGAGCGAGAACACCGCCAGCAAGAGCGTCACCACGTTCTGGTCGCCGCCCAGCACGTCCTTGGCGAAGCTGAAAAACGAGGTCAGGAAGGTGGCGCCCAGGAACCAGAGCCACGAAATGCCCAGCAGGCTGAGGAACACCGTACGGTCGGTGCGCGCCAGCTTGAGGTTGCGCCAGGTCTCGGTGAAGGGGTTCCAGTTGATGCGCAGGTCCGGCTGCGGCGCCGGCGAATCCGGCACGCGCGCGGACACCAGCCGGCCGGCCAGCGCCAGCAGCACGCAGGCGCCGCCGACATAGAACGGACCGACGATCCGTTCGCCGTGCGTGAGGCCGGCCAGCTCGCCGCCCAGCAGCGTGCCGAGCAGGATGGCGACGAAGGTGCCCATTTCCACCAGCCCGTTGCCGCCCACCAGCTCGGTCTCGTCCAGGTGCTGCGGCAGGTAGGCAAACTTGACCGGCCCGAACACCGTCGAGTGCAGCCCCATCAGGAAGGTGCCCAGATAGAGCAGGGCCGCGCTGTGCAGGGCAAAACCGGCCAGGCCCAGCAGCATGATGCCGATCTCCAGCGTCTTCACCAGCCGGATCAGCTTCGATTTCTCGATCTTGTCGGCAATCTGCCCACTGGTCGCCGAGAACAGCACGAAGGGGGCAATAAAGATGGCGGAAATCAGGAACGCTGCACTCTTGGCGTCAACCCCTTCGAACAGCGCGGTATGGTAGGTAACCAGCGAAGTAAAGGCAACCTTGAACAGGTTGTCGTTCATGGCGCCCAGGAACTGGGTCCAGAAGAACGGGGCAAAGCGGCGCTTGCCGAGCAGGCGGAATTGGTTTTGTTGGCTCATTTAGGCAGGAATAGGTGACCCCGGCAAGCCGGACGGGCTTGCTGGCGCCCGGCGGCGACGTCGCTGGCAAGACGCTACCACAGCCGCGGCACGCCATGGAAAGGGATTCTTGCGGCACCTTGCATATTCATCACGACCGCACCCGCCTTGCCGGAGCACGCCTTGGGTCCGGCCGCAGCGGGATATCGGCCCCGACGCGACCCGGCCCTCGCCCCGGCAGGAGGCTCAATCGGTCTTTTCTTCCGGCCAGTCGCGGATATAAGCCTTGAGCATGCGGTTCTCGAAACTCTGCTCTTCCACCACCGCCTTGGCCACGTCATAGAAGGAAATCACACCCATCAGGGTACGGTTGTCCAGCACCGGCAGATAGCGGGTGTGGCGCTCCAGCATCATGCGGCGGACCTCGTTGACGTCGGTTTCCATGGTGCAGGTGAGCGGCGCGTCGTCCATCACCTTGCGCAGGGTGGTGGTGCCGACGGCACCGCCGTTGGCGGCCAGGGTCTTGATGATCTCGCGGAAGGTCAGCATGCCTACCAGTTCGCCGTATTCCATCACCACCAGCGAGCCGATATCGTGCTCCGCCATGGTATTGACCGCGAGCAGCAGTGACGTATCCGGCTTGACCGTAAAGAGCGTGTTGCCCTTGATTTGCAGGATGTCGCTGACTTTCATGATGGCCTCCGCTGGCTGAATCTGCTGTTTTGCTATTTGTTGCCCGCCGCTGCCGGCACGGCCTGATGCGCCGATCCTAGCCGAAACCAGCCGCCCAAGTAAAGCGCGGGCCGCGCCAAAACTGCCGGAGCGGTTTGCCATGCGTGCCGGCGGCAGCGGATGCTACGATGCGCACCGGAGACAACTCTTGCCCTTGAAGCCATGTCCGGTACCCGATTCGACACACTCGCGCTGCATGCCGGCGCCGCCCCCGACCCCGCCACGGGGGCCAGGGCCACGCCTATCCACCTGACGACCTCCTTCGTCTTCCGCGACAGCGAGCATGCTGCTTCGCTATTCAATATGGAGCGCGCGGGCCATGTCTACTCGCGCATTTCCAACCCGACCGTGGCCGTCTTCGAGGAGCGCGTCGCCGCCCTGGAGAACGGCGCTGGCGCGATCGGCGTGGCCTCCGGCCAGGCCGCGCTGCACCTGGCGGTGGCCACCCTGATGGGCGCGGGCTCGCACGTGGTGGCGTCCAGCGCCCTGTACGGCGGCTCGCACAACCTGCTGCACTACACGCTGCGCCGCTTCGGCATCGAGACCACCTTCGTGCAGGCGCGCGACATCGACGCCTGGCGCGCGGCGATCCGGCCGCAGACCAGGCTGCTGTTCGGCGAGACCCTGGGCAATCCCGGGCTGGACGTGCTCGACATCCCGACCCTGGCCCAGCTCGGCCAGGAGAACGGCATCCCGCTGCTGGTGGACTCCACCTTCACCACGCCCTACCTGCTCAAGCCGTTCGATCACGGCGCCGGCCTGCTCTACCACTCGGCCACCAAGTTCCTGGGCGGCCACGGCACCACCATCGGCGGGGTCCTGGTGGAAGGCGGCACCTTCGACTTCGAAGCCTCCGGGCGCTTCCCCGAACTGTCGGAGCCGTATGCCGGTTTCCACAACATGGTGTTCACCGAGGAGAGCACGGTGGCGCCCTTCCTGCTGCGCGCCCGCCGCGAAGGCCTGCGCGACTTCGGCGCCTGCCTGAACCCGATGGCCGCCTGGCAACTGCTACAGGGCATCGAGACGCTGCCGCTGCGCATGGCCCGGCATGTGGAGAACGCGCGCCGCGTGGTGCAGTTCCTGGTGTCGCACCCGATGGTCGAGTCGGTCGCCTATCCGGAACTGGAGTCCCACCCGGACTACGAACTCGCCAAGCGCCTGCTGCCGCGCGGCGCGGGCGCCGTGTTCAGCTTCAACCTCAAGGGCAACCGTGCCGCGGGCCAGCGCTTTATCGAAAGCCTGGCGCTGTTCTCGCACCTGGCCAATGTGGGCGACGCCCGCTCGCTGGTGATCCATCCCGCCTCCACCACGCACTTCCGCATGGACGCCGCGGCGCTGCAGGCGGCCGGCATCGGCGAAGGCACCATCCGCCTGTCGGTCGGCCTGGAAGACCCGGACGACCTGATCGACGACCTCAAGCGCGGCCTCAAGGCCGCCGAGCGCGCCATGAACGGCAAGGGAGGGCAAGCCTGATGGAACTGACGATCGCAGGCCGCAAGGCCTATGCCTATACCGGCGGCAAACCCTTCGATCCCGCCCTGCCCTGCGCCGTGTTCGTGCACGGCGCGCAGAACGACCACAGCGTCTGGGCCCTGCAGACGCGCTGGTTCGCCCACCACGGCTTCAGCGTGCTGGCGGTGGACCTGCCGGGGCACAACCGCAGCGAGGGCGAGCCGCTCAAGACGGTCGAAGCCATGGCCGACTGGGTGATCGAACTGGTGCGCGCGGCCGGCGTGACCGCCCCTGCGCTGGTGTTCGGGCACAGCATGGGATCGCTGATCGCACTGGAAACCGCGGCGCGCCACCCGGACGCGGTGCGCGGCATCGCCCTGCTTGCCACGGCCTATCCGATGAAGGTCGCCGACACCTTGCTCGATGCGTCGCTCAACCGCGTGGACCAGGCCATCGCCATGGTCAACGCCTGGTCGCACTCCAGCCTCGCCAACAAGCCTTCCTCGCCGGGCCCGGGCTCGTGGATGCAGGGCGGCAGCCAGCGCCTGATGGAAAGGGTGGCGCAGCGCAATCCCGAAGGCCACGTCTTCCATAACGACTTCTCGGCGTGCAATGCCTACGCCAACGGAGATGCCGCGGTGGCGGCCGTGCGCTGCCCGACGCTGTTCATCACCGGCAGCAAGGACATGATGACCTCGCCCAAGGCCGCGCAGGCACTGGCGGCAAAGATGGCCTCGGCCAGCACCGTCACGGTGCCCTGCGGGCATGCGCTGATGGGCGAAAAGCCGGACGAGGTGCTGGATGCGCTGGCAGCGTTTGCGCGCAAGGCGGTGGCTGCGGGTTGAATGCCTCGGCATAACGAGCGCCCACCCGCTCCCGCAGTCGGGGAGCAAACCGACGCAAGACAATGACATGTGAGGCCCGTACCGGGCCACACCCACGGCGATGCGAAGCGAGCCGTGGCGATACGACTCCCCGAAGGGGAGGTGAAACTACCTTTGACTTTGAAGTTAGAGGCCGTTTCAAAATGAAGCGAAGCGGTCCTGGCTAGGCGCGCGGCCACAGACAGGACAACGGGTACGGCAAGGCCGCGCAACGACGCCAGAATCATTTCTGAAACGGCTTCTTGGGCAGTGAAGCCTTTGACGTGGCAGTCAACCCCACAAGCAACAAACCCTCACGCCGCCAGCATGGCACTCTCCCGATAATGCCGCTGCGCCTCCTCCGGCCTCTCGGTTTCCTCATACAACCTCGCCAACGCCAGATGCGCCCTGACCCGCAACCGCTTCTGCAAATCCCCATCCGCATACTTCAGCGCCCGCTCGAAACTCGCCTGCGCCTTGCCCCAGAGCTTCTCGCCCAGGCACAGCATGCCCAGCGTGTAATACAGGTCCGCATCCACCGGATGCTGCGCCAGCCATTTCTCGGCCTGCTGGATCTGCGGCAGCGCGTGGCCCGGCTCGGCGCACTCGGCATAGCGCAATACCAGCCGGCTATCCCAGTTGACCTTGAGCGCGTCCTCCACGATCTTGCGGGCCTCGTCCTGGCGGCCAAGCGCGGCGAAGTAACGCGCAGCGGGTTCAGCGATGCGGGCCGCGCGGCGTTCGTCGGCAGATAGCGAGCGCCAGAGATCGTGCAATGCCTCGCTGTCGTGGCGGCGCTCTTCCAGCAGGGCTTCGCAGGCCATCTGCTTGAGGCGCAGCGCGAGCACCGGATGCAGGGCGTTGCGCTTCTCCAGCGAGCGCGCCAGGCGCAGGACTTCAGCCCAGTTCTTCAGGTGCTGGTGCGCGCGCAGGGCGATGCGCTGCACATGGATCTGGCGCGAGCCCTGCGACTGCAATTGCGCGATGGTTTCCAGCGCGCCTTCGGCGTCGCGCGCGTCGACCAGCAATTCGGCCATCGACACCAGCCGCGCCTGTTCGCGCTCGGGATCGGTGACCTGCGCCATCCAGGCGTCGCGGCGCTCGGTTTCCTGCATGCGGTGCGCCGCGCGCGCGCCGATCAGCGCCGCGGTCTGGGCCTGCTCGGGCCAGGCCTGGGCCTCGCGCGCCGTGCGCTCGGCGCGGGCGAAGCGTCCGGCGAACAGGTTCTCGATGGCCTCGCGCAAGGCTGCCTGCGCGCGGTTCATGCGGCTGCGTTCGCGGTAAGCCGCCGCGCGTGCCGGCATCTCGGACAGATGGCGCACGGTGGTGAGGATGGTCCAGACCACGAAAAACGCCAGCAGCAGCAGGGCCAGCGCGAGGTTCAGCGAGAGCTCGACCCGGTATGGCGGGTAGAACAGGACCACATTGCTTTGGTTGAATTGCGTAAACAGCGCCAGCCCGACCGCGCCGCCAAACAGGATCGCCACCCAGAAAAGAAGCCGCATGCGCTACTCCTTCTTGAGCGCCTGCAGCGCGCCGAGGCTTTCCGCCATGGTGGGCAACTGCACCGTCACGGCACCGGCCTGGGCCTGCTTGAGCAGGGTCAGCACGGCCTGCACGCGGCGCGACTTGGTATCGAAATAGCGCCCCAGCATCGCCTGCGCGGCCGCCAGGTCGTTGCGGAACACCGGCTCGTTGCGGGACAACAGCGCCAGGCGCGCATTGAGCAGGCGCAGCTTGACGTTCTCGCGCAGGAACCAGCCCTGGTCGCCGGTCAGCAGCAATGCCTGGGCATCGTCCACGCGCCGGATGCGGATGACCTGCATCAGCTCGTCGCGCACATTGCCCCACAAGCGGCCAAACCAGTTGCCGACCGCATTGCCGGCCGACGCGGCTTCGTCCTTGACGCCATTCCTGGTGGGCTTGCCGGCCCCTGCCTTACCGGCCTTGCCGGCGGCCTCGGCCTTGGTGTCCGATTTGCGCGCATCGGCCTCGCTGCGCTCGAGCATGCGTTCGCTGGACAGCAGCGGCAGCGTGTCCACCTGGTTGATGGCCTCGTCAAGCTTGATGGCCGCGCCGGTCAGGTCGGTGTCGGGCACCGCCTTCATGCGGGCGATATCGCGCGCGATGGCCCGGCGCAGCAGGTTGTACTGGGGCTTGTCGGTACGCGCCAGGCGGGTGTCGGCGCTTTGCAGCGCGGCGAGAGCGACCTGCACATTGCCGGTCAGCTGCAGTTGCTGCCCCGCATTGGTCAGCAATTGCTGGATCTCGGCGATCTCCCAGTCGTCGCGGTTGCGCATCAGGTCCTGGTAGACCTGTTCCAGCGCGGCCTGCTTGTCGCGCGCCTCGCCCACCTGGCCGTCCAGCGCGCCGACCTTGGCCTGCAGTTCCTTGACGGTGTCCTGCGCGTTGCGCGACAGCACGCGGGTTTCCTGCACCAGCGCATCGTTGCTCTGCTGGCGCCGCGCCAGCTCCTGGGTCAGGTGATCGACGCGCTGCTGCAACCACCAGAAGCCGCCGCCAATGGCGAGGATCAGCAGGATGAGCAGCAGCCACCATGGATTGAGCCGGGGCGTAGCGCGTGCGGGCAGCGAGGCGCCGGCCCCGTGGGGCGGGCTGGCAGCGGGAGGGGAGGTAGTGTCTTGCGTCACGCGATCGACCTTCGTTGACGTTGCTGGCGGTGAATTGACGGGTTGGACCGGCGGGGGCGACGGAGCCGCCGCCGGTACGGAAACGGAGGCCGCGTCACCTGCCGGCGGCAGCGCGACCGGCATCGGCGCCGGCGGACCGGCATGCGCCTGGGCCCACTGGCGGCAAGCCGCCAGCAGCCCCTCGTCGCCCGGCGCGGCACGCAGCAATTGCGAAAACCCCAGGGCGGCGGCCTGCTCGGCGATTCTCGCATGGGGCGCGATGCACTGCACCTGGCGCAGGCAGGCCAGCTCTTGCGGGCTGAGCGCCTGGCGCGCCAGCGCATCGAGATTGCGCACCGCTTCGGAACTGGTCAGCAGCCAGGCCTGTGGCGGCGCGCCCGGCTTGAGCCCGTCGCGCACCGCTTGCCACTGCATGCTGCCCGGCGTGGGGATGGAACGCTGGTAGGCTTCGACGGCGCACACCTCGGCGCCCGCCGCACGCAGGCGCTCCGCCAGCCAATCGCGCCCGCCATTGCCGCGGACGATCAGGACCTGGCGCCCGTTCAGCGCATCCGCGCCGAACTGGGTTTCGAGCTGCTGCCACAGGGCTTCGGAATCGAAGCGGGCCTCAAAGCCATTGCCTGCATCGGCGCCATCGGCCTCAAAGCCATTGC
>NZ_JARJLM010000442.1 GCF_029335485.1 Cupriavidus basilensis
GCCGCCAGCCGTGCAGGCCGGCGCCGGCGGTACGCCGGTCGGGAGCGCGGCGTGTGCGACAAGCCGCACGGCGTCCGCAAGTCCTTGATAACTTGAGAAAATGGGTGGCGCGAGGTATAATCCAAAAGTTTCGCTTTCAGAACCCCTCACCCTAGCGCCTACCGAATTCCACCTTCCGCCGCCCCCATTTCGCCTTTGCTCCGCCGCCTTGTTTCAGGTGGCGTATCGAGCACCGGGTGAACGGCCCTGGCGATAAGCGCCGCGTCCATCGCGCGGCCTGTCGCCCCCGCCGGACAACGGGGCACGAGGCGTTGAGCAGGTCGGTCACGGGGTGAATCCAGCAGGAGCCTACCCGTGTTACCGTCTTTTCCGTCCGCCATTCTCGCGCTTGCAGACGGCACGGTCTTTCGTGGCTATTCCATTGGCGCTTCCGGCCATACCATCGGCGAAGTGGTGTTCAACACCGCCCTTACCGGTTACCAGGAAATCCTCACCGACCCCAGCTATTCCCGGCAGATCGTCACGCTGACGTATCCGCATATCGGCAATGTCGGGGTCAATGCTGAGGATGTCGAAGCCACGAAAGTCCATGCCGCCGGCCTGATCATCAAGGATCTGCCGCTTCTGGCCTCCAACTTCCGCAAGGAACATTCCCTCGGCCATTACCTCAAGCAGGAAAAGGTGGTGGCGATCGCCGGCATCGATACCCGCAAGCTGACCCGTATCCTGCGCGAGAAGGGTGCGCAGAACGGCTGCATCCTGGCTGGCGAGGACAATGTGCAGAAGGCCATCGACCTGGCGCGCTCTTTCCCCGGCCTGGCCGGCATGGACCTGGCCAAGGTGGTGTCGGTCAAGGAGCCGTACGAATGGAACCAGACCGAATGGGCGCTGGGCCGCGGCTATGGCAAGCTGGAATCGCCGCGTTTCCACGTGGTGGCCTATGACTACGGCGTCAAGTTCAACATCCTGCGCATGCTGGCCGAACGCGGCTGCAAGGTGACCGTGCTGCCGGCGCAGGCAAGCGCGGAGGACGCGCTGGCGCTGAACCCGGACGGTATTTTCCTGTCGAACGGCCCTGGCGACCCCGAGCCCTGCGACTACGCGATCCGTGCCACCCGTGAGTTCATCGCGCGTGGCATCCCCACCTTCGGCATCTGCCTGGGTCACCAGATCATGGCGCTGGCTGTTGGCGCCAAGACCTTGAAGATGAGTTTCGGCCACCATGGCGCGAACCATCCGGTGAAGGACGTCGACGACGGCCGTGTGGTGATCACCTCGCAAAACCACGGTTTCGCGGTGGACGCCGACACCCTGCCCGCCAACGTGCGCACCACCCACGTGTCGCTGTTCGACGGCTCGCTGCAGGGCTTTGCGCTGACCGACAAGCCCGCCTTCTGCTTCCAGGGCCACCCGGAAGCCTCGCCGGGCCCGAACGATGTGGCTTACCTGTTCGACCGCTTCACCAAGATGATGGCGGACGCACGCCGGTAAGCGGGCAGCGAAGAAGACGAGACGAGAAGCTTGGTAGACACAGCAGACCGCAGGACGATCCCATGAACGCCTTCATGCATACCGCGCTGGGCATTACCGATTTCTGGACCTTTGTGCTCGGCACGATCTTTATCGTGCTGCTGCCGGGGCCGAATTCGATGTATGTGCTGTCCGTCGCAGCGCAGCGCGGCGTGCGCGAGGGCTACAAGGGCGCCTGCGGGGTGTTCCTGGGGGACGCCATCCTGATGGTGCTGTCGGCGGCGGGGGTGGCTTCGCTGCTGAAGGCCAGCCCGGCCTTGTTCTACGTGGTGAAATACATCGGTGCCGCCTATCTGGGCTGGATCGGCTTCCAGATGCTGCGCGGCGCCGTGCGCGGCTGGTCCCGCCGCGGCGGCGAGGCGGGAGGTGCCGCACCGGCCGAGGCACCTGTGGATCGCGCCACCAACCCGTTGCGCAAGGCGCTGGTGGTGAGCCTGCTCAACCCCAAGGCCATCCTGTTCTTCATCTCCTTCTTCATCCAGTTCGTCGATCCGCAGTTCGGCTATCCTGCGCTGTCGTTCGTCGCGCTGGGGCTGGTGTGCCAGCTGTGCAGCTTCGCCTACCTGACCACGATCATCTTCGTGGGCGCAAGGCTGGCCGAGGCGTTTCGCCGTCGACGACGCCTGTCGGCGGGCATGGCGAGCGGGGTGGGCGCCATGTTCATCGGCTTCGGCGCCAAGCTGGCGACGGCCACCCTGAACTGAATCGAATCCTGATATCCGGTGCGGCCCGCGCGAGTGTGCGGGCCGGCCAATAATGAGAGCGTGCAATGCCAAAGCGCACAGACATAAAGAGCATCCTGATCATCGGCGCCGGCCCCATCATCATCGGGCAGGCGTGCGAGTTCGACTATTCCGGCGCCCAGGCCTGCAAGGCCCTGCGCGAGGAAGGCTTCAAGGTCATCCTGGTCAATTCCAATCCGGCCACGATCATGACCGATCCCAACACGGCCGATGTGACCTACATCGAGCCGATTACCTGGGAAGTGGTCGAGCGCATCATCGAGAAAGAGCGTCCCGACGCCATCCTGCCGACCATGGGCGGCCAGACTGCGCTGAACTGCGCGCTGGACCTGCATCGCCATGGCGTGCTCGACAAGTACAAGGTCGAGCTGATCGGCGCGTCGCCGGAAGCCATCGACAAGGCCGAGGACCGCCAGAAGTTCAAGGAGGCGATGACCAGGATCGGCCTGGGCTCGGCCAAGTCCGGCATCGCCCACTCGATGGAAGAAGCGCTGGCCGTGCAGTCGCAGATCGCCAAGGAAACCAATACCGGCGGCTACCCCATCGTGATCCGCCCGTCCTTTACGCTGGGCGGCTCCGGCGGCGGCATTGCCTACAACCGCGAAGAATTCGAGGAAATCTGCAAGCGCGGCCTGGATCTCTCGCCGACCCGCGAGCTGCTGATCGAAGAATCGCTGCTGGGCTGGAAAGAGTATGAGATGGAAGTGGTCCGCGACAAGAAGGACAACTGCATCATCATCTGCTCGATCGAGAACCTGGACCCGATGGGCATCCATACCGGCGACTCCATCACGGTTGCGCCCGCCCAGACCCTGACCGACAAGGAATACCAGATCCTGCGCAACGCCTCGCTGGCGGTGCTGCGCGAGATCGGCGTCGATACCGGCGGCTCCAATGTGCAGTTCTCGATCAATCCGGCCGATGGCCGCATGATCGTGATCGAGATGAACCCGCGCGTGTCGCGTTCGTCGGCGCTGGCTTCCAAGGCCACCGGCTTCCCGATTGCCAAGGTCGCCGCCAAGCTGGCGGTGGGCTATACGCTGGACGAACTGAGGAACGAGATCACCGGCGGCCAGACCCCGGCCTCGTTCGAGCCGTCGATCGACTACGTGGTGACCAAGGTGCCGCGTTTCGCCTTCGAGAAATTCCCGCAGGCCGACAGCCACCTGACCACCCAGATGAAATCGGTGGGTGAAGTGATGGCCATGGGCCGCACCTTCCAGGAATCCTTCCAGAAGGCGCTGCGCGGCCTGGAAGTCGGCGTGGACGGCCTGGACGACAAGTCCTCCGACCGCGACGAGATCGTCGAGGAAATCGGCGAAGCCGGCCCGGACCGCATCTGGTACGTGGGCGATGCTTTCCGTATCGGCATGTCGCTGGAAGAAGTGCACGCCGAGACCGCGATCGACCCGTGGTTCCTGGCCCAGATCGAAGACATCGTCAAGACCGAGAACCTAGTCAAGGCGCGCAAGCTGGACAGCCTGTCGGCCGCCGAGCTGCGCCACCTGAAGCAGAAGGGTTTCTCCGACCGCCGCCTGGCCAAGCTGATGGGTGCCGAGCCCAAGGCCGTGCGCGCCGCGCGCCATGCCGCCGGCGTGCGTCCGGTGTACAAGCGCGTGGACACCTGCGCTGCCGAGTTCGCCACCAACACCGCCTACATGTATGGCACGTATGAAGCCGAACATGGCGAGTGCGAAGCCGATCCCACCACCAATCGCAAGATCATGGTGCTGGGCGGCGGCCCGAACCGGATCGGCCAGGGCATCGAGTTCGATTACTGCTGCGTGCACGCCGCGCTGGCGCTGCGCGAAGACGGGTACGAGACCATCATGGTCAACTGCAACCCGGAAACCGTATCGACCGACTACGACACCTCGGACCGCCTCTACTTCGAGCCGCTGACGCTGGAAGACGTGCTGGAAATCGTCGACCGCGAAAAGCCGGTCGGCGTGATCGTGCAATACGGCGGCCAGACCCCGCTGAAGCTGGCGCTGGACCTGGAAGCCAACGGCGTGCCCATCATCGGCACCAGCCCCGACATGATCGACGCGGCCGAAGACCGCGAGCGTTTCCAGAAGCTGCTGCATGAGCTGGGCCTGCGCCAGCCGCCCAACCGCACCGCGCGTGCCGAGGACGAAGCGCTGCGCCTGGCCACCGAGATCGGCTACCCGCTGGTGGTGCGCCCGTCGTACGTGCTGGGTGGCCGCGCGATGGAAATCGTGCACGAGCCGCGCGACCTCGAGCGCTACATGCGCGAGGCCGTCAAGGTGTCGCACGACTCCCCGGTGCTGCTGGACCGCTTCCTGAACGACGCCATCGAGTGCGACGTCGACGCCCTGTGCGACGGCCAGCGCGTGTTTATCGGCGGCGTGATGGAGCACATCGAACAGGCTGGCGTGCACTCGGGCGACTCCGCCTGCTCGCTGCCGCCGTACTCGCTGGCGCAAGCCACCGTGGATGAACTCAAGCGCCAGACCGCCGCCATGGCCAAGGCCTTGAACGTGGTCGGCCTGATGAACGTGCAGTTCGCCATCCAGCAGGTAGGTGGCGAGGATATCGTCTACGTGCTGGAAGTGAACCCGCGCGCCTCGCGTACCGTGCCGTACGTGTCCAAGGCCACCGGCCTGTCGCTGGCCAAGATCGCGGCGCGCTGCATGGCCGGCCAGTCGCTGGACTCGCAAGGCGTGTTCGATGAAGTGGTGCCGCCGTACTTCAGCGTCAAGGAAGCGGTGTTCCCCTTCAACAAGTTCCCCGGCGTCGACCCGGTGCTCGGACCCGAGATGCGCTCCACCGGCGAGGTGATGGGCGTGGGCAAGACCTTCGGCGAAGCGCTCTTCAAGAGCCAGCTGGCCGCGGGCTCGCGTCTGCCGGAGAAGGGCACCGTGCTGCTGACCGTGAAGGACAGCGACAAGCCGCACGCCGTGGGCGTGGCGCGCATGCTGCATGACATGGGCTACCCGCTCGTCGCCACGCGCGGCACCGCCTCGGCGATCGAAGCCGCCGGCATCCCGGTGCGCGTGGTCAACAAGGTGAAGGACGGCCGCCCGCATATCGTCGACATGCTCAAGAACGGCGAACTGGCGCTGGTGTTCACCACCGTGGACGAAACCCGCACCGCCATCGCCGACTCGCGCTCGATCCGTATCTCGGCGCTGGCCAGCCGGGTGCCTTACTACACCACCATCGCCGGCGCGCGCGCCGCGGTGGAGGGCCTCAAGCACATGCAGAGCCTGGAGGTCTACGACCTGCAAGGCCTGCA
>NZ_JARJLM010000443.1 GCF_029335485.1 Cupriavidus basilensis
GCCGCGGGCCCGCTTCGCGCCGCATCTTGACTGTGCCGGACGCAACCTCGCCCGGCATTCGTTCGCAGCGTCTCCAGGGAGTGTTATGCAGCTTCGTTATCGAATGCTCGTATTCAAGCTGAACCGGATGAGCCGGCAGGACCGGATCAGCGCGGTGGAAGAAATCGCCCTTGCGGGCCAATTGGCGGAACAGCTGGAAAAACCCGGCATGGTCGAGCGCCTGGTGGCGGATCTTTTCGACCACGAGAATGCCCATGTCAGGCGCATCGCACTCAACGCGGTGCGGCGCGCGCACGGCTATCGCCAGACCGACCTGACGCAGGCCCTGCTGCGCAAGCTGCTGGATCCGGATCCATGGCTGCGGCACGACGCCGCCTGGATCCTGCACGAAGCGGACCTGGACAGCCCGCAGATCCGCGCCATGCTGCGCCAGTTGGCCGGCCCGGTGATGCTGCCCTATGACCAGGCGCGCGCCCGCGCCAATCCGTCCGATGCCCTGCTGCAGGCCCAGGTGCGCGCACGGCAGACGCTCGATGTGCTGCTGGCCCGCCAGACCGCCAAGGGCGTCGTCGCCAAGCTGCCCTATGCCAGCGGCACAGTGGGCCACACGCACATGCGCCGGCGCGAAACACTCAAGCTGATGTTCGAGCGCCACAAGGAGCGGGGCGCAAAGATGCGTTTCAAGCTCCTCGAAGCCGGGGGGAACAAGGCTTCTCCGATGGCCGGCGCCAAGCCAGGGAGCGCGCCCAAGCCATAGCGGCGGCGAGCGCCGCCATGCTGGAAAAAAGCCATCGGCTCCGCTTGCCGTGGCGCCTCGGCAAGCGCGATCAATGGCATTCCGCGGACCGGACCGCGCTTACTTGTAGCCAGCCTTGTCCGCCAGCTTTTGCGCCTGCGGCTGGTACTTGCCCAACTCCGCGATATTGATCTTGTCCGCCTTGAAGCTGCCCATGGCTTCCAGCGCCGGATTGCTGATCTTCACGCTTTCCACCACCGGCCACTCGTTGTTGCCGTCGGCAAAATAGCGCTGCGCGTCATCACTCGCCAGGTATTCCAGGAACTTGCGGGCCGACTCCTTGTTGGGCGCGTGCTTGAGCATGCCGCCGCCGGAAATGTTCATGTGCACGCCCTGGCTGGCCTGGTTGGGCCACAGGATGCCGAGCTTGTCCGCCAACGCCTTGTCCTCGGGCTTGGCCGACTTGAAGATGCGGGCAATGTAGTACGTATTGGCGACCGCGATGTCGCACTCGCCAGCAGCCACCGCCTTGAGCTGGTCGGTATCGCCGCCCTTGGGCGCGCGCGCCAGGTTGGCCACCACGCCGCGCGCCCATTGCTCGGTCTTGGCCTCGCCATCGTGGGCGATCAGGCTGGACATCAGCGACAGGTTGTAGACGTGCCCGCTGGAGCGGATGCACAGCTTGCCTTTCCACTTCGGATCGGCGAGGTCTTCATAGCCCTTGATATCGCCGGGCTTGACCGCCGCCTTGTTGTAGGCGATCACGCGCGCCCGCGCCGAGAAGCCGAACCACTCGCCGTTGGGATCGCGGTAGTTGGCGGGAATGCGCGAGTCCAGCACGCCCGACTTGAGCGGCGCGAACACGCCCGCCTGCTGGGCCCGCCACAGGCGGCCGATGTCGACGGTGATGAACACGTCGGCCGGGCTGTTGGCGCCCTCGCTCCTGATCCGCTCCAGCAGCGGGTCCTCCTGGCCTTCGATGCGGTTGATCCTGATGCCAGTCTGCTTGGTGAAATTGGCGTAGAGCGCTTCGTCGGTCTGGTAATGGCGCGCGGTGTAAAGGTTCAGCACCTTTTCCTGGGCAGCCGCGGCGAGCGGCAGCGCCAGCACGGCAAGCGCGGCGGCACGCGGCAGCAGGTGACGGAATACGGTCATGACTCTCCCCCCTCAAGGATTTTTCTGATCAGCCCCGAAGACGCCATCGCGGCATCTCGGCAGCACAAGAAGGGAACAATAATCATTCCCGTTTCGGAGGTCAAGTTACAACACTGTTATTTTTCGTGCCGCCACACGGGAATCGCAAAAACGATTAAAACAGCACACCGGGATAACGGGGACATGAATGCGGCGCGGGCGCCGCCGGGCCACGTGCGCTCGCCCCCCCCGGCCATCGCATTGCGATCAATTGCCGGCGGCGCGGTCCGCCAGGGTCTTCATGGCATCGGCTGGCAGCGGACCATGGCAGGTCCGCTCTCCACCGGCTTTGCCGAGCACCAGCCACACCTTGCCGGGGGAGCCGGCCGGATGCAGCAGCCAGGCGGGCCCGCGGCCGCTGCCGGCCGGCGGCAAGTCTTGCAGCACACCGCTGCCGACCGATTGCAGCAGCACGGCGCAATCGTTGGCGGGGGCCTTGGTGGCGGCCAGGAAATCCGGATTGGCAAGCACCTCCGGCAAGGCCGTATCGGAGGCGCGCAGGAAGGCATCCACGTCGAAATGCCGGCTGGCGCCGGTCTGGCCCGCACAGGCGGCGAGCAGCACGGCCGCGGCAAGGACAACAGAAGCGCCGCCGGCGCGCCAGGCCCTCTGGCGTATGGGAGCGAGGTGCATGGGCGGCCTCATTGCTTCATCACATCGGCGCCCTTGGGCACCGTGAAACGGAAGGTGTCGGCGGGAAGCGCGGGATTCTTCTGCATCGCGGTGAAGGTCAGCAGGGTGGTATTGCCAAACGCGTCGCGCAGTTCCATCGCCTCCAGGTTACCGCCCTTGAAGCCGATGCCGATGCGCTCGAACTGGGTGTCCTTCGCCTTGGGGGTCAGCTCGAGCCACTCCACGCCATCGCGCACGGGGCCGTTCTTGACCACGAAATTCTTCTCGAGGTCATTGCTGCCGAACAGGATCGCGGCCGGGCTGGAGCCCAGCGCGCCGTCGAGCTTGCGCTCGGTCACCTGGTTCAGGTCCTTGTCATAGATGTACAGCGTCTGCCCGTCGGCCTGCAGCAGCTGGTCGTAAGGCTTGATGTAGCGCCAGGTGAACTTGCCGGGGCGCGAGAAGGCGAAGGTGCCGCTGGAGGTGCCAGCCACCTTGAGGCTATCGCCCTGTCCCTTGACCTGGCGCTGGGTGAATTCGCCCCGGGCGCTCTTGACGCTGGCCACGAAGGACTGGAGCTGGTCGGTGGCGGCTGCCATGGCCGCGGGTGCCGCCAGCGACAGCATGGCCACCGCGGCACATGCCGACACGATAATGCGGTTTCGCATGGGTTTT
>NZ_JARJLM010000444.1 GCF_029335485.1 Cupriavidus basilensis
GCCGCTAGGTTGCTATCGGCCCCGGTCAGGCGCCGACGATCTCCAGCCCCACGGCGGTGGCTTCGCCGCCGCCGATGCACAGGCTGGCTACGCCGCGCTTGCCGCCGGTCTTGCGCAGCGCGCCGATCAGCGTGGCCATGATGCGTGCGCCCGAAGCACCGATCGGATGGCCAAGCGCGCAGGCGCCGCCGTGGATATTGACCTTGCCGTGCGGGATCTTGAGGTCGTGCATCGCGGCCATCGGCACCACGGCGAACGCCTCGTTGATCTCGAACAGGTCGACGCTGTCGGTGGTCCAGCCGAGCTTGCTGTAAAGCTTGCCGATGGCCTCCACCGGCGCGGTGGTGAACCATCCGGGCGCCTGCGCATGCGTAGTGTGACCCAGCAGGCGGGCCAACGGTTCCAGCCCGAGCCGTTTGGCGGTGGACTCGCGCATCATCACCAGCGCCGCGGCGCCGTCGTTGATCGACGAGGACGAGGCAGCGGTGATGGTGCCGTCCCTGGCAAAGGCCGGCTTCAGCGAGGGGATCTTGTCGAGCTTGATGCGGCGCGGGCCTTCATCGGTATCGATCACGGTGTCGCCGCCGCGGCCCGGCACCGTCACCGGCGCAATCTCCCAGCGGAAATCGCCGCGCTCGGTGGCCTGCTGGGCGCGCCGCACGCTCTCCATGGCGAACTCGTCCTGCGCTGCGCGGGTGAAGCCGTACTTGGCCGCGCAGTCCTCGCCGAAGGTGCCCATCGAACGGCCGCCGCCTTTTTCGTCCTTGATGTAGGCGTCTTCCAGGCCGTCCAGCATCATGTGGTCGAAGATCATGCCGTGGCCGATGCGGTAACCGCCGCGGCCCTTGGGCACCAGGTATGGCGCGTTGGTCATGCTCTCCATGCCGCCGGCGATGGCGATCTCGAACGAGCCCGCGAGCAGCCCATCGTGCACGGTCATGGCGGCGCGCATGCCGGAGCCGCACATCTTGTTGACCGTGGTGCAACCCACGCCGAGCGGCAGGCCGGCGCCCAGCGCGGCCTGCCGGGCGGGCGCCTGGCCCTGCCCGGCGGGCAGCACGCAGCCGAACACCACTTCTTCGACCTGCTCCGGCTTGAGGCCGGCGCGTTCCACCGCGGCGCGGATGGCGGCGGCGCCCAGCTGGGGCGCCGTCAGGGCGGAAAACTCGCCCTGGAAAGCCGCCATCGGGGTACGGGCGGCGGATACGATAACAATGGGATCATGCATGGGAAGTCTCCAATGATTGGGGCGATGGGCGAAAACTGGCGGCGGTTGTTGGGCTCTACCTGTCGGGCTCTACCAAATGCTTGCGAGGCGTGCGGCCGGCGCTCAGCGGATCGATGCCTGCGGCGGATCGCCGAACTGGCGGTAAGCCGCCTCGAGTTGTTCGTGCAGTTCGTCGTTGCTGCTGGCGGCCATGCCCAGGTCGCGCAGCAGGCCGTCGGATACGCCGTAGACCCAGCCGTGCACGGTGACCGGCTGGCCACGGTCCCAAGCGTCCTGCAGCACCGTGGTCTGGCAGACGTTGTTGACCTGCTCGATCACGTTGAGCTCGCACAGCCGCGTATGCGCGTCTTCCTCGCGGGCGACGGTGCCGAGGTAGGCGCCATGCTTGTCGGCCACGTCGCGTACGTGGCGCAGCCAGTTGTCGGCCAGGCCGACGCGCTGGCGCTTGAGCGCGACCTTGACGCCGCTGCAGCCATAGTGGCCCACCACCGTGATGTGGCGCACCTTGAGCAGCTCCACGGCAAACTGGATCACGGAGAGCGCGTTGAGATCGCTATGCGCGATGACGTTGGCGATATTGCGGTGGACGAACACCTCGCCCGGCGCGAGCCCGAGGATCTGGTTGGCCGGCACGCGCGAATCGGAGCAGCCGATCCACAGGTACTCCGGCGCCTGCTGGTTGGCCAGGTTCATGAAGAAACCCGGATCCTCCGCATTCACGCGGTCGACCCACTCCCGGTTGTTGCGGAACAGCTGGGCGATGGCGTCACTCATGCGACTCTCCTTGCCGGTTCCGACCCGCCGCCGGCATGGCCTTGGGTTGGAGCTGCGGCGGCATAGCGATTGATGAATCTTTCTGAAACGTCATAGGCGTAAAAATCGTGGATTTGCCCGGCCAGCAGCCGGTCCTTGTGAGCCTGCCACATGGCAGGATCGAAGAAATCTGCGTGGTGGCGCAGGAAGGCGGCGCGCACGCGCGCATCGCCCAGCAGGAAAGTGCGATAGGTCTCGGGAAAGATGTCGTGCCGGCCCACGCTGTACCAGACCTCGCCCGACATTTCCTCTTCCTCGTTGCGCGGCTGCGGCACGTGGCGGATATGGGTATCCGTCATGTATTCGATCTCGTCGTAGTCGTAGAACACCACGCGGCCGTGGCGCGTGACGCCGAAGTTCTTGTAGAGCATGTCGCCCGGGAAGATATTGGCGGCGATCAGCTCCTTGATGGCGTTGCCGTACTCGACGATGCCGTGCTCGATCTGGGCATCGGAGCCCTCCTGCAGCCAGATATTGAGCGGCGTCATGCGGCGCTCGATGTACACATGGCGCACCACGATCTCCTCGCCGCCATCCTTGCCCCGCTGGTACTCGATCATCGACGGCGCGTGCTGCTCCAGCTCGCGCACCAGCGCATCGTCGAAGCGCGACAGCGGGAAGGCCACGTCGGAGTATTCCAGCGTATCGGCCATGCGGCCCACGCGATCATGCTGCTTGACCAGCTGATACTTCGACTTGACCAGCTCGCGCGTGGTTTCCTTGGGTGCCGGGTAGTAGTCCTTGATCACCTTGAACACATAGGGATACGACGGCAGCGTGAACACCAGCATGACCAGGCCCTTGATGCCGGGCGCGCTGATGAACTTGTCGGAGGAGTGCTGCAGGTGATGCAGGAAGTCCCGGTAGAACAGGTTCTTGCCCTGCTTCTGCAAACCCAGCGAGGTGTAGATCTCCGCGCGCGGCTTGCGCGGCATGATATCGCGCAGGAAGGTCACGTAGGCCGACGGGATCTCCATGTCCACCATGAAGTAGGAGTGCGTGAAGGAGAACAGGATCAGCAGTTGCACCTTCTTCAGCAACACCGTGTCGAGCGAGAGCTTGCCGCCGGGCGAGTGCACGATGGGAATCGCCAGCGGGAAGGTGCGGTCGGCGTTAAGGATGCGGCCGATGATAAAGGCCGACTTGTTGCGGAAGAACAGCGACGACAGCACGTGGATCTGGAAATTCGGCGCGATGCGGAAGTCGCCGAAATACTCGGTGACCGCGCGCACCACATAGCCGATATCGCGGGTGAGATCCTCGAACGGACGCTCGAGCTGGAAATTGTGGACGATGCGCTCGAAGCAGGCGGCCATGCCGGTGCGGCTGCCCGGGTAGTAGGCGCGGAAGGTCGGCCGGGTGGGCGACTCTTCGTTCTCGATGTACTCGGTCGAGATGGCCGGCCGCACGAAGATGAAGTCGTTGTTGAAATACGAGCGGTGCAGGATGCGCGTGCACACCGAATTGAAGAAAGTCTCGGCCAGTTCCGGCTGGTGATGGTTGGTCAGCAGCCCGATATAGTGCAGCTTGATCTGCTGCCAGATCTCGTCCTCGATGCGCTCGGCGTCGTACTCGTCTTCCAGGATCAGGCTGGTTTCGCGCACGCGCTCGTTATAGAAGGCGATGCGGTCGCGCTGCAGTTGCTGCAGGCCATGCCAGTCAGCCGCCTCGAACTTCACCTTGGCCTGGTGGCTGACCTCGCGAAACAGCCGGTAATGCTTGTCGAACCCGTCCAGCATGGTGCGGGCCACATCGTAGGCTATCTGCGAGGACAACAGCTTGGGGAAGTGGGACATGACGCGGACCGGTGAATAATGCAGGTTCCGGAGATTGTAAATTGGTTCGGCGGGCGGGCGAGTGATCTTTCGGTCAATTCCGCACCGGCGGCACGTCGCCGCCGCACACCGGCGCCACGCTGGCCCGCCTGCCGCGCCAGCGTCACATGGTTTGCGAAAAAAGCTCCCGCCCGATCAGCATACGGCGGATTTCCGAAGTGCCGGCGCCGATCTCGTACAGCTTGGCGTCGCGCCACAGGCGGCCCACCGGGTATTCGTTGATATAGCCGTTGCCGCCCAGGATCTGCACCGATTCGCCGGCCATCCACGTCGCTTTCTCGGCGGTATGGAGAATCACCGCGGCGCAGTCCTTGCGCACCTGGCGCACGTGCTCCGTGCCCAGCGAATCGAGGTTCTTGCCCACCGTGTACAGGTAGCTGCGCGCCGCCTGCAGCGTGGTGTACATATCGGCCACCTTGCCCTGGATCAGCTGGAATTCGCCGATGCTCTGGCCGAACTGCTTGCGGTCGTGGATGTACGGGGTGATCACGTCCATGCACGCCTGCATGATGCCCACCGGGCCGCCGGACAGCACGGCGCGCTCATAGTCCAGACCGCTCATCAGCACCTTGGCGCCGCCGTTCTCGGCGCCGAGGATGTTCTCCACCGGCACTTCCACGTCCTGGAACACCAGCTCGCCGGTGTGCGAGCCGCGCATGCCGAGCTTGTCCAGCTTCTGCGCCACCGAGAAGCCCTTCATGCCCTTCTCGACGATAAAGGCCGTCATGCCGCGCGCGCCCAGCTCCGGCTCGGTCTTGGCGTAGACCACCAGCACGTCGCAGTCCGGGCCGTTGGTGATCCACATCTTGGTGCCGTTGAGCACGTAGCGGTCGCCCTTGAAGTCGGCGCGCAGTTTCATGCTCACCACGTCGGAGCCGGCATTCGGCTCGCTCATCGCCAGTGCGCCGATCCAGTCGCCGGAGACCAGCTTGGGCAGGTATCTGGCTTTCTGCGCGGCGGTGCCGTTGCGGTGGATCTGGTTGACGCACAGGTTGGAGTGCGCGCCGTAGGACAGGCCGACCGAGGCAGAGGCGCGGCTGATTTCCTCCATGGCGATCATATGGGCGAGGTAGCCCATATTGGCGCCGCCGTATTCCTCGGCGACCGTGATGCCGAGCACGCCGAGATCGCCCATCTTCTTCCAGGCGTCCATCGGGAACTGGTCGGTGCGGTCGATCTCGGCCGCACGTGGGGCCAGTTCGGCCTGGGCCCAGTTGCGCACGGTCTCGCGCAGCATGTCGATGTCTTCGCCCAAGTCGAACTTCAGGCCTGGCAAGTCGGTCATGGCGTCTCCTGATGGCATGGTCTCTGGTCTCTTATGCGCGTCTTGTCTTGTATTGCAGCATCTGCAAAGCAACCGGCTTCAGGCTTCATACGTGATCCAGCGTGCGCACCACGCACAAGGTCATCAGCATGGTGGCCACCGCCTTGCGCACGCCCGCGGTCTCGCTGAAGACATCGCCCTGCGCCACGATCAGGGTGCGGCCCGGCTTGAGCACGCGGCCCACCGCGATCAGGCGCTCGCCCTGTGCGGGCGACAGCAGGTTGATCTTGTATTCCGCGGTCAACCCGGCCTCGCCCTCGCCCACCAGCGACAGCGCCGCGTATCCGCAGGCGCTGTCGGCCAGCGCACCCACCGCGCCGCCGTGGAAAAAACCGTGTTGCTGGGTCACGCCCTCGGACCACGGCATGGCGATCTCCACCTCGCCGCGCGTCACCCGGGTCAGCGCCGCGCCGAAGGTGGTCATCAGGCCCTGGCGGGCGAAGCTGGTGGCAATGGCATCCGCGCGCGCGGCGGACAAGGCGGCGGGATCGACGTCGATGGGCATGGGCTTTCCTCTGTTCACCAGCCGCCACCCGGGCGTCTGGCCTAAACGATGGGCTGCTGAGCTATTTTATTTACGTTTACGTAAACGTCAATCAAATCAAGCGAATTCGCTATTCAAGCGTCTCATCAAGCACTTTCATCCTGCCCGGCGGAGGCTTTCCCGCCGGCATGTCCGGCCAGCAGGCGCCGGCATTGCCGTTCGTGCTGGTCGATCTCGGCAAGCTGGGCCTGCAGGTCTTCGAGCTGGCGCTCCAGCGTGCCGCGATGCAGCGCCAGCGAATGCAGGAAGCGCTCCAGCTGAGGGGCGGTATCGCGCGGCGATTCATACAGGTCGAGAATTTCGCGGATCTCGTTCAGCGTCAGCCCGAGGCGCTTGCCCCGCAGCGTCAGCTTGAGACGCGTGCGTTCGCGCCCGTTGTAGACGCGCTTGCGCCCGCTAGGTCCTTCGCGCTCGGGCGACAGCAGGCCCTGATCCTCGTAGAAGCGGATGGCGCGCGGCGTGACATCGAACTCGCGGGAGAGATCGGTGATGGTGTAGGTTGGCGTGACTGGCGAAGCTGGCATGATGACCCGGCAAAAAGTGAACGGTCGTTCGGTACGAATTGAAGTTTTCGCTTAATATGACAAAGGCCCGTTTCAATTGACGTTAACGTTAGCGTCAAGCAAAGCGGCTGGCAACCGCGACGTGCAAGCCGTCGGCCTGGACGGCTTGCGCGACGACAAGAAAGCCCGCCTGCGCGCGGCACAGCGCGCACAGGGCTTCAGACCCGAGAGACTCCCCATGAACGCACTAGAACACCAGCTCCAATACCCGTTTGGCGACACCATGCCCGAAGCCGGCGCCCGCCAGGAAGTCGCGCCCGGCGTGTACTGGCTGCGCATGCCCCTGCCCTTCGCGCTGGATCACATCAACCTGTGGCTGGTGCGGGACCGCCTCGACGGCCGCGACGGCTGGACCGTGATCGATTGCGGCATCACCAACGACACCATCAAGGCGCACTGGGAAACCGTGTTCGCCAACGAACTCGAGGGCCTGCCCGTGCTGCGCGTACTGGCCACGCACTGCCACCCCGACCACATCGGCCTGGCGCACTGGCTGTGCAAGCGCTGGGACGCGCGGCTGTGGATGAGTCTGGGCGACTACATGAATGCCCGCGTGATGGGCAGCGGCACCGGCGCCGGCTCCAACGCCGGCGGCGACTTCGCCGCCAGCCACTTCGCCCGCCACGGCCTGACCGACCCCGACAGCCTGGAAAAGCTGCGCGCGCGCAAGAGCTACTACCCGTCGCTGGTGCCGGACCTGCCGACCCAGTACCGGCGCCTGATGGATGGCGATATCGTCCATATCGGCACCGACGCCGCCCGCTCCGGCTGGCGCGTGATCACCGGCTTCGGCCATGCGCCCGAACACGTGGCGCTGTATAACGCCGCCACCAACGTGCTGATCTCCGGCGACATGGTGCTGCCGCGCATCTCCACCAATGTCAGCGTGTTCGACATGGAGCCGGAAGCCAATCCGCTCAAGCTATACCTGGACTCCCTGGGCAAGTACGAGCCGCTGCCGGAAGACGTGCTGATCCTGCCTTCGCACGGCAAGCCCTTCCGTAACCTGCATACGCGGATCCGGCAGTTGCGGGAGCACCATGTGGACCGTCTCGCCGAAACGCGCGCCGCTTGCGCCGAGAAGCCATGCAATGCGCATGACATCGTCGGGGTGATGTTCAAGCGGCAGTTCGATATTCACCAGATGACGTTTGCGATGGGCGAGGCGCTGGCGCACTTGCATGTGCTGTGGCATGCGGGGGAAGTCACGCGGGAAGTCGGCGCGGATGGGGTCGTGAGGTTCAAGGTATAGGTTTTTATGGGTT
>NZ_JARJLM010000445.1 GCF_029335485.1 Cupriavidus basilensis
GCCGCTATACTGGCGGCACCGCTGCGTCGCCGCCCAGCCCGACCCCACCCCACCCAGGAAAAAACGTGCCATTCATCATCGCCGGACTCGCACTGATCGGGGCGCTCATCTATGGCGCGATCCAGCTCTACATGACGGTGTCCGCGGCGCTCGGCGCGTTCGCGGGCGCTGCGGCGGTCCTGTTCTGCGCAGCGGTACTCGGCGGGCTGATGGCCGGCATGGTTCGTCGCTATCGCGCGATCCACGGCGTCACGGTCAAGGGGGAGCGGATACTTTCGCTAGCGCGCCCCTGGGGCTCGATCCGCATCGATGCCGAGCAAAAGCGCGGTGCGCTGGACGTCGGCGGCGCGCAGGCGCGGTTTATCTTCGCGGATATCGAAAGCGCAGAGCCACTGGCCAAGGACGGGAAATGGGCGCTGGGCCTGCATCTGGCGCACCATGCGCAAGGCGACTGGCATTTCCCGATGAAAGATCGCAAGGAAGCCCAACGCTGGGCAAAGATATTCAGCCTGGCGGCCACGCAGAAACTCTAGGTCCAGGGGGGGCGCTCCGCAGCCGGCGGGTTGCTACCCATGCCTGCCGTGTCCGCCGCGCCCCAGGATACCTCCCGAAACGCCTCTACCAGGAAATCCACCAGCCGGCGCACCTTGAGCGGGAGCTGCTTGCGCGTGGGGTACACGGCATAGACACCGATTTCGCTCGCGCGGAATTCGGGCATCAGCTCCACCAGTGCCCCGCGGCGCAGGTCGTCCTGGAGCATGAAGCACGGCTGCAGCATGATGCCGCCGTGCGCCAGGGCAATGGCGCGGCAGGTATCGCCGTTGTTGGTATGAACGCGGGCGCGCGTGCCCACGCTCACCCTGCCGTCCGGACCGTCGAAATGCCATTCGTCGCGGCCTGACCAGTTCGTATAGGCAAGCACGCGGTGCTGCGCCAGATCATGCGGGTGGGCCGGCGCGCCGTGCCGCGCCAGATAGGTGGGCGACGCGCACAGCACCATGCGCGTGGTGGCCAGCTTGCGGCTGATCAGCGCCGAGCTGGACAGGTCGCCGATGCGCACCGCCAGGTCGTAGCCTTCATCGACCAGGTCCACCACGCGGTCGTTGAGGGTGATATCCAGCTCGACCTGCGGATGCGCGGCCATAAAAGCGCTCCACAGGGGCGCGAGATGCAGGATGCCGAACGTCAGCGGCACATTGATGCGAACCAGGCCGCTCGGCTCCAGCGTGCGCGAGGTGATCTCGGATTCGGCGTCGTCGAGCGCGGCCAGCACCTCCCTGGCGCGCTGGTAGAAGATCCGCCCCTCCTCGGTGAGGGAGAGGCGGCGGGTGGTGCGCTGCAGCAGGCGCACACCCAGGCGCTGCTCCAGCGCATCCACATGCCGCGACACCGCGGCCTTGGACATGCGCAGGCCGTCTACCGCGCCCACGAAGCTGCCGGCGTCGACCACGGCAGTAAATACCGTCATTTCCAGGGCTCGGTCCATGAATTGGCCTCGGTTTGCGTCCTATTGTCTCGATTATCGGGACTATATATCACATCGCCCCCCGTTTATCTTCGGTTAGCGAGCCAATAGACTTTGGGCCATGGAAATGTCGAAATGGGCACGACCCGCTGGTGCGCAACGGCGCCGGCAGGCGGGGCCCGTTGCTTTGTTGCTGCAAGCCACGGCCAGGACCGGGGCATCCGGAGGACCCTCATGTTAACCGCACTGCCCGTGCTGTTTGTTTCCCACGGCGCCCCCACCTTCGCCGTCGAGCCAGGCCTGGCGGGCCCGCAGCTAACCCGGCTGGGCCGCGCCCTGCCGCCTGTCGATGCGGTGTTGGTGATTTCACCGCACTGGATGACGCAGGGCGAGGTGCGTGTCGCGGCCAGCGCGCAGCCCGATACCATCCACGATTTCGGCGGCTTCCCGCCGGCCTTGTACGCGTTGCGCTACCCCGCGCCCGGACACCCGGCGCTGGCCGCGCGCGCAGCCGCCCTGCTCGGCGCGGCCGGGTACCACGCCCGCCTCGATGAACGGCGCGGGCTCGATCACGGCGCATGGGTGCCGATGATGCACCTGTATCCCGAGGCCAGGGTGCCGGTATTCCAGGTTTCCCTGCCCCAGCCACTGGATCCTGCCGGCGCCCTGGCGCTCGGCCGCGCCCTGGCACCGCTGCGCGAGCAAGGCGTGCTGATCATGGGCTCGGGCAGCATGACGCACAACCTCTACGAGTTTCGCGGCCATGGCAGCGATGCCCCCTATGTGGCCGAGTTCACGGGCTGGGTGCGCGAGGCGGTGCGCACCGTCATGCGGAACGGCGACATCCAGCAGTTGATCGATTACCGCCGGCTGGCACCGCACGCCGCGCGCGCGCACCCCAGCGACGAGCACTTCCTGCCGCTGCTGGCGGCCATCGGCGCGGCCAAGGCGGGAGAACCTCTGCAAGTCATCGACGGCGGCATTACCTATGGCGTACTGTCGATGGAGTCCTACGCGATCGGCCAGTCCCGGCCGGCGCAGCGCACCCCGGAGATCCTATGACCCCCACCAGCATCGGCATCGGCCCGCTGATCGAAGACCCCACGACGGGCCTGCGCTATCGGCTGCGCGACGCGGCCCACGGCTCGCCCCCGGCAGCACGGCTGCTACTATTGCACGGCGTGGGCAGCAACGAGAACAGCCTGGCGATGGTAGCCGCGCTGATCGATCCGCGTGTGCAAGTGGTACTGGTGCAAGGCCCGCTCGTCTTCGGGCCCGGCCAGCATGGGTTTTTCGAGGTGCGCTTCCAGGGTGGTGCGCCTGCCATCGACGCTGCCCAGGCGGAGCGCAGCCGTCAGCAACTGATTGCCCTGATACGCGCGCTGCACGCCCAGGATGGCCCCCGGCCAGCGCGCACGGTGATTGCCGGCTTCAGCCAGGGCGGCATCCTCAGCGCCAGCGTCGGCCTGAGCGCGCCCGCCGACGTTGCGGGCTTCGCGGTGCTGAGCGGGCGGATCCTGCCGGAAATCGAGCCCCATATCGCGCCACGTCCAGCGCTCGGGAACCTGTCGGCCTTTATCGCGCACGGCAATCTCGACAACAAGCTGCCGGTTGCGTGGGCCGAGCGCGCCGACCAGTGGCTGGACGCGCTGGGCGTCGCGCACCTGACCCGGCGTTACCCGATCGGCCATGAACTGAACGCCGATGTCGTGGCCGATTTCAGGCAATGGCTCGCCGGCGTGCTGCGTCTGGCGTGACGGCAAGCCTGGCGGATTTGCTTTAGCATTCAGCCTCCCCCGCCAGCGGAACCGCACGGAAACCGCTGGCAAAACTCCATTTCCAACCGCATGTACAAAAAAGGCACCGCAGTAGAGATCCAGTTTTCCCCTGAGCGGCTGAACGACGGCGCGGGCGATCCATACTGGATCGACCTGACCACCGAAGAGGCACGGCAGCTGCTTTCCCTGCTGCAGGCGCGGCTGGCCGTGGGCGAGCAAGGCACGCCCGCGCCGCTCGTGTTCAGCCTGGATGAGCCGGCGCAGGCAGCGACAGGCGAACGCGGCAACGCGCCCGCGCCGGCAAAAGCCGATGTGCCCGCTTCCTGCGCCAGCGACGAATTCAAGCAGTGGGTGTGCATCATCTGCGGCTGGGTCTATGACGAGGCCGCGGGCCTTCCGGAAGACGGCATCCCGCCCGGCACGCGTTGGGAAGACGTTCCCGCCGACTGGCGCTGCCCGCTGTGCGATGTGGGCAAGGAAGACTTTGCGATGGTGGAATTCTGAGCGGCTCACGGGTCTTCCGGGAGCGAGCCCATATGCATGTGGCTGCCATGCCGCCCGCCGGCCGGCAACCTTGCCTCGCCAGGAAGGGCAATGGCGCCGGCCGATAGCATGCCCGTTGCGTGGGGTAGCGTACATGGCCGGGCCGCGCCGGGGTTTAAGCTGATGCGGGCAATGCGTCCCCTGCGCGCCAGCCTCAAGGAGAGCCTCCATGATGCTTTACCTGCTCTCGCTTCTGATCGGCATCGTGGCTGGCCTGCGCGCGATGACAGCGCCTGCCGCTGTCAGCTGGGCGATCGACGCTGGCTTGCTGGATATTTCCGGCAGTTGGCTGGCTTTCATGGGCTACCGGTTCACACCATGGCTCTTCAGCCTGCTCGCCGTGGCCGAACTGGTCACCGACAAGCTGCCCGGCACACCGAGCCGCAAGACACCGCCGCAGTTCGGCGCGCGGCTCCTGTCGGGCGGGCTCTCCGGCGCCACCATCGGCGCGGCGGGCGGCATGCTGGTTGGCGGGGCGATCCTTGGCGTCGCCGGCGCTGTCATCGGGACGCTGGGCGGCGCGGGGGGCCGGGCGCGCCTTGTCGCGTCGTTTGGCAAGGACCGTCCGGCAGCATTGGTCGAGGATATCGTCGCCGTCTTCGGCGCCGCGCTGATCGTGCTCTCGCTGGCATAAGCACCGCCATCGGTAAGCAGCCCCGAGGTCCGGCACCGCGGCGGGCAGCAGCCCGGATCTACAGCGAATCGACCAGGCTGCGGACCACTTCCGCCAGGCGCGCGGCGCGTGCGCGCCCCCTCTCGTCCAGGCCCAGCGCGTCGCCCCCGGCTAGCGCATGCAGGCCGAACGCCGCATCGGTCATATCGCGCCACGACGGGTGATCCGCGTGCATGGCCTCCAGCGCAAGCGCGCCTGCGGCCAGCCGGTCGCGATCCGGCTGGCGGCCCGCCGCCAGGTCCTCCAATACCGCAGCCGCATCGAGCAAACCCTTTCGGTTCATTTCCGCTCCCGTATGTAGTTGGCCAGGCCCGGGTCCGTGACTGCGTAACGAGCCAGGGACACACTTTGCCGCGCCGGGCCTTGCCAGTGCGGGGATGCCATTACTTGAGCGCGATAAGCGCCGCTTTCCACCCGCTATTCCGCCAATTGGCGCGGAAGACGCACCGCTACGATCTTGACTGTAAAAAGTGATGCAAACGGCTCGGATCACACTTGGCATGCAGTTCGCCGCAGCCGGGTCGGAACGATATCAGCATCTTAAGGGGCAGTGCCGTCCAACGGCTGCCCTCGCTTACCCGGATCGAACCTCGTCTCGACAGGATCACGGGCGATGCGGCAGCCAGGCGAACGGCACCGGAGTTTCTGCCCGAAGCCAGCGGCTCGTTGCAATACAGCGGACGCCTGGGGCGACGCCATCGATCAGTACTTCGCCCGAGGAAATCCGGCATGGCAGCCGTATCACCTGCCAGCTTTCGGACTTCCTGATTAGCCGGACCGCCCTGGCGGGCCGATCTCCCTCCAACACACCATTCAGAGGCTGCAATCATGGCTATTTCTTCAATCGGTGTCGGATCCAACTTAGATCTGGCCACCCTGCTGGACAATTTGCAGAAAGCGGAAGAGAAGAAGCTTACCGACCTCACCGCAAAGCAAACCACACATACCAACAAGCTGTCCGCCTATGGCCTGCTGCAAGCGTCGCTGGCGACTTTCCAGAACGCCGCCTCGGCACTGGGCATGGCAAGCCTGTACAACAGCACCACCACCACGTCCAGCAATACCGGCACGTTGACCGTATCGGCCGACAAGACCGCCGTCGCGGGCAGCTATGCGATCGACGTAACGCAACTGGCACAATCGCAGACGCTGGTATCCAAGGGCGTCGTCGACGGCACCGGCATGGCGCTGGGCAACGCCAAGATCACGATTGAATTCGGTACGACCGACGGCACCACGTTCACGCCCGGCACCGCGAAGGCCGCTTCAATCAACATCAACGGCACCAACAACACGCTGAGCGGCATCCGCGACGCCATCAACGCGTCCAACTCGGGCGTGACCGCCAGCATCGTCAATGACGGCGGCAGCACGCCCTACCGCCTTGTGCTGACCTCCAACACCACCGGCGCGGCGTCCAGCATGCGCGTCTCGGTCGACAGCAACGGCAGCGGCGACCCCAGCACGATCAGCGGCCTGCTGGCGTACGACCCCGCCGGCACCAAGGCGATGAAGGAAAACATCGCGGCTGCCGATGCCAAGCTGACCATCAACGGCATTGCCGTGACCAGCCCGACCAACACCGTGCAGGGCGCCGCCCAGGGCCTTACCCTCAACCTGGTCAGCAAGAACACCAGCACCGTCACCGTGACCACCGACACCGGCGCGATGGCCACCGCGGTCCAGAACTTCGTCACCGCCTACAACGGGCTGCAGACCACGGCCGCCAAGCTCACCTCCGTCGACCAGACCAGCAAGAGCGGCAGCATCCTGACGGGCGACGGCACCCTGCGCGCGATCCAGAACCAGCTGCGCTCCATCTTCAACACGCCGCAGACCGCCAGCAACGACAAGAGCCTGGTCAACCTGACCCAGGTTGGCATCAAATTCAATAAAGACGGCACCATGGCGCTCGATACGAGCAAGCTGAACAAGGCGCTCACCGAGAACCGCACCGGCGTGGCCCAGCTCTTCAGCGGCGTCGACGGCAAATCCGGCTATGGCAACCAGCTGTCCAATATGGCCAAATCGTTCTCCGATACGAAGGGCTTGCTGACCACCGCCACCGAAGGGGTCAACTCCAACATCAAGAACCTCAAGACCACCTACACGAAAACGTCGGCCAGCATCGACGCTACGATGGCGCGCTACCGCGCGCAGTTCCAGCAGCTCGACTCGATCATGACCAAGATGAACGCCACCAAGACCTACCTCACGCAGCAGTTCAATGCGATGAACAACTCGTCGAACAAGTAGCAAGCACCGGCGCCGCCCTGCCTGCCCGGGCGGCCCCATCGCCTGTCTCGCTTTGCCCCGGTGGCATAACCGGGCGATACCGCTACACTATCGCCTGAATCCAGCTTGGCCCACCAGGAATCCGCCGGACATGAGCGAACAAGAACAGAGCGGCAACGCCACCCCCCCATTGCGGTCAACTTCGCGGTCAACCTCGCTGCGGCACGCCGCCAGCATCCTGGTAGTACGCGATGGCGCGGCCGGCATGGAAGTCCTGCTGGTCCGGCGCGCCGAGCGCAACGACGACCGCAGCAGCGGCGCCTTCGTCTTTCCAGGCGGCACGCTCGATCCGCAAGACAAGACCCTGCACGCTCTCTGTACCGGCCTGGACGATGCCTTGGCAAGCCAGCGCCTGGGGCTGCCGGACGGCGGGCTGGATTTCTACCTCGCTGCCGTGCGCGAGTGCTTCGAGGAGGCCGGCCTGCTTTTCGCCAGCGATGCCGGCAGCCGGCTGATCGCCCTGGACCAGCTCGACGCGCAGCAGCACGACTGGTACCGGCAATCCGCCCGGCGCGGCGGCCCGGGCATGGCGCAGCTCTGCGAACGCCTGCATGTGCGGCTGGCCGTGGATCGCCTGGCGTACCACAGCCACTGGCTGACGCCGCCCGGCTTGCCCAAGCGCTTCGACACGCGCTTCTTCGTGGCCGTGGCGCCAGCCGGCCAGACCGCCGCGCACGATGGCGACGAAGCCGTGGAGCATCTCTGGGTGCGCCCGGCCGATGCCATCGATGCGGCGCGCGGGCTCAAGCTGGTGCCTGTCACACGGCGCACGCTCGCGTCGATTGCCCGCTTCGACAGCGCGCAAGCCTGTTTCGACCACGCCGCGCAGCTTCGCGATATCGTCCGCATCATGCCCCGCCTGGCCCTGGGCAGTGGCGGCCCGCGTCCCGTGCTGCCGAGCGAGCCTGCCTATCCTGAAATCGAGCGCATCGACCCGCATGGCGAGGGCCATGCGCGCTACGAGCTGGCAGCCGGTGTCCCGGTGCGCCTGTCCGATCGCATCTGGCGCGTGACCGCGAACAACGGCAGCGTGATGACCGGGCCGGGCACGAATACGTATTTCGTCGGAGATCCGGCGCGCAACGAATGGGCAGTGATCGACCCGGGCCCCGATGACGAAACCCATGTGGCCGCGGTACTGGCAGCCGCGCCGGGACCGATCCGCTGGATCCTTGCCACTCATACCCATCTCGACCACTCGCCGGCCACGCCGCGGCTCAAGGCGGCTACCGGCGCGCCGGTGCTGGGCCGGGCGGCGCCGCCTGCGTCGCGGCAAGACCAGACGTTCCAACCCGACCGCATCCTGGCGCATGGCGAGCGCCTGGTGCTAGGCAGTGGCAGCACGCTGCGCGTCGTCCATACCCCCGGGCATGCGTCCAATCATCTGTGCTTCCTGCTCGAGGAAGAAAAGACCCTGTTCACCGGCGACCACGTAATGCAGGGCTCCACCGTCGTCATCAATCCGCCGGATGGCGACATGCAGGCTTACCTGGCCTCGCTGGCCGCCCTCCAGCAGGAAGACCTCGAATGGCTCGCACCCGGCCACGGCTTCCTGATGGCCAGGCCCGGGGACGCCATCCGCACCCTGATCCGCCATCGCATGCAACGCGAAGCCAAGGTGCTCAATGCACTGCGCGAGCTGGGCGAATCCTGCCTCGACGCCCTGCTCCTGCGCGTCTACGACGATGTTCCCGAACGGATGCATCCGGTGGCGCAGCGATCCCTGCTGGCGCACCTGCACAAGCTCGCGCTGGACGGACGCGCGGTGGAGTCCGGTCAGAAGTGGCAGCTGGCGGCAGAGAACCCGGCAGGCTAGCCCGAGGGTCCGGGCAGCCGCTTCGCCGCAATAAAGAGCCGGCCCGCGAAGGGCCGGCTCTTTCACAATTCACAACTCTGCCGTACCGGGATGTGGATCCGCGCCACGCGTCCCCGCTTACTCGGAGACGGAAGCCAGCAGCAGATCGGCTGCTGCCTCGAGCCGCTCGGGAGCCCCGAACAGCCGCGCGACGATCAGGCCATTCTGCAAGGCACCGTAAATCACCTGCGCCATCGCCTTGGCCGTCACTGGAAAGACTTTGCCATAGTCCTTTTGCGCCCGCTCGATCAGCCCCATCAGCCAGGCCTCGTTCATGCGGTAGAACGCCTTGAGTTCGGCATGCACCGATTCCGGCAGGCACAGGGTTTCGGTGGAGAGCATCCCGGCCAGGCATATCTGGTCGCTACAGGCCGCTGTGCGCAGGGATTCGAGGTACCCCTCCGCCTGCGCGCGTGGCGAAAGCGAGGTATCCACGCTGCGCAGCCGCGCCGAGATGCGGGCGCTGTATTCCTTCACGGCCTCCAGCACCAGATCGTCCTTGGCGGGGAAGTAATAGTGGATGCTCGAGGTCTTGACCCCGACCAGCTCGGCCAGATCGCGATAGCTGAAACCATTGAAGCCGCGGCGGCGGATCAGCACCAGCGTGTGTTCGAGCAGTTGTTCGCGTACGGATTGCGTTTTCATAGCGCGATCTTATCTATCTATCGATAGATCCTCAAGCCAATTTCAAGTGTAACCGCAATGTGTGGCCGCAAAAAGCCCGACAATGCACATGCACGCCGGGTCAAGCCGGCAGCACTTGCGCGACCACCGTGGCCAGAGAGCCACTGGCAACGCAGAGCACCACCCAGCCGGCCAGGATCAGGAAGCTGTCGCGTAGATTCATGATGGACTCCAACTCGATTTCGATGCGATGTCTTTATGTCTTTGCCGACCCGGCTTTCAGCGACGGAACCGGTCTGGCCCGGCCCCGCCAATCACGACCATCCCGATGGGCACCAGCGCTCAGACGTTGGCGCCTTCGGTGAACACGTCAAACTTGCCGGTACGCGCGCCATCCGTGTAGGGGTCGGTGCTGCGAGCCGGGGAAGCCGAAACACCCGTGCGGTCCAGACCTGCCACGATGCGCGCGCCATCCGTGTACGGATCGAACTTGCCGGCACGCGCGCCATCGGTGAACTGGTCGACACTGCGCGCCGGCGCGGCCGATACGCCGATGCGGTCCAGACCTGCCACGATGCGCGCACCGTCCGTGTACGGATCGAACTTGCCGGTACGGGCACCGTCGGTGAAAGCGCTGCGGGTATTGGTATTGGTACGGAATTCATAACCGTAGCGGTCGCCGGCGAAGCTGCTGTCCTTCGGGCCCGAAGCCTGCGCCTGGCCAGCGGCAAAAGCAGCGGCGAGGGTAACGGCGGTGATCAGGCTCTTGGCCAAAACGTTCGTGCTCATGATGTTCTCCATTCACATTGAGGATCCGCGCTGGGGCGGAATCGAATCTGTACGCGCCGGCATCTTCTGTTCATTTGACCGTTATCTACTAGTAGATAGATGCGAAAGCCAAAAAAAACGGGAATTTCCCGGGGCACTGCGTTGGATCCTCTTTCCTGCTTCAGCTTTTCTTGCCTGGGCGGAGCAGTGGCTTCCATGCGCTGAATATTATCTACTGATAGATAGATAGTCAAGGTGTTTTTATTGCCCCGGTTACCGGCCCCTGCGCCCCCTGGAAAAAGTGCGCCAGAGCCGACAGCAGGCGGCCCTGTGCAGGAAGTGCAGATGCAACAAGGATTTACAAGCTTTTGCTTCGGCCTCCTGAAATTCACTCCTAGGATGAACTGTGCGGGGCGCAGCATTGGCACACCGTATGGAGGCATTTGCGCGCCCCGTCGGCCCTTCCGAGGTGTCTGTCCCGGCCGCCTCGCGTGCCACGGCTGGCAACCGCCCGCCCCGGCCCGATCGTTCCTTCCTGAGTCGGCAACGGCACACCTCTTCATTACCGGAGCAAACGATGCGCAGAGTACTCACAATGACGTTACTTGTTGCCGCGGCGACGGCGGCGGGCTTGAGCTACGGCCAGCAGAAGCAGGCAGACCCATACACTGACGGCGCCAAGGTGGGCAAGACCGATCCCTATACGGACGGGGCCAAGTCCGGCAAGTTCGACCCCTACACCGATGGAGCCAAGCAGTCCACGCAGATGAACCTGAACGCCACGCAGACCAAGGCCGATCCCTACACCGACGGGGCCGACAAGAGCAAGCGAGACGTCTACACGGATGGCGCCAAGACCGGCAAGCCTGATCCGTACACCGACGGCGCGAAGTCGAAATAATGACCCGAGCCGCATTCCATTGCCGTGCCGCGGTGGAGGCCATCGCGGCACGGCAATGCCGGTTCAGTCCCCATTCCTGGTTTCTGGTTCCTCGTTCCCCTCCCTGCCCCTTTCATCGCAACGCGCGCGGCGCCTGGCCGGCCAGGACCGGCTCGGGCCGTCCATGACGGCTGTCCCGCGAACCCAGCAGGACCTCGGTCGCACGCTGCGACGCCAGGATCGCGCGGGCGCCGTGTCCGCGCATGGCGGCTTCATAGCTGCCAATCGCCGCCCGCAGCGGCAAGCGGCCTGCGGCGGCCTCGCCCAGTTGCCGCGCCAGCAGGTGCGCATCGTGCAGCGCCGTGTTTGCCCCCAGGCCACCCGCCGGACTCATGCTATGGATGGCATCGCCCAGCATGGTGATGGCATTGCCTGGCCAGGCGGAAGGCACGTCGGCGGTCCTGACGGGCTGCATCGCCAGCGCGGAACGATCCCCCTCCTGGAAAAGCGCGCGCAGCCCGGCGTGCCATTCCTTCGTCGTGCGTTCCAGGCGGGCAGCGAGCTCGTCCTGGCTCAAGGCATCCCCACCTTCCCAGCCGATGCCAAGCTTTTCACGCGCGCCGACAACGGCCCAGTAAATATAGTCCTCGGGCTTGCTCAGCCGATAGCCGGCCGGCTGCGGCCGGAACCGCATCGGATCGATGATGACCGCAAGGCCGTCGCCGAAGACGATGGATGTCCGGGACGGCAGCAGATCCGAGATCCGCTCCAGCACGGTGGGGGCCGGGTAGGTCTTGCCGTAAACGCAGACAAAGCCCGTGTCGGCCGGCATGGCGGCCGGAAGGCGGCGCCTGCGCACCATCGAATTCACGCCGTCCGCCGCCACGAGCAGGTCCGATACCGAGGATAAAGCATCCGAGAAGCTGGTAAGGACACGGCCATCGTCGCCTTCGCGATAGCGCACATAGGCCTTGCCGAAATGCACGCGGTCCCCGATGCCCTCCAGCAGGATTTCGCGCAGGGTCTGGCGGTTCACGCTCAGGTCGTCCGCTTCGCACGATCCCGCCTCGCCGCTGGCCCGCCGCCATGCATCCACCCACTTTCCTCTCACGGCTTCAAGCTGGGTATCCACCAGGTTGACGCCCTGCACGGGTAGCGCACTGGTTGCCTTGAACAAGGAAAACAGCTCGGCTGGCAGGCAAGCCTCCAGTGCCTGCTGCCCCATATGGTCGATGCGGATGCGATAGCCCTGGGTACGGCTCGCCGGCGCCGCGTCCCGCTCATAGACATCGAAGGCAATGCCGCGCCGGTTCAGGGCTTGCGCCAGGCACAGCCCGCCCAGGCCAGCGCCGACGATGGAGATATGCAGAGGTGCTGCCGGCATCGCGGACGGTGCCGGCAGGACAGCGCCATTCCGGTATTCAGCGCGCGGCGTCATCTTGCGCCCCCGCATCGTCATGCGCGCGCACCGCGCTCAGGGCTGCATTACCCAGCACCAGCGCTTCGGCCATGGTGGCTGCCATCGCCACCGGCACGCCGAACGCCTTGACCGCCATCGCGGCCTGCGCCTGCATCGCCGCCCGTCTGTCCGGATCGGGCTCGATATGGATCAGTGTTCTGCACAGCTGCCCAAGCAGCGTCTTGTGCTGCTTGAGCCATATAGCCCGCCGCTTGCGGTCCTCGTGCGTTTCTTCGGCGGCATGCGGACCGTGGATCAGGACAAAGGGCCGGTCCTGCCCGACCAGGCTCGTCATCTCGTCGCACCACCGGCTTGCATAACCGGGCGGCATGGCTTCGCTACGGCTGGTCACGAGGGGAAATGCCGATACGTCATAGAGATGGAAGCTGGAAACATGGAAAGTGGAAATTTGTGAAATCCGGGAAGTCTGTCCTTGCATATCGCTCTCCTTGCGGCGCGGGATGCCTGCGCCTCGCCAGCAGTATCCCGGCGAAGCGGGTAGACTCGATAACGTTATCCTGCCTAAAAACAATGAATCTGAGCCATGCGATCCTCCTCTCCCGATGCCGCGCGCCAGGACACATCGCCGGAATCCGAGACCGCGGCCTTGCTGGCTGTCTTTGCCGACACCAGCGAGCAGCCGGACGGGCCCGCCCTGATCGCCATGCGCGGCGCAGACAAGGCCGGCAACGAGTTCCGGCTCGGCACCCGTGAACTGGGCTGGCACCGCCACCTGCGCGGCCAGTTGTTCTGCATCGACAACGGGCTGGTCCACGTCCGCACCCGCCATGGCTCCTGGCTGCTGCCGGCCCAGCGCGCGGGCTGGATTCCGCCGGGCGAAATGCACCGCGTCACCATCAGCGGCGTGCTCAGTGGCTGGAACGTATGGATTGCGCCTTCGGCCGCGCAGGATCTGCCAAGCCTGCCCTGCGTGGTGGGAATCAGCGAAGTCATGCGCGCCCTGGTCGGCCGTGCCGCTTCCTGGCCCGCGCCGTTCGAACTGGACGCAGCCCAGCAGCGCATTGCCGCGGTACTGCTGGACGAGATCCGGCAGGCGCCGCTAGAGCCCCTGCACCTGCCATTGCCGTCCGACCGGCGGGCCCGCCGGATCAGCAGCGCCATCCTGAAGCACCCCGAAGATCACCGCAGCCTGGTGGCGTGGGCAACGTGGGCAGGCCTGTCGCCGCGCACGCTTTCGCGCCTGTTCCTGAGCGAGACCGGCCTCAGCTTCGCGCACTGGCGGCAACAGGCCCGGCTCACCCACGCGCTCGAGCGGCTGGCGCGCGGCGAAGCCGTAGCCGAGGTGGCGGAGGCGCTGGGCTACGCCACGCCGAGCAACTTCATTGCCATGTTCCGCCGTGCCTTCGGCGACTCCCCGGCCCACTATTTCGCCAGCCGGGGATTGGGGGCGTAGCCGCGCCAGAAGCGGCCCCCGCGGCACCTTCCAAACCCATCCCTGGCGTGTTCGTAAAATTGTAGATTCTGACCTTGAATCTATCTGACTTATCAAATAATATCCCGTCAGCAGTCGGCAAACAGGAGAGGGCCTTGAAGCACTACACCAAAGAGAACTTCCACCTCACGCAGAGCGTCGGGTTCTTCCTCAACAAGGCCCGCAATCTCGTGCTGATGGAAATGGACGCTGCCCTGGAGGAACTGGACATCACCTCCCAGCAAATGGGCATCATCCTGTCGCTGGCACGCGGCGCGGCCAACACCCCGTTCGAACTGAGCAAGCTGCTGGTCATCGATACCGGCCTGATGACCCGCATGCTGGACAAGCTGGAGCACAAGGGCCTGCTGACCCGCTCGCGCAGCGTGGACGACCGCCGCGTGGTGAACCTGGAACTGACCGCCAAGGGCAACGGCGTCGCCGAGCGGATTCCCGAGATCGCGCCGGAGGTGCTGAACGCGCGCCTCAAGGATTTCAGCAAGCGTGAGTTCGACGAACTGCTCCGCCTGCTCGACAAATTCTCGGCCGCCTGAGCGCGCCTCTTTTTTTTAACCATTTATCTGACAAATCAGAAAATGCAAACGCAGAAATTATCCAAGGCCGGACGCACCGGACGTACCTTGCGTGCCGGCAAGGCGCTGCCCCTGCTGCTGAGCGTCTGGCTGGCCGGTTGCGCCAGCTACGCCGGCATCTCCAGCGACAGGCAGGTCACCGACGCCACGGCCCTGCAGACCGCTGCCAGCCTGCCCGCCGAGCAAGGCCGCTGGCCCGCCCCCGATTGGGCGGCGCAATTCGGCGACGCGCAGTTGCGCGCGCTGATCGCCGAAGCGATCGACGGCAGCCCGTCGATCGACATGGCCAAGGCGCGCCTTGCCGCCGCTGCCGCCTTCAGCGAAGGCGCCAACGCCAACACCTTGCCGCGCGTCGATGCCAGTTACGCCTGGACCCGCCAGCAATATTCCGGCGGCGCCCTGGTGCCGCCACCCTACGCCAGCTCCTGGCAGACCGAAAACCGTGGCCTTATCAGCGCCACCTACGAACTCGACCTGTGGGGCAAGAACCGCGAGGCCCTGGCCTCGTCGGTCTCGGCACGCCGGGCGGCCGAAGCGGAATCGGAACAGGTCAGGCTGAGCGTCAGCTCGGCGGTGGCCCGCGCCTATAACGAGCTGGCCCGCCTGTACACCCTGCGCGACATTGCCCAGGACGAAGTCGCGCAGCGCACCGCGCTGGCCCGACTCACCCATGCGCGCGCCGCCTCCGGCCTCGACACCGAAGTGGAGCAGCGCACCGCCGAAGGTGACCTCGATGCCAGCCAGGCCGCGTTGAAAGCGCTCGACGGCGCCCTCCTCGCCACCCGCTACCAACTGGGCGCCCTGCTTGGCCGCGGCCCCGACCGCGGCCTGGCCATCGCACGTCCCGCCATGGGCCCTGGCGATGAAGTCCGCCTGCCCGGCAACCTGCCGGCCGACCTGGTCTCGCGCCGCCCCGACATCGTCGCCGCGCGGTGGCGCGTGGACGCCAGCACGCACGACATCAAGGTGGCGAAAGCCGGCTTCTATCCCGACATCAACCTGAGCGCGGCCATCGGCCTCGATGCCTTCGGCTTTGGCCGTTTTCTCACTGCCGCCAGCCGCATCGCCAACGCGGGCCCGGCCATCCACCTGCCGATCTTCGACGCCGGCGCCCTGCGTGCGCAGCTCAAGGGCCGCTATGCGGAGTTCGATATGGCGGTGGCCAACTACAACCAGACGCTGATCAGCGCCCTGACCGAGGTCGCCACGCAGCTTGCCCAGATCCGCGCCATCGATGCACAGTTGGTCGACGCGGTTCACGCCGAGCAGAACAGCCGCCGTGCCCGCGACCTCGCCCTCGCCCAATATCGCCAGGGCCTGACGACCCAGCTCACGGTGCTGAACGCCGAGACCAGCACGCTGGCCCGCGCTCAGGCCGTGGCCCAGTTGCGCATGACGCGGCGCGACCGCCAGATCGCGCTGGCTGCCTCGCTCGGCGGCGGCTACACCGATAGCGCCCGCGTAGCGCCCGCCGACGTGGCCATGCGGGCCCCGGTGCCGCCCGCCGCCGCCGGACAACCGCAGTGACCGGCAACCCAGTTCCCAGATCTTGCCGCCCCCTACCGATACCGAGGTGTTGAAATGACCGAAGCTACCCAAACCGAATCCGTCGACAACCACGCCCGTGCCGGCAAGATGGCCACCCGCAAGCGCATGCTCGCCGCGCTGGGCCTGGCCTCGCTGCTGGCCGCCGGCGGCTACGCAGCCTACTACTTCCGCTACGCCGCGTATCACGAAGATACCGACGACGCCTACGTCAATGGCAACCTGGTCCAGCTCACCCCGCAGGTCAGCGGCACCGTGATCAGCGTGAACGCCGACGACACGCAGATCGTCAAGGCCGGCGAAACCGTGGTCGACCTCGACCCCGCCGATGCCCGGGTTGCGCTTGGCAACGCCCAGGCCCAGCTGGCGCAGACGGTACGCCAGGTCAGCGCCCTGTACGTCAACAACAACGTCTACCAGGCCGCGATCCAGCAACGCCAGGCCGACCTGGCAAAAGCCCGCGACGACCTGCAACGCCGCAGCCAGGTCACCGAGAGCGGCGCCGTGTCCGCCGAAGACGTGGCGCATGCCCGCGATGCGGTCAAGACCGCCGAAGCCGCGCTCGAAGCCGCCCGCCAGCAACTCGCCGCCAACCGCACCATGACCGACCAGACCACGGTTGCCGATCACCCCGCCGTACAGGCCGCCGCGGCAAAGCTGCGCGATGCGCATCTCGCCTTCGCGCGCAACACGCTGCCGGCGCCGGTGACGGGCTACGTCGCGCGCCGCTCCGTACAGGTCGGCCAGCGCGTGGCGCCTGGCGCTCCGCTGATGGCCATCGTGCCGCTCGATGGCGTGTGGGTGGATGCGAACTTCAAGGAAGTGCAGCTCCAGCATATGCGCATCGGCCAGCCGGTCGAGCTGCGCGCCGACGTGTATGGCAGCAGCGTGCGCTACCACGGCCGGGTCGTGGGCTTCTCGGCCGGCACCGGCAGTGCGTTCTCGGCGCTACCCGCGCAGAACGCCACCGGCAACTGGATCAAGGTGGTGCAGCGCCTGCCCGCCCGCATCGAGCTGGACCCGGCGGAACTGCGCGCGCACCCGCTGCAGATCGGCCTGTCCATGCAGGTCGGCGTGGATACCAGGAATCGCAGCGGCGCGCAGCTCGGCGCGGTGAAGAAGACGACTTACAGCACCAGCGTCTACAGCGGCTACGGCGAACAGGCCGATGCGGAAATCGCTCGCATCATCGCGCTGAACAGCACCGCCGGCCCGGGCACGCAATCGACGGCCATTGCCGCGAAGCAGGCGGAACCCGCTGAAAAGCGCGCTGCCCTGTAGTGCCTCGACGCGATTTTTCTGCGCCATTTATCTGTCACATCAGAAATTCATACCGCAACCAAACCGAGACCCGTCGCGTCCGCCATGGAAAACGCCAACACAACCGAACAGCCCCAGCCGCTCACTGGCGGCAAGCTGGTGCTCGCCACCTTCGCGGTGGCGCTCGCCACCTTCATGAACGTGCTCGACTCGTCGATCGCCAACGTGGCCATTCCCACCATCTCAGGCAACCTCGGCGTCTCGGTCGACGAAGGCACCTGGGTCATCACGCTGTTCGCCGCGGCCAACGCGGTATCGATCCCGCTTACGGGCTGGTTGACCCAGCGCATCGGCCAGATCCGCCTGTTCGTCGGTGCCATCCTGCTGTTCGTGCTGTCCTCGTGGCTGTGCGGCGTCGCCCCCACCCTGCCGGTCCTGCTGGCCGCGCGCGTGCTGCAGGGCGCCGTCGCCGGCCCCCTGATTCCGCTGTCGCAGGCTATCCTGCTCGGCTCCTATCCCAAGCAACGCAGCGCCACCGCGCTGGCGCTGTGGGCCATGACGGCAACGGTGGGCCCGATCGCCGGCCCGGCGCTGGGCGGCTGGATGACCGACCGCTATTCCTGGTCCTGGATCTTCTACATCAACATCCCGGTGGGCCTGTTTGCCGCCGCCGTGACCTGGATCATCTACCGCTCGCGTGAGACGCCCACCCGCGCGCTGCCGATCGACACCATCGGACTGGCCGCGCTGATCACCTGGGTGGCTTCGCTGCAGATCATGCTCGACAAGGGCAAGGACCTCGACTGGTTCCACTCGTCGCTGATCGTCGGCCTCGGCGTGGTGGCGCTGATCAGCTTTGCCTTCTTCGTGATCTGGGAATTGACCGAGGCGCATCCGATCATCGATCTGCGGCTCTTTGCCGGCCGCAACTTCCTCGGCGGCACGGTGGCGATCTCGGTGGCCTATGGCGTGTTCTTCGCCAACCTCGTCCTGTTGCCGCAATGGATGCAGCAGTATCTCGGCTACCCCGCCGTGAATGCCGGGCTGGTGACGGCGCCGCTGGGCATCTTCGCCGTGATCCTGGCGCCGGTGCTGGGCAAGATCATGCCGCGCTCCGATGCGCGGGTGCTGGCCACCCTGGCCTTCGCCGGCTTCGCGGTGGTGTTCTTCATGCGCTCGGGCTACACCACCACCGTGGATACCTGGACCCTGGTGCTGCCCACGCTGCTGCAGGGGATCCCCACCGCGCTGTTCTTCGTACCGCTGACCGCCATCATCCTGTCCGGGCTATCGCCGGACAAGATCCCCGCCGCGGCCGGCTTGTCGAATTTCGCGCGTGTGTTCACCGGAGCGGTAGGCACGTCGCTCGCCAGCACCGCCTGGAACGACCGCAATATCCTGCATCACTCGCAACTCGCCGAACAGGCCAGCCCGCACAACCCGATCTTCGTGCGCTCGGTGGAAGCCCTGCAATCGACGGCCGGCTTCAGCCACGATCAGGCGATGGCGTTCTTCGAGCGCAGCATCACCGCGCAGGCCGCGATGCTCGGGCTCAATGACATCTTCTGGATCTCGGGCGTGATCTTTATCGTCATCATCCCGCTGATCTGGCTCACCAGGCCGGCCAGGGGCGGCAATGCCGCCGCCGCTGCCGCCGCGCACTAGAGAAAGGACCAGGCCGCCTTGCCGGCGGCTCACGCCATCGCCCAGGCTGCAGGCCGTTTCGCGCAACCATCACGCCGGCATGCCCGGGACCACCCGTATCACGGGCCGTATTTTATGTTGCATTAAAAATGCTTGTTTAATAGAATCATTGCAGGTTGTTGCCACGCAACGCGTCGAAACCAGATATCGCGTTGGCAACCGCACCGAGGAACGACAAACGGGAACCAAGCGGTACCCGACCACCACGGGCGCCAGGGAGACGGGTGGCTGGCCGCAGGCGAATGTCTCCTCACCAGTCCCAACCCACCATTTGCGAGGCGCCATGCTGCCGCTGCTCCAGACCCCGCCACCGACCGGCCATGCCCCTACGGGCTATCGCGGCCACCCCGCCCTTGCGCTCGCATTCCGGCCTTTCTACCTGCTTGCGGCGGCCTTCGCCGTCGTGGCCATCGGCGTCTGGGCGGCCATCTATCTCGGCTGGTGGCCCCAAGCCGGCACCCAGCCGGCCATGGGCGGCATGCTGTGGCATGCCCATGAGATGGTGTTCGGCTTCGCCGCGGCGGTCGTGGTTGGCTTCTTGTTCACCGCCGGCAAGAACTGGACCGGCCTGCAGACACCGCAAGGCGCGCCGCTGGCCGGCCTCGCCGCCGTGTGGCTCGCCGCGCGCGTGCTGATGTGGACCGGACCGGTGTTGGCGGCTACCGTGCTGGATCTTGCTTTCCTCCTGCTCTGCGCGGCGAGCTTCCTGCGCGTGCTGGTTCGCGCCGGCAGCAAGCGCAATTACGGGCTTGCCGCTGCCCTGTTCCTGCTGTGGGCGCTGAATGCACTGTTCCATGCTGCGCTGGCCAATGGCGCTGCGCCGCTGGCCTTGCAAAGTGCCGATGCCGGGATCGGGCTGATCGTGGTCTTCATCACCGTGATCGGGGGCCGCGTGATCCCGATGTTCACCGCCAATGCCGTCGCCGGGGTACGCATCCGGCGCTCGAAGCCCATCGAGAGCAGCGTCGTCGTGCTGACGCTGGCCGCGATGACCGCCAGTATCGTGGCGCCGCTGGGCGTGGCAACCGCCGCGCTCGCGCTGCTGGCGGCCCTGGTGCAAGCGCTCCGCCTGGCCGGCTGGGGCTCGCGTCATGCCTTGCGCAAGCCGCTTGTCGCCATCCTGCACCTGGCCTATGGCTGCCTGCCGCTGGGCCTGCTGTTGCTGGCGGCTGCCGCGCTTGGCCAGGGTGACCGTTCGACCGCTTTGCACGCGCTCACCGTGGGCGCGATCGGCTGCGCCATCATGGGCATGATCACCCGCACCGCACTGGGCCATACCGGCCGCAAGCTGGAGGCCGGCACGATGGAGAAGGCGGCATACCTATGCATCGCCCTGGCCACCCTCTTCCGCGTCCTGGGGCCGCTCGCCATGCCGCAGGACAAGCCGTTCTGGATTGCCGGAGCCGCGGTGCTGTGGATGGCCGCCTTCCTGCTGTATCTGGCGAAGTACACGCCCTACCTGGCCAGGCCACGCGCCGACGCACGGGAGGGCTAGTCGGCCACGACGCATGGCGCACGGGCAACGGCGCGCGATGGCGCGATGACGCGACTGGAAACAGTCCAGACTGGCACGTAGAATCGCCCTAATTCCTACCGTTCCAGGTAACCAGCAAATGGACGTCCATCTGAGTATCCACGGCCGGCAGGGCCTGGCCGGCCAGCTTTACCGCCAGTTGCGGGCGGGTATCGTCGACGGACGGCTGGCGCCGGGCGAGCGGCTTCCCTCGACCCGGGACCTTGCAACGAAGCTGGGCGTATCGCGCAAGACCACGCTGGAAGCGTTCGAGCGGCTGATCGCAGAGGGCTACCTGCGCGCGCGCGCCGGGGACGGCACCTTTGTCTCGCACGAACTGGCCCGTCTGGCGCCGCAGCCGATGCCGCCGGGTCCCGGTTCCGGCCCGATCTGGGAAACGTTGCCCGATGTCTTGCCCAGGACGGCGCCGGATGCCAGGCCGGCATTCGACTTCGTGAGTGGCGTCACCGACAAGACCTTGTTCCCCTTCGACAAATGGCGCAGCTGCGTCGGCCACGCCTTGCGCCTGCAAGCGCGCGGGCAAGGCGCCTACCGGGACCCTGCCGGGGAGCCGGATCTGCGGCTCGCGGTGTCGCGCTATCTGGCGTTCAGCCGCGCCGTGGTCAGCAACTGGCAAGACGTTATCGTCACGCAGGGTGCGCAGCAGGCGATCGACCTGATGGCGCGCGTGGTGATTCGTCCCGGCGACGTGGTGGCGGTGGAAGATCCCGGCTATCCGCCCGCGCGCATCGCCTTCTCGGCGCTCGGCGCGCAACTCGCCTGTGTCCCGGTGGATGCACAGGGGCTGGTGGTGGACGCGCTGCCGGACAACGCGCGCCTTGTCTACGTCACGCCTTCCCACCAGTTTCCGCTGGGCATGGCCATGAGCCTGGAGCGCCGCGTCGCACTGCTCGAATGGGCGCAACGCCGTGGCGCGCTGGTGCTGGAAGACGACTACGACGGCGAGTTCCGTTTCGCGGGCCGCCCGATGGATTCGCTCAAGAGCCTGGACAACGCTGGCGTGGTGGCGTACGTCGGCACCTTTTCCAAGACGATCTTTCCGGAACTGCGCATCGGCTACATCATCCCGCCGCCACCCCTCGGCAATGCCATGCGCCGCGCCAAGCAGGTCGGTGACTGGCACAGCTGCACCCTGACGCAGACGGCGCTGGCCAAGTTCATGCTCGACGGCTATTTCGCCAAGCACCTGCGACGCATGCACAAGGAGTACGCCGCGCGCCGGGCGGCCTTGCTCGATCACCTGGACGGCCCGCTGGCGCCGTGGTTCGCGCCCAACGCGCCGGCTGCGGGCATCCACCTCGTTGCCCACCTGAACAGAGCGCAGGACGAAGGGGCGGTGATCGCGCGCGCTGCCACCGCATCGATCGGCCTCTATGGCATCGCGGGCATGTACGGTGGGCAAGCGCCGGTGCCCGGGATACTGTTCGGCTACGGCGGCATCGGCGTGGCCGATATCCATGCCGGCATGGCAAAGCTGGCCAATGCGATGGCAGCAGCACGCCCATAGCCGCCCCGTCCGGACTTCGCCACGCGTGGCCACTGGTTACCTGAAATTACTGGAAAATGGCTCTTTTATATAACCAGTTGCCGTCCTAACCTTGCTCCTGTCACGTCGCCACCCCGGCGGCACAAAACCGGAGCAATTCATGGAACCACGCCTCGATTACTACAAAGCCAGTCCCGCCGCCATCAAGGCCCTGATTGGCCTGGAAGAGCGGATCGCCAAGAGCGGCCTGGAGCAGCCGCTGGTGGAACTGGTCCGTCTGCGCGCCTCGCAGATCAATGGCTGCGCCTATTGCATCGACCTGCATTCCACCGACGCGCGCAAGGGCGGCGAGGACGACCGCCGCCTGGCAACCCTGGCGGTCTGGCGCGAAACACCTTTCTTCTCGGCGCGCGAGCAAGCCGCGCTGGCCTGGACGGAAGCCGTCACGCTGGTGGCCCGGGACCATGTGCCCGATGCTGCCTGGGAGGCCGTTCGCCCGCACTTCAGCGACGCCGAGCTGGTCGACCTGACGCTGCTGATCTCGGCGATCAATAGCTGGAACCGCTTCGCTATCTCGTTCCGCAAGACGCCGGCCTGACCCCGGGGAGACATCGGTCATGAGCCGATCGATACTGCCCATCCCCTTTCGGGCGGGCTAGCCCGGAGGGCGGCGGAACGCGATACCGAAGCGGTCAAGGCTATCGGGCTATCGATCGCAGCGACCGGCGCCTGTCGAGGCGAACCAGCGATCCGGTGCCGGGCCGGTTGGCCGTCGTTACTGTGAGCCGGTCTCGCCGGCTGTCTTCCGGGAAGGATGCGCCTTGCGAACCATGCCCTTGACGGGGATGCCTGCCAGGGAGGCTGCTTCACCCTGCCCAAGCGCACGGTTCAGCGCCGCGGGCTTCTCCACCAGGTCTTGCAGGGTATAGGCATCCAGCACCTCGAAGTAGGCCCGCAGCGCAGCCGACAACACCCCGCGCAAGCCGCACACCCGGGTGATGATGCAGTGGTTGTCATCGCCCTGGAAGCATTCCACCAGGTGGAAATCCGACTCCATGGTCCGGATCACCTCCCCCACATTGATCCCGGCCGCAGGCCTGCCAAGCTCGATGCCGCCCGCGCGGCCGCGCACGGTGTGCAGGAAGCCGGCCTGGCCAAGCTTCTGCACGATCTTGATCAGGTGGTTCTTGGGAATGCCGAATGCATCCGCGACACGCTGTATCGTGACCAGCTCGCCCGGATGGACCGCAACGTAGATCAGGGTCCGCAGACTGTAGTCGGTGTAGTCGGTCAGTCTCATGGATAGGAGTCCGGCTGGCGGACATGATGTGCGTGGCAGCCGGGATGAACTTCCGGCACGGATTGCGCCTTATCCTTATCGTGAAGGCCATCGCAGTCTAACATGGCCCCCGGATACATCTTTCTGCACTGCCGCGAATTTTATGTTGCATATAAAATGCATGTTTAATAAAATGGCCTTCAGGGCGTCGCAACGAGATCGCACGCCACCACCGCACAACACTGCGGACGCTTTGGTCCATTATGTTGCATTTTCTGTATATCTTTGGAGATTGTCGTGCTGTCTGAAAAATCGAGACCCCTGATCGACGCGAGCGTGCCGGTACTGCGTGAACATGGCCTGACCATTACCCAGACCTTCTATCGCAACATGTTCGCCGACCGGCCCGAGCTGACCAATCTGTTCAACATGGGCAATCAGGCCAACGGTTCGCAGCAGCAATCGCTCGCCTCCGCCGTGTTCGCCTATGCCGCCAACTATGGCGACAACAGCGCACTGGCCCCGGTCGTCAGCCGCATCGTCCACAAGCACGTCTCGGTCGGTATCAAGCCCAGCCACTACGCCATCGTGGCACGACACCTGCTGGGCGCCATCGGCGAAGTCCTGGGCGATGCCGCCACGCCGGAACTGGTGGCCGCTTGGGACGAGGCATACTGGCTGCTGGCCGCCGAGCTGATCGCCGCGGAGAGCCGTCTCTACGAACGCGCGCAGACCGGCCCCGACCACCGCCAGCCCGTGCGCATCCTGGCCCGCGAAGAACAGAGCGCCGACATTACCGCCTTCACGCTCGAAGCTGTCGGCGGCACCACGTTGGCGGATTTCCTGCCTGGCCAGTACATCTCGGTCGTCGTGGAACTGGCGCCCGGCGCCTTCCAGCAACGGCAATACAGCCTCTCGGACGCGCCGAATGGCCACACCTGGCGCATCTCGGTCAAGCGCGACCGCGGCGACGGCGCCACCCTGCCCGCCGGCGCCGTGTCGAACTGGCTGCACGACAACGCCCGCGAAGGCGACGTACTGATGGTCAGCCAGCCCTTTGGGGATTTCACACCTGGCATCGAGCCCGCCACACCCATCGTGCTGCTCTCCGCCGGCGTGGGCATCACCCCGATGATCTCCGCCCTGAATGCCGTCGCACACCGCAATCCGTCGCGCCAGGTCGTGTTCGGCCATGCCGCACGCATGGTGTCCCATGTACCGCACCTGAAAGACATCAAGCGCGCCGCCCGCCAGCTATCCGGGCTGCGCACCCACTTCTTCCTGGAGTCCGGCGAACCGGCGGAATTCCTGGCCCAGCCGGCCCTCCCCGGCCGCATGGACATCGACGTCATCCTGGCCGACGGCGATCTCGCCGACGCCGACTTCTACCTGTGCGGCCCGCTGCCGTTCATGCAGGCACAACGCGCTGCGCTGCAGGCACGCGGCGTGAAGGCCGAGCGGGTGCATCGCGAGGTGTTTGGGCCGGATTTGCTGGACACGCTGCTTTGAGGATCTGAAGCTTCAACCAGGCCTGCCTGCGCTTCGTCGCAGAGGCCTGGCGCAAGGCTGCCGGTACCGCTGCGTGCCGCTTTGCCGCTCAGGTGCCCGAAAGCCCCCGGCCAGGTCCCGGGCGCTGCATGACAGGTTCAGCCACAGGAATGCAGCCGAAGCGCCGGCTCGTGCGAGCCGATCAGGACGCCGTGCCGCCGGGCGGCGGAAAATGCAGCACGAACCGCACCCGCCCGGGTGCCGGGCAACTGGCCTGCACGCCACCGCCGTGCAGTACCATGATGGCCTTCACGATGGCGAGCCCCAGCCCGCTGGATTCGGTGAGCCGGCTACGCGCGGCGTCGCCCCGATAGAAACGGTCGAAGAGCCGGTCGAGCTGGGCTGCCGGAATCGGCTCGCCGTGGTTCTCGACCGAGATGGCGACACCGTCGGCCCGCTCGATCCCGCAGAGACGCACCACGCTCCCCGGAGCACCGTAGCGCACGGCATTGACAACGAGATTGTTGACCGCGCGGCGGCAGAGCAGCGGGTTGGCCGTCAGCACCCCTTCCGCCTCCACTTCGAACTTCATCTCCCTTTCGTCCGCCAGCCCTTCGAAATACTCCGCAATCTTGCCGAGTTCGCCGGGCAGCGACACCCGCGCGCGTTCGATGACCAGGCCCGCGTGGTCCGCCTGCGCCAGGAACAGGATATTCTCGGCGATATGGCCCAGCCGGTTGAGTTCCTCCAGATTCGATTCGAGCACCTCCTGGTATTCCTCGGGCTGGCGCAGCTGGCTGAGCGTCACCTGGGTCTGGCCGATCAGGGCGCCCACGGGCGTGCGGATCTCATGGGCCAGGTCCGCGGAGAACTGGGTAAGGCGCTCGTAGCCATCGGCCAGGCGATCCAGCATGGCATTGAAGGCGACGACCAGGCTGCGCAACTCTGCGGGTGCGCCCTGCTCGTCAAGGCGGACTGCGAGGCTGGCCGGGCTGATCTCGGCGGCACGCGCCGCAATGCCGCCGACCGGCCGCAGCCCTCGCCGGATGGCGAAGAATGCCAGCGCGGTAGCCGCTAGCATGCCGACCAGCGTGGCCAGCACCACCCGGTTGCGGTAGGCCGCGAGCATTCGCACTTCATTGTCCATCGGATGCGCGGCGATGACCTCGACCACGCTGCCGTCCTCGCTGGACCGCGCCACCGCCGCGGCCCAATACACCGGCACGCCGTTGTCGCGCCGGGTGCGCAGTATGCCTGCCGTCACCGATGCTGCGCCATTCGGCGGCACGGAAAGCGCGAGCTCCGCCGGCACAGGCAAATGATCGGGATTCACGTGAATAAACGGCGTCTCGCCAGGTTTGCGGAAGATCAGAACATCGCGCTCGGCGCCCAGCATGGATTCGAACAGCAAGGGCCGGTCCTTGAGCTCGCCCACGGTGTACACGTCGCTCGCCAGCCGGCGGAAATGCACTACCCTCCCGATCAGTTGCAGATCGGCACGCGCTGCCATCGACGTCTTCACGGACTGGTAGAAATAGGCGCCCAGGGTGCCGATCACCACGCAGGCGATCAGGGCGAACAGCAGCGTGGTGCGTGCCGTGAGGGAGCGTGAGGCCCAAGGTTTCACACGCCCTCGCCGAAGGTATAGCCGATGCTGCGCACGGTATGGATCAACTTCCTGTCGAAGGGCTGGTCGACCTTGGCCCGCAGGCGCTTGATGGCGACATCGACGACGTTGGTGTCGCTGTCGAAGTTCATATCCCACACCTCGGCGGCGATCAGCGTGCGCGACAGCGCCTCGCCCTGGCGCCTGACCAGCAGGTGCAGCAGCAGGAATTCCTTGTTGGTCAGCGGGATGTCCACGCCCTGGCGCGTCACCTTGCGGCGCAGGACATCGAGCTTGAGATCGGCGAACTCGAACAGCTCTGCCTCGCGCACCACGCCCCGCCGCAACAGCGTGCGGATGCGCAGCACCAGTTCGACAAAGGAGAACGGCTTGACCAGATAGTCGTCGGCGCCCAGCTGGAGGCCATGGATGCGATCGTTCACGTGGTCGCGCGCGGTCAGGAAGATCACCGGCAGGTCGCGCCGCGCGCGCAGCGTACGCATGATCTCCCAGCCGTCGATGCCCGGCAGCATGACATCGAGCACGACGAGGTCGTAGGGATGCTCCAGCGCCATGTGCAGGCCGTCGGTGCCGGTGCGGGCGAGATCGACGGCATAGCCGCTTTCGCGCAGGCCTTTCCTGAGATAGTCACCGGTCTTGGGATCGTCTTCGATGACGAGGATGCTCATGATGCGCAAAGCGGTTCGACGAGTGTGCTGCCATTCTAGCGGCGGGCCGGCGCCGGAGTTATGACATTTTTGTCATTAAAAAGTCACCCGGACGACCTTGCCCGCGCCCTATGCTGCGAATCACTTTCCCCTCCCGAGGAGTTCCACGATGAAGATCGTTTCGAGCCGATTGACGCGCACCCTGGTGGCGCCCGCCCTGCTTGCCGCCGCCTTGCTTGCCGCCGCCCCGGCCGCGATGGCGCAGCCCGCGCCCATCGGCGTGCGCGGCACCGTGACTGCAGTCGCCGGCGACAGCCTGAAGGTCCGCACGCGTACGGGACAGGAGATTGACGTGAGCCTGACCAAGGATACCGCGGTGCGCGCCGTGACGCTGGCCAAGGTCGACGAGATCAAGGCCGGCAGCTATATCGGCTCGGCTGCCGTGCCGCAGGCGGACGGCTCGCTGAAGGCGCTCGAGGTGCATGTGTTCCCGCCCAGCATGCGTGGCAGCGGCGAAGGCCACCGCGCATGGGATCTCGGCAAGAACAGCAGCATGACCAACGGCACGGTGGGCAATGTGGTGGTCAGCAATGGCCGCACCATCACCGTGAAGTATCCGGACGGCGAGAAGCGCATCGTGATTCCCGACGACGTGCCCATCGTCAACCTGGAGCCGGGCGACCGCTCCCTGCTGGCGCCGGGCGTGCACGTCGTGCTGTTTGCCAGCAAGGCCGCCGACGGAGCGTTGAGCGCGCGCTTTATCTCGGCAGGCAAGCACGGCGTAGTGCCGCCGATGTAAGCGCGCATCCCGGCCGGGATGGCTTTCCCGCTCCACCTCGCCCGCCCGATGCCCTTTCCCGCCATGCAGAAGCCAACCCTATCCGAACCCGTGCGGCGCGCCATCGTGCATCCGCTGGCCATACGCGCGACGCACTGGGTCAATGCCTTCGCCATGGCCTGCATGGCGATGAGCGGCTGGGCGATCTACAACGCGTCGCCGCTGTTCCCTTTCAGGTTTCCGGCATGGGCCACCGTGGGTGGCTGGCTCGGCGGCTCGATCGCCTGGCATCTTGCGGCCATGTGGCTGCTATGCGCGAACGGCCTGCTTTATCTCGGCTATGGCATGGCCACCCGGCACTTTCAGCGCCGTTTCCTGCCGCTGAGCGCCCGCGGCGTGCTGCGCGACGCGTCTCTGGCGGTCCGGCTCCGGCTGCCGCACCGGCCAGGCGCCTACAACGCCGTGCAACGGCTGATGTACGTGATGGTCCTGTCGCTTGGCGTGCTGGTGGTGGCGTCGGGCCTGGCTATCTGGAAGCCCGTGCAACTTGGCTGGCTGGCATCGCTGCTCGGCGGCTTCGATACCGCGCGCCACGTGCATTTCTTCGCCATGGCTGGCATCGTCGGCTTCGTATTGGTCCATCTTGCGCTGGTCATCCTGGTACCGTCGACCTTGCTGCCGATGCTCACCGGACGCGCCGCTCATGGAGACGCCAAAGCATGAGAACGCCCGACGATGCAACGCGGATCGTCCGCATCGAGGACGAGGTGCGTGGCGAAAGCCCTCTCGTCACCCCAGCCGCGCCTGCCCCGCAACGCATCAGCGCGGCAGACATCGGACTGCAGCTCGCCCGGCTCCAGCGGCGCCTGTTCCTGCGCTCCTCGCTGTCACTCGGCGCCCTGTCCATGCTGGCGGGCTGCACCTTGCAGGATGGCGATACCGTCGACAAGGTGCTGTGGTCGATGTCGCGCTGGAACGATCGCGTGCAGGGCTGGCTGTTCAACCGCAACCGGCTGGCGCCCATCTATGCGCGCAGCCAGATCACGCAGCCCTTTCCCTTCAACGCCTTCTACCCGGAATACGATGTGCCCGAGGTCGATGGCACCGACTACCGCCTCGAGGTCTCCGGGCTCGTCGCCGACAAGCGCACATGGAACCTGGCGCAATTGCGCGCGCTGCCGCAGGCAGGGCAGATCACGCGCCACATCTGCATCGAGGGCTGGAGCGCGATCGGGGAGTGGCGCGGCGTACCGCTGCGGATCTTCCTGGAACGCATCGGCGCCGACACCACCGCACGCTATGTCGGCTTCAAATGCGCGGACCGCTACTATTCGAGCCTCGACATGGCTACGGCGCTGCACCCGCAGACCATGCTGGCGCTGGATTTCGGCAGCGAGCCGCTGCCCGCCCGATACGGCTACCCGCTCAAGCTGCGCGTGCCGACCAAGCTTGGCTTCAAGAATCCCAAGCACATCGCGGCGCTCTTCGTCACCAACCAGAATCCGGGCGGCTACTGGGAAGACCAGGGATACAACTGGTTCAGCGGGCTCTAGGCCCGACGTGGGCGCCGTTTGCCACGGCAAGCGCACGCGCTCGCGATTTATGCATGCCAGCGCACCGGGAGAAGGCAGAGGATACCGAGCCAGGAACGTGCAAAGCACTCGCAAGGTCCCGCAAGTGCTGCTGACACCTGCTGCGGGCGACGGGGCATTCCCTCCACGGCCACACGTGAGTAAGATCGTGGGCATCCGCGCAGCCCCCCCACCGTAGCGCGCAGCCAGCAGGAAGGAGCGAGGCCATGGCAACAGGCGGTGCCTACCGGCAACTCTGGCACCTCACCTCCGAGGGCTGGGGCTACTGCGCGCTAGGCACCTTCAGCCACGATGGCCTGCCGCCGGAGTGGCGCGAGTTGCTGCCGATGCTGCCGTTGCGCGACCGCTACTCGCCGGTCAAGGCGGCACGCATGATCCTGGTCACCATGCAGCTGCGCGGCGCGGCGCCGGAATCCGCGAAGCAATCGGATCCGCAGCGGCCGTTGTACTACGTGTACCAGCCCTGGAGCACGCAGTTGATGGCTTGAGGCGGATGGATGGCGTGCGGAAAGCCTGCGCCTTTCCGTGCCCGCCACGCTTGCCCGCCCCGGAACAGAAAAAGCCCGCGATCGCGGGCTTTTTCTTGATGGCAACAGCAAGCGGGCTAAATCACCCCACCCACTTGCGCGCATTGCGGAACATGCGCATCCACGGACTGCCGCCGTCGGCCACCTGCTTCCAGGCATCCGGCGCCCAGCTCATGGTAGCGGTGCGGAACACGCGCTCCGGGTGCGGCATCAGCACGGTGAAGCGGCCATCGACCGTCGTCACCGAGGTAATGCCATCGGGCGAACCGTTCGGGTTCAGCGGATAGGTCTGCGTCGCTGCGCCGCGGTTGTCCACGAAGCGCAGCGCCACCTGGGCCTGGCTCTTGTCGCCTTGCTGCGAGAAGTCGGCAAAGCCTTCGCCGTGCGCCACCACGATGGGGATGCGGCTGCCTTCCATGCCGGCGAAGAAGATCGACGGCGAGGATTGCACTTCCACGGTGACGTAGCGTGCTTCGTACTGCTCCGACTGGTTGCGCGTGAACTTGGGCCATGCGCCCGCGCCCGGGATGATCGGGGCAAGGTTGCTCATCATCTGGCAGCCGTTGCACACGCCCAGCGCGAAAGTGTCCTTGCGGTTGAAGAAGGCGGCAAACTGCTCGGCCATCTGCGCGTTGAACAGGATGGTCTTGGCCCAGCCTTCGCCAGCGCCCAGCACGTCGCCGTAGCTGAAGCCGCCACAGGCGACAAAGCCGGCGAAGTCGGCCAGGCTGGCGCGGCCGGCGATCAGGTCGCTCATATGGACATCGTGCGTGTCGAAGCCCGCGCGGTCCATGCTGTAGGCCATCTCGATCTGCGAGTTGACGCCCTGCTCGCGCAGGATCGCCACGCGCGGACGCGCACCGGTGGCAACGAACGGCGCGGCGATATCCTCGGCCGGGTCGAAGCTCAGCACCGGCGAGATGCCAGGGTCGGCCGCGTCGAGCAGGCTGTCGTATTCGCTGTCGGCGCAGGCCGGGTTGTCGCGCAGGCGCGCAATGCGCCAGCTGACTTCGCTCCAGGTGCGCTGCAGTTCGCTGCGCGCCGCGCCGAACACCTTCTTGGCGTCGCGGTAGATCTCGATCTGGTCAGTGGTGTTGGGCTTGCCCACCACATGGCTGCAGGCCGACAGGCCGACTTCGCGCAGCACGCCGAACACGGCATCGCGCTCTTCCAGGCGGACCTGGATGACCGCGCCGAGTTCTTCGGAGAACAGCGCGCGCAGGGTCTGGTCGTTGCGGCGCTCGGAGATCTGCTGGGCCCAGTTCTTGGCGTCGCCGAAGTCCTGCTCCTGCTGCGGGTCCAGCGCCAGCATGTCGACGTTGAGCGACAGGCCGCAATGGCCGGCAAAGGCCATTTCCGCCAGGGCAGCCATGAAGCCGCCGTCGGAACGGTCGTGGTAAGCCAGCAGCTTGCCTTCGCGGTTCAGGCGCTGGATCACGTTGAAGAGGTTCTTCAGGTCTTCGGCGCTGTCCACGTCCGGCGCGGCGTCGCCCACCTGCTGCGTCACCTGGGCCAGGATGCTGCCGCCCATCCGGTTCTTGCCGCGGCCGAGGTCGATGGCGATCAGCACGCTGTCGCCCGCATCGGTGCGCAGTTGCGGGGTCAGGGTACGGTTGACGTCGTCCACGGCGGCAAATGCCGAGATGATCAGCGAGACCGGTGCGACCACTTCCTTGTCGACGCCGTTGTCCTGCCACTTGGTGCGCATGGACAGCGAATCCTTGCCCACCGGGATGCTGATGCCGAGCGCCGGGCACAGTTCCATGCCGACCGCATGCACGGTGTCGTACAGTTTGGCGTCTTCGCCGTCCACGCCACAAGCCGCCATCCAGTTGGCCGACAGCTTGACCTTGCCCAGGTCCTTGACCGGCGCGGCGGCCAGGTTGGTCAGCGCTTCGCCGATGGCCATGCGGCCCGATGCCGGCGCGTTGATCACGGCCAGCGGCGTGCGCTCGCCCATGGTCATGGCTTCACCGGCACGGCCCTTGTAGTCGAGCGTGGTCACGGCAACATCGGCTACCGGCACCTGCCAGGGACCCACCATCTGGTCGCGTGCGTTCATGCCGCCCACGGTGCGGTCGCCGATGGTGATCAGGAAGGACTTGCTGGCCACGGTCGGATGGCGCAGCACGTCGCGCACGGCTTGCTCCAGCACGATGCCGGTCACATCCACCGGCGGCAGGCTTTGCTCCACATGCCGGACGTCGCGGTGCATGCGCGGCGGCTTGCCGAGCAGCACTTCCATCGGCATGTTCACCGCATAGTGTTCCTTCAGCGAGGCATCGACATGCGCGTCGACCAGCTGCAGCTGCTTCTCCTCGGTGGCGATGCCGACCACCGCGAACGGCGAACGCTCGCGCTGGCACATGGCCTGGAACAGCGGGAAGGACGCCGGCGCCACGGCCATCACATAGCGTTCCTGCGACTCGTTGCACCAGATCTCGGCCGGGCTCATGCCGGACTCTTCCAGGTGCACCTGGCGCAGGTCGAAGCGCGCGCCGCGGCCGGCGCCGTCGACCAGTTCGGGGAAGGCATTGGAAATGCCGCCAGCGCCCACGTCGTGGATCGACAGGATGGGGTTATCGTCGCCGAGCTGCCAGCAGGCGTTGATCACTTCCTGCGCGCGCCGCTCCATTTCCGGGTTGCCGCGCTGGACCGAATCGAAGTCCAGGTCGGCGGTGTTGGTGCCGGTGGCCATCGAGCTGGCAGCGCTGCCGCCCATGCCGATGCGCATGCCCGGGCCGCCCAGCTGGATCAGCAGCGAGCCGGCCGGCAGCGGGTTCTTGTGCGTATGGCCGGCGTCGATGTTGCCAATGCCGCCGGCAATCATGATCGGCTTGTGATAGCCGCGCACGGTGCCGCCCACGTTCTGCTCGTAGACGCGGAAGTAGCCACCCAGGATGGCACGGCCGAATTCGTTGTTGAACGCGGCACCGCCGAGCGGGCCATCGATCATGATCTGCAGCGGCGAGGCGATGCGGTCCGGCTTGCCGGTTACGCTCACCTTGTCGGCCGGGTTGCGGTGCGCCACCGGCTGGGCGGCGTCGCGCGCGTTTTCCCAGCCTTCCACGGCATCGGGCAGCATCAGGTTGGAGACCGTGAAGCCAGTCAGGCCAGCCTTGGGCTTGCCGCCACGGCCAGTGGCGCCCTCGTCGCGGATTTCGCCGCCGGCGCCGGTGGAAGCACCGGGGAACGGCGAGATGGCGGTCGGGTGGTTGTGCGTTTCCACCTTCATCAGCGTGTGGGTCAGCGCCTCGTGGCGGCCGTACTTCTGCCCGGTGCCGCGCGGGAACCAGCGCTCGGCCACGTCGCCTTCCATCACGGCGGAGTTGTCCGAGTACGCCACGACCGAGCCTTGCGGATTGAGCTGGTGGGTATTGCGGATCATGGCGAACAGGGACTTGTCCTGCTGCACGCCGTCGATGGTCCAGGTGGCGTTGAAGATCTTGTGGCGGCAGTGTTCGCTGTTGGCCTGCGCGAACATCATCAGCTCGACGTCGGTCGGGTTGCGCTCCAGCTTGGCGTAGGCGTCGACCAGGTAGTCGATCTCGTCTTCCGACAGCGCCAGGCCCATCTCGGTATTGGCCTGCGCCAGCGCGGCGCGGCCACCGGAGATGTCGATAAAGCGCAGCGGCTTGGCCGGCAGTTCCTGGAACAGGCCGGCGGCGTCTTCGCGGGATGCCACCACGCTTTCGGTCATGCGGTCGAACAGGTGAGCCGCCACCGCTGCACGCGTATCCGCGTCCAGCGACTTGCGGCCACGGAGCAGGCCCTTCTTGCAGACCACGGTGATTTCAACGCCACGCTCGACGCGGTGCACATGCTCGAAACCGCAGTTATGGGCGATATCGGTCGCCTTGCTGGCCCACGGGGAAATGGTGCCGAAGCGCGGGATCACCACGAAGCGGTCACCTTCAGCCTGTGACTCGAAAGGCGCACCATAGGTCAGCAGCGCGCCAATGCGGGCGCTGTCGTCTTGCGACAGCGGCACATCGGTGTCGACGAAATGCAGGAACTGGCCATGCACCGACTCGATGTCGGCGTCGATCTGCTTGAGGGCGGTGAGCAGGCGTTGCTGGCGAAAGGCGGAAAGCGCCAATGCACCGGGGAAGCACGAGAAATGCGCCATGGTCTGAGCGGTCGGGAAGGCAGGAGGTAGGGGCTGCTACCGGCCGGCGCCGCTGGTTGGGGCGCCGTGCTGGCGGGAAACCGGCATTATACCTTGTTGCAGGGGGATTCCTGCGTTGCAGCAGAGCGCATCCCGTGGAAGCGCGCCGCACCGCCTCCCCCGCCGCCGCAGCGATTACAGCGAGGTCGCCGAGCGCGCGGCCTGCTCGTACAAGCCGGTAAGCACGCGCAGCAGCCGTGCCAGTTCGCCGATCTCGACGTTCTCGGTGCTGCCCGCCGAGAAATTGCTGGTCAGGCATTGCTCGCGGATCTCGCGGTAGCGGGCGCAGGCTTCGCTACCGGCAGGCGTCGTGATGTAGGTGGCTTCCTTGCCGACCCGCTCGCCCTCCACCAGCGCCAGGCCCTGCAGCTTCTTGAGCGCATAGGTCACCAGGTGGGTGTCCTCGACGTTGAGCACGAAGCAGATATCGGCCAGCCGCTTGGGGCGCGCGCGGTGGTTGACGTGGTGCAGCACCAGCACGTCGAGGAAGGTCAGGTCGCGCACGCCGGAGGCGCCCATGCAGCGCACCACCCAGCGGCTGTACGCGTTATAGGCCGTGTTCAGGCCGAACTCGAACTCGGACAGCTCGGGGCTGCGTTCGGACACCAGGTGCGAAGACGACACGATATTGGGTCCGGGCGGGCGCGCGAGCGCGCTGGCCGCCCTGGCCGATGCGTCGGGTGCGCCATGATCGTCCTCGGCCAGGACCTGCCCGGATGCTGGCTTGCGAGCCATGTCTTCACTCCTATCTTGATGGATTGCGGCGCGCGCCTGCGCCCACGCGGACCAGGTATATCCCCGAGGCTGTGGCCGCCAGATTTGGCTTGATAGTTTATTTGCAATTCATGAGGATAACCAGCAAATAAATCCAAGCAAAACATCGGGAATATCGCCGTGAATCCTGCACGAAAAAGAGGCGGACAAGCGGGCCGGCGCACCGCCGCGAGGACAGGGCGATACCCGCCAGGAAGCCGGTTGCGCAGCGCAGGCGCACTGGATAGACTCGATCCGATCCCTCCCTGAGCGCGACCGATCGCGAGCCCAATGCCCACCGATATCCATACATTGCAGACAAGACTGCGCGAAGGCGCGGCCTCGCGCGCCGACGCGATTGCCCAGGCGGCGCATCTGGCGCAGCAGCCGGCGGCGCAGGCCGTGTTCCTGCATACCACCTTCGACTCGGCCGCGCAGGTAGCCAGGGCCGCCGACGCGGCCAGCCAGGCCGGCAAGATGCTGCATCCCCTGGCGGGCCTGCCGGTATCGGTCAAGGACCTGTTCGACGTGGCCGGCGAAACCACGCGCGCCGGCTCGCCGGTACGCAGCGACGCCGTGGCGGCCACCGCCGATGCAACCGTGGTGCGCCGCCTGCGCGACTGCGGCGCGGCGCTGGTCGGGCGCACCAATATGACCGAGTTCGCCTTCTCCGGCGTCGGCATCAACCCGCATTTCGGCACGCCGGCGAACCCTGCCGATGCCCAGGTGGCACGCATTCCCGGCGGCTCGTCCTCCGGTGCCGCGGTTTCGGTGGCGCTTGGCCTGGCGGTGGCCGGACTGGGCAGCGATACCGGCGGTTCCATCCGCATTCCGGCAGCCTTGTGCGGGCTGACCGGGTTCAAGCCGACCAGCCGCCGAGTGCCGCTGGATGGTGCCTTCCCGCTGTCCTACACGCTCGACACCGCGTGCGCCATGGCGCGCACAGTGCAGGACTGCGTGCTGGTGGACGGCGTGATCGCCGACCAGGCGGTGCTGCCGGCCATCAAGGCCGCGGCCGGCATCCGCCTGGCCATCCCGCGCCAGTACCTGCTGGACGACCTCGACGCCACCGTGGCGCATGCCTTCGACCGCGCCCTGGGCCGGCTGTCCGCCGCCGGCGTGCAGATCGAGCATATCGACCTGCCGGAACTGGCCGAGCTGCCCGCCATCAATGCGGCCGGCGGCTTCAGCGCCGCCGAAGCCTATGCCATCCACCGCCACGTCCTGGCCACCCGGCGCGAACAATACGACCCGCGCGTGGCGTCCCGCATCGAGCGCGGCGCCAGCATGGGCGCGGCCGACTACGTGGACCTGATGCGCGCCCGCGCCGACTGGATCGCCCGCGTAACGGCACGTATCGAAGGCTTCGACGCCGTGGCCTGCCCCACCGTGCCGATGGTGGCGCCGGCGATTGCGCCGCTGGTGTCCGACGACACCCTTTTCTTCCGCACCAACGCCCTGCTGCTGCGCAATACCTCGGCCTTCAACTTCCTCGACGGCTGCTCGATCTCGCTACCCTGCCACCAGCCGGACGAACTGCCGGTGGGCCTGATGCTCTCGCACGGTGCGATGCGCGACGCGCAACTGCTGGGCACGGCAATTGCGCTGGAATCCATCGTCAAGCCGGCCGCGTGAAGCGCCGGGCAAGAACATGCGGCTCCGGCCGCATTGCCGCCGAGCCGATCGCCGGCAATCGCCCCGGCATCGCGCTGGATGGCCTGACCCCTGCCCGCTACGGCCTGGGCCCCCGCTGATCATGCAAACTTCTACCCCGATCACATCCTCGCTGCCCGTCGACGGGTGGTTGCCCCTGGACGCGGCAAGCGCCAGCCCGATCCCGCTCTACGACGTCGCCGCCATCCGCGCCATCGAGGCAACCGCCATGGCCAGCCTGCCCGCTTTCGCACTGATGACACGGGCGGGCGCCGCCGCGGCCGCCTGGCTTGCGCACCATGCCCCGGCGGGCCCGCTGCTGCTGCTGGCCGGGCCCGGCAACAACGGCGGCGATGCGCTGGTGGCCGCCACCCGGCTGCACCAGGCCGGGCGCCCGGTCCAGGTGTGGCTGACGGCCGAGCCCGATCGCCTGCCCGCCGACGCCGCCCGGGCGTGGCGCGAAGCGCGCACGGCAGGCGTGCCGCTGCACGCCGTGCCGGAATCCGCCTGCCATGACGGCCTGCCACCGTTTCCCGCAGACACCTGCGCCGTGGTCGATGGCCTGCTCGGCATCGGCCTGAACCGTGCCGCCGATGGCTTCGTGGCGCAATGGATCGCGCAGCTTGCCGATGCAGGACTGCCTGTGTTCGCGCTCGACATTCCGAGCGGGCTGTTCGCCGATACAGGCGCCGGCACACCGGCGGTGCGCGCCTGCCGCACGCTGACCTTCATTGGCGCCAAGCCCGGCCTGCTGACGCTGGATGGACGCGACTGCGCCGGCGAGGTCGACATCGCCCCGCTCGGCCTGATCTATCCGCCCGCCCAGCAGGCCTGCGCCACGGTCAATGTGCCGGCGGCCTTCTCCGCGGCGCTGCCCAGGCGCCGCCACGCCACCAACAAAGGCACGTTCGGCTCGCTCGCGGTGATCGGCGGCAGCATCGGCATGACCGGGGCGCCGCTGCTGGGCGCGCGCGCGGCCCAGCATCTTGGCGCGGGACGCGTGCATATCGGCTTCCTCGCGCAACCCGCACCGCTGCTCGATCCGGTTCACCCGGAGCTGATGCTGCACCCGATCGGGGAGGTCGAGCTGTCCGCCATGTCGGCACTGGTGATCGGCCCGGGCATGGGCACCGGCACCGCGGCACGCATGCAGCTCGCCCAGCTGCTGCAGAGTGGCGCCGCCGCCAGCGCGCCGCCTGCCCTGGTCCTGGATGCCGATGCGCTGAACCTGCTCGCCGCGGACACCGCGCTCGCCGCCATGCTGACCGACAGTCCGCTGGTGCGCGTGATGACGCCGCACCCGCTCGAGGCCGCGCGCCTGACTGGCATCGGCGTGGCCGGGATCCAGCGCGACCGGCTGGCGGCGGCACGGGCGCTGGCGGCGCAATGGCGGGCGGTCATCGTGCTCAAGGGTTCCGGCACGGTGATTGCCGCGCCATCGGATGGCGCCGCCGCCATTTCCCTCTCGGTCAACCCGACCGGCAATGCCGCGCTGGCCACCGCCGGCACGGGAGACGTACTGGCCGGCATGATCGGCGCGCTGCTCGCCCAGGGCATGCCGCCGCTGCAGGCGGCGCTGGCGGCGGTCTGGCTGCACGGGCGAGCCGCCGACCAGCTGGTGGCGCAAGGCATCGGGCCCGCCGGCCTCACCGCGAGCGAGCTCTATCCACCCGTGCGCAGCCTGCTCAATGCCCTGCTGCGGGATCCGCGCGGCGCATGAGCAACGCCACCGGCGGCGGCAGCCACGCCTCAGCCCCTTCCACTACCTGCAGATCCTGTCGGCCACCCCCATCGGCTATCTGGCGTTCGGCCAGTTGCCGGACTGGATCACCGGGCTTGAGGTGGCGGTGATCTGCGCCGGCGGCGTCTGCGTGGCGAGGGGAGAACCGGCGTGCGCGCAGCTGCCCGCCGGTTCAGACAGACGGCGTAATGTCAGAGAGCCACCGACAGCCGGGCCAGGTGCGCCCTGCTATTGTTTCTACAAATGGCGCCAATGCACAGCATTGCAGCCAACTCCTAAAATAGGCCGCTGCGGGGGCGTTATACTTGAAGCGCTTCCGATCGCCGGCTCCGGCGCACGATCGAAGCGGCGCGTTCGGCTGGCAATGACAGCGGGCCACATGCGGCCGGTGCCGGCCGCAACCCAGAAATTTCGCTTGAAACGGTATTTCCGCACTATCCCCAGAGAATTCCACACGCATGCCCACCGATCTCCACGCCTGGCACTCTCTCCTGCAACACCATGAGGCCATTCGCGAAACGCCTATGCGCGAATGGTTCGCTGCCGGCGACGCGGCTCAGCGCGTCGAGCAGTTTTCCCTGGAAGCGGCGGGCCTGTATCTCGATTTCTCGAAAAACCGCATCACGCCCCGGACGTTCGCCCTGCTGATGCAACTGGCCGATGAGGCCGGCGTGCCGAAGCGCCGCGATGCCATGTTTGCCGGCGACCACATCAATGCCACCGAGGATCGCGCTGTGCTGCATATTGCGCTGCGCGCCGCGCCGGGCGCATCGTTCAAGGTGGACGGCAAGCCGGTGATGCCGGCCATCCACGATGTGCTTGCGCGTATGCGGGTCTTTTCGGAACGCGTGCGCGGCGGCGGCTGGACCGGCGCCACCGGCAAGCGCATCACCGACGTCATCAATATCGGCATAGGTGGCTCGGACCTGGGCCCGCGCATGGTTTGCCGCGCCCTTTCCCACCTGGCCGGCGGCGGGCCGCGCATGCATTTCGTCTCCAATGTGGACGGGACCGAACTGGCCGAAACGCTGGAGCGGCTCGACCCCGAACAGACCCTGGTGATCGTCTGCTCGAAGACCTTCACCACGCTCGAGACCATGGCCAACGCCAATAGCGCGCGCCAGTGGTTCCTCGCCGGGGGCGTGGCGGAGCACCAGCTGGCCAGGCATTTCGCTGCGGTGTCGACCAACCTTGAAGCAGTGCGCGCCTTCGGCATCGACCCGGCCAATATGTTCGAGTTCTGGGACTGGATCGGCGGGCGCTTCTCGCTATGGTCGTCGGTCGGGTTGTCCATTGCCCTCGCGGTCGGCTTCGATGCGTTCGACGACCTGCTGGCCGGCGGCCGCGCCATGGACGAGCATTTCGGCAGCGCGCCGCTGGCGCGGAATATGCCGGTGATACTGGGGATGCTCGGCATCTGGTATCGCAATTTCTTCGGCATGCCGACCAGCTGCATGGCGCCTTATTCGACCTCGCTCGAACTGTTCCCCGCCTTCCTGCAGCAACTGGAAATGGAGAGCAACGGCAAGTCGGTCCAGCTCGACGGCCGCCACGTGCGCGCCCATACCGCGCCGGTGGTCTGGGGCTCGGCCGGCACCAACGGCCAGCATGCCTATTTCCAGCTGATCCACCAGGGCTCGCAGATCGTGCCGGTGGATTTCGTGGCGCCGCTGCGGCCGCCCCGCGAACTGCCCGGGCATCACGCCAAGCTGCTGGCCAATTGCTTTGCCCAGGCCGAGGCGCTGATGCGCGGCCGCAGCGCCGAGGAGCTGCGCGCCACCGGCCTGAGCGACGAGATCCGTATCGCCCATATGGTGTTCGAAGGCAACCGTCCGAGCAATACGCTGCTGATGGATGACGTCACGCCGCATACGCTGGGCGCGCTTATCGCCCTGTATGAACACCGCACCTTCGTGCAAGGCGTGGTCTGGAATATCAATTCCTTCGATCAATGGGGCGTGGAGCTGGGCAAGATCCTGGCCAAGCCGATCGAAGGCGAACTCACCGGCGGACAGGCCGCTTCGGCAAGCGGGCACGATGCCTCCACCGGCGCGCTGATCGCGCGGGCGCGCGCAGCGCTGGGCGGCGCCTGAAGCGCTGGCCCCATACCGCTATACCGGGACTGTCATCCATTCATCGCTGGCTACGCGGCCGGCTTCGATGGTGAGGATGCGCCCGCAGCGTGCCGCCACCGAGCGATCATGGGTGACCAGCACAAGCGTCGAACCCGCATCGCGATTCAGCTCGAACATCAGCGCAATCACGGCTTCGCCGGTGGCGGTATCCAGGCTGCCAGTGGGCTCGTCCGCGAACAGGATATCGGGGCGGGCCACAA
>NZ_JARJLM010000446.1 GCF_029335485.1 Cupriavidus basilensis
GCCGGAAAACAGCCGGCGCGGCCGGGTTCGCCGCCGGTTTGAAATACCAGGCGCGGCCAATTTCGGCGATCCGGTGGACTAGGATGGAGGGAGCGCATCCGCCCCTGGAGCTTGCCGCCATGCCGACGCCAACCATTACCCCGGCCACCCGCCCCAGCCCGGACGAGGCCGTAGCCGGACTCTGGCAGGCTGCGGGGCTGCCGGCCGCGGCACTGGGCCGGCTGCAACTCGGCGGCGCCGACCCGGTGCTGCCATCCTCCTTCGCCGTGGGCACCGCTGCCCAGGCCAGCCTGGGCGCCGCGGCGCTCGCCGCCGCCGCCCTGTGGCAGCAGCGCAGCGGGCGCTGGCAGGACGTCGCCGTGGAGATGCGTCACGCGCTGGCCGAATTCCGCAGCGAACGCTACCTGCGCGTCGATGGCGCGCCCTGGCCGGAGTTCCGGGATCCGCTCTCCCGGCTTTTCCGCTGCGGCGATGGCCGCTGGGTGCGCCTGCATGCCAATTTTCCCCACCACCGCGATGGCGTGCTGCGACTGCTCGGCTGCGCCAACGATGTCGCGGCGGTGCAGGCCGCCCTGCAAAAGTGGGAGGCCGAGGCGTTCGAGACCGCTGCCTCCGAGGCAGGCCTGGTGGTGGCCGCCATGCGCAGCTTCGAGGCGTGGGACCGGCATCCCCAGGGACAGGCGCTGCACGGCATGCCGCCGCTGACCATCGAGCGCATCGGCGAGGCGCCGCCGCAGCCGTTGCCGGATCTGCCGGCCACCGGCGCGCGCCCGCTCACGGGCGTGCGCGTGCTGGATTTCACCCGCATCATCGCCGGGCCCGTGGCCGGACGCACCCTGGCGGCGCATGGCGCCGACGTGCTGCTGGTCACCGCCGCCCATCTGCCGGCCATCATGCCGCTGGTGATCGATACCGGACGCGGCAAGCGCTCCTGCCAGCTGGACCTGCGCGACCCGGACGACAAGCACGCCATGCACAAGCTGCTGCATGGCGCCGATGTCCTGATCCAGGGCTATCGGCCGCAGGGGCTGGCGGAACTGGGCGTGGGGCCGCAGGCGGCCGCGCGCGCGCGGCCGGGCATCGTCTATGTGACGCTGAGCGCCTATGGCCACACCGGGCCGTGGGCTGGCAAGCGCGGCTTCGATTCCCTGGTGCAGACCGCGAGCGGATTCAACCACGCGGAAGCGCAGGCCGCGGGCAGCGACACGCCGCAGCCGTTGCCGGCCCAGGTGCTCGATCATGCGGCCGGCTACCTGCTGGCGCTGGGCGCCATGGCCGCGCTGCACCGGCGCGCAGGCGAGGGCGGCAGCTGGCATGTGCGGGTGTCGCTGGCGCAGACCGGCCAGTGGCTGCGCGGCCTCGGGCGGCTTGAAGGCGGAATGGAGATACCGGATCAGCGCTTCGAGGATGTGGCCGACCTGATGGTGGCCTTGCCTTCGGGCTTCGGTGCGCTGGGCGTGGTGTCGCATGCGGCCCGGCTGTCGGAGACGCCTGCGCAATGGGCGCTGCCCTCGGTGCCGCTCGGCACCCATATGCCCGAGTGGCTGCCGCGCGCCTGAGCGGCGCGCGGAGGGAACCCCGGGCTTCAGGCGCCCGTCATGCGCGCCATCCACTCCGCCATGTCGCGCTCGATGGCGCTGCCTTCCCGCTGGGCCGCGAGAATGCGGGCGCGGTCGGTGGCGGGGCGGTTCTGGCTGAGCTTGAACTTGGCTTCGATGCGCGTCGGCTCGATGCGCAGGCCGACGATCCCGCCCAGCATCTTTTGCTTGAAATCCTCCGGCAAGTCATGCCATTGCGCGGCATAGCCCGGTTCGTTATGGGCGATCAGCCGCTTGAGCAGCGCGTCCTTGGCGCCGGCGTCATGCACGGTGACGATCTCGGCGTACACATGCACGGCAACGTAGTTCCAGGTCGGCACCGACCGCTTTTCCTCGTACAGCGCCGGCGATACGTAGCCATGCGGCCCCTGGAACACCAGCAAGGCCTTGGGAGTCTGCTCCAGCCAGCGCCAGTGCGGGTTGGCGCGCGCCATATGGGCTTCGATCCGCCAGCTGTCGCCGCTACGCTCGGCCACCACCGGCAAATGCGTGGCGAAGGGGAGGCCGCCGGCGTCGTTACCGATCAGGGTGGCGAAGGGATAACGGCGCATGACCTCGTCGATGGCGTCGTTCTCGGTACAGGCGAAGTGGGTTGGCGTGTACATGTATCCGGGGTAGTCAAGCTTCAATACAGGGTTTGCTTCAGCCGTTCCGGCTGCGTCTGGTCGTAGGCGGCCCCGTCGATCGCATGGCGGCTCAGGTCGGCCAGGATGGTGCCGTTGCTCGGAAGGCTGTTGCGCGCCACCTGCGTTGCCGGGTCCCATAGTTTCGAGCGCACCAGCGCACGGGCGCACTGGAAGAACACCGACTGGATCGAGATCACCAGCACCGTGGCCGGTGCCTTGCCGTCGATGACGCAGCGCGCGATCAGCGCCGGGTCGACCGAGACCAGGGCGGTGCCGGCCACGCGGATGGTCTCGTTCACGCCGGGGATCAGGAACAGCAGGCCCACGCGTGGGTCGGCGACGATATTGCGCAGGCTGTCGATGCGGTTGTTGCCGCGCCGGTCCGGCAGCAGCAGGGTGCGTTCGTCGAGCACCTGCACGAAGCCGGGCGCATCGCCGCGCGGCGAGCATTCGGCGTATTCACCACCCACCGTGGAGAGCAGGCAGAGCGGTGCGGCCTCGACAAAGGCGCGGTAGTGTGGATGGAGGTGGTCGACTTCCTTGGCGAGCGAGGCTTCGCCGGCTTCGGCGTAGCGAGCCTCCAGCTCTGCCAGCGTGGTAATGGCGTGCGGGGTGGTCATGTCGATGGGCGTTGGGGGGCGCGGGCGCCGGACTAGTCTCACTGTAACGCACTGACGTGAGGTTTGTCGCGCCCGCGCGGGGCCATCGCCGGCCGTGCCCGCTACAGGGTGACGGTGCCGCGGCCCAGCTCGATCACGCGGCCGCCCACGCGGATAGCCTGCCCGCCGGTCACTTCCAGCCGCAGCGTGCACGGCCGGTCGACAGCCTCGCCCTGCGCGATCTGGTAGCCCGCCGGCAGCGCGTGGCCGGTGGCGATCAGCCAGCCGCCCAGGTTGGCGCAGGCCGAACCGGTGCCCGGATCCTCGGCCACGCCGCCGCCCTGCTTGGTGAAGAAATAGCGCGCCACCACCTGTCCGGGCCGGTTGGGGTCGAAGGCAAAGACGTAGGCGGTCTTGCGGCCAAGGCTGCTCTGCGGCCAGATATCCAGGCGCGCGCCGTCGGGTTGCGCGCGGCGCACGGCGTCGACGGTCTTTACCGCCACCAGCAGCTGGTCTGCGCCGGTGTCGACCCACATCGGCGAAGTCAGCAGGTCGGACTCGGCCAGGCCAAGCAGGGCTGCCATTTGCGCGTCCGGCAGGCCGGCCGGCGCGGTCTTCGGTTCGCCCGAATGCGGTGCGGTGAAGGTCCAGACGTCGCCTTGCGCGGTCACCGGCACCACGCCGGCCTTGAATTCCAGCGTGAGCGCGTCGCCGGTGCCGGCGAGGTCGCGCACCACATGCGCGGTGCCCAGCGTGGGATGGCCGGCGAAGCGCATCTCATAGCCCGGCGTAAAGATGCGGACCCGCGCGCTGGCCTGTTCGGAGGGCAGGACGAAGGTGGTCTCGGACAGGTTGAACTGCAATGCGAGGGCCTGCATGGTCGCGTCGTCGAGCCCGCGCGCATCCTCGAACACGCACAGGGGATTGCCGCCAAAGGTGGACTCGGCGAAGACGTTGAGCAGGCGATAAGCGTAGGTGGCCATGGTTATCGTGGTGGAGGCAGAGGCCTCAGTGTAATTCTCTCCGCGGCAGACACCATGGACACTTGCCGGGATGGCGGGCAAGCCAGTTGCAGACAGTGGCGTGCATCGCGGTTCAGCGCCGGTCCGGCGCGAATCCCGTGGCCTACTTCGCTCGCCTTGGGCTTGCCTTTCCACTCGACGTATTGAGAGCGATCGCGGCACGGATGAGCGCCTTGAACGCGCCCGCGTCGACCTCCTCCCCCTCATGGATGTCAATCGCGCGCCTTGCGTTGCCGTCGAGGCTCGCGTTGAAGAGCTTGGCCGGGTCCTTCAACGAAGCCCCCTTGGCGAAGGTCAATTTCACTATCGACTTGTAAGACTCGCCGGTGCAGATGATCCCGTCGCGAGACCAGACGGGAGTGCCCATCCACTTCCACTCCTCCACGACGTCCGGGGCAGCCTCGTGGATGAGCTTGCGCATCCTGCTCAAGGTTTCCCCGCGCCAGTCCCCGAGATCGGCGATTCTTTTGTCAATCAGCTCGGACGCTGGCTGGCCCCCGGTCGAACCCGACTTTTTCATCAGTTTCTCCTCCTGGAATTTCCAGATTCTTCCAGATTTCGGGGCAAGCCTTTCCCTGCGCTCGGGGAGTTGGATGTCTTCGCTTTCGCCGCGCCCACCGCGGGCGCGCTTCCGGTGCAGCTTGCAGAGAATCAGAAGCCGACTGCCTGCCCGTCGCGCCGGCTGTCGCTGGCGGCCACATAACCATGCTCGGCGTCATCCGACAGGCGCCAGATAAACTGTCCGGAGCCGAAGTCCATATAAGGATCGTCGACCGACTTGAGCTGGTGGCCGCGCGCCTTCAGGCCGGCCACGACGGCCGGGTCCATGCTGGATTCCACGTCCAGCGTGAAGTCGCGGTTGACCTTCCAGCGCGGCGCGCAGCAGGCGGCCTGCGGCTGCTGCTTGTAGTCCACCATGCGCACCACGGTCTGCAGGTGGCCCTGCGGCTGCATGTCGCCGCCCATCACGCCGAAGCTCATGACCGGCTGGCCATCCTTGGTGAGGAAGGCGGGAATGATGGTGTGGAAGGGCCGCTTGCCACCCGCGACCACATTGGCGGATTTCGGGTCCATCGAGAAGCCGACGCCGCGGTTCTGCAGGCTGATGCCGGTGCCCGGCACCACCACGCCCGAGCCGAAGCCCATGTAGTTCGACTGGATGAAGGAGACCATCATGCCGTTCTCGTCGGCGGCGGTGAGGTAGATGGTGCCGCCGACCTTGGGCATGCCGAAGTCGAAATGCGTGGCGCGCTTCATGTCGATCAGACTGGCGCGCGACTTCAGGTAGGCGTCGTCGAGCATCTGCTCGGGCGTGACTTCCATGCTGCGCGGATCGGCCACGTAGCGATAGAGGTCGGCGAAAGCCAGCTTCATCGCCTCGATCTGCAGATGCTGCGAGTCCACCGAGTCCACCGGCAGCGACGCCATGTCGAACTGGGCGAGGATGCCGAGCGCCATCAGCGCGGCGATGCCCTGGCCGTTGGGCGGGATCTCGTGCATCTCGTAGCCACGGTAGGACTTGCTGATCGGCTTGACCCAATCCGGCTTGTAGTTGCGCAGGTCGTCAGCCGTCATGGCGCCGCCGCATTCCTTGCTGAAGGCGGCGATCTGCTCGGCGATCTCGCCTTCGTAGTAGGCGCGGCCGTTGGTGGCGCCGATCTTGCGCAGCGTCTCGGCGGCGGCCTTGAGCGTGAACTTCTCGCCCACGCTGGGCGCGCGGCCATTCGGCATGAAGGCTTCGGCATAGCCGGGCTGGTCCTTGAGTTCGGGCACGGCGGCCGCCCACTTGTGCGCCACCACCGGCGGCACGGCGTAGCCGCGCTCGGCGATCTCGATGGCGGGCTCCATCAGTTCCGCGAAGGGCAGCTTGCCGAAGCGTTCGTGCAGCGCGGCCCAGCCGGCGATCACGCCCGGCACGGTGACGGCGTCCCAGCCGCGCAAGGGGCGCTTGGCAATGCCGTTGGCGTCCGTGCCGTACTTGCTCTTGAAGTACTCGGGGCTCCATGCCGCCGGCGCCACGCCCGAGGCGTTCAGGCCGTGCAGTTCCTTGCCGTCCCACAGGATCGCGAAGGCGTCGCTGCCCAGGCCGCACGAGACTGGCTCGACAATGGTGATGGCAGCCGCCGCGGCAATGGCCGCATCCACCGCGTTGCCGCCCTTGAGCAGCATGCGCAGGCCGGCCTGCGCCGCCAGCGGGTGCGAGGTGGACACCACGTTGCGTGCGAACAGCGGGATGCGCACCGAAGGGTAGGGATTGGTCCAGTTGAAGTTCTGCATGCTTGCCTTGGTTCGATTTGCCGGCCTGGCGGATCGCGTCGTGCCGATGTGCCGGAGCCTTGCGTTTGCCTGGCTCCCCGCTCCCATGCGCGGAAGAGGGGAGTACACACGAAATTGCTTGGATTCCGTCGCGCTTATTCCACGGTGATCTTGCGATCCTTGATCAGCTTACCCCAGCGCGCGCTGTCCTTCTTCACCATGGCGGCGAACTGCGCCGGCGTGCCGCCGACCGGTTCCGCCCCCAGCTTGCCGAGGCGCTCCCTGACGTCAGGCGCCTGGATCGCCTTGTTGAATTCTGCATTGAGGCGGTTCACCAGCTCGGCCGGCATCTGTTTGGGCCCATAGATGCCGAACCACGTATCGGACTCGAAGCCCGGCAGGCCGGATTCGCTGGCGGTGGGGATCTCGGGCGCCAGCGGCGAGCGCTTCAGGCTGGTCACGGCCAGCGCCTTGAGCTTGCCGTCCTTCACATGCGGCAGGCCGGAGACGATGCTGTCGAACAGCACCTGCACCTTGTTGGAGATCAGGTCAGGCACGGCCAGCGCGGTGCCGCGATACGGGATGTGCGTGATGAACACGCTGGCCTGCGCCTTGAAGGCCTCGGCGGTCAGGTGCACCACGGTGCCGTTGCCGCTGGACGCGTAGTTCAGTTCGCCCGGGTGCTTCTTGGCGTAGTCGATCAGTTCCTTGACGTTCTTCACCGGCAGGCTGTTGGGCACCACCAGCAGGTTGGTGGCGATGGCCACCTGGCCGATCGGCGTGAAGTCGGTCTCGGTGTTGTACGGCAGGCGCGGGTTGATGTACGGCCCGATGGCGTGCGTGCTGGTGGTGGCGATCAGCAGCGTGTAGCCGTCGGCGGGGGCCTTGGCCGCCATGTCGGAGCCGATCGCGCCGCCCGCGCCGGGGCGGTTGTCGACCACGATCTGCTGTCCCATGCTGGTGCCCACTTTCTGTGCGATGGCGCGCGCCAGCAGGTCGGTGGCGCCGCTGGCCGGGAACGGCACGATCAGGCGGATCGGCTTGCTCGGGTAGGTGTCGGCGAGGGCCGGGAAGGCGGTCAGCGCGAGACCGGTGGCGAGGCTCGTGCCAAACAGGCGCAGCCAGTGTTTCATGACGATCTCCGGATCTGGAAAGCAAGGCATGGCAGGCCGCTGGCGGCCCTCGGGCGGATCACCACGCGGCAGCGCGCCGGGGCGGTGACGCCGGAGGCACGCTGCGATGGTATTGCACATCATTATTCCGTGCAGCTGATCGTAATGAAAGCTAATATTTCTTTCTTGTGTCTCAATGTTTTCTTAAGTATCGGCCCCGCCGGACAAATCTCCACTCCCAGACCCAGCTCATGAGCACCATCCGTTTCCTGCGCACTTTCGTGGCCGTGGCCGACCACGGATCCTTTGCCGCCGCCGCGGAAAAGGTGGCCCTGACCCAGGCCGCGGTGAGCCTGCAGATGCGTTCGCTGGAGATGGAGCTGCGCCGCGAACTGTTCGATCGCGGCGGCAGGGTGGTGGCGCTCAACGCCGGCGGCCGCGAGCTGTTGCCGCAGGCGCGCCGGATGCTGGCACTCTACGACGAGATGCGCATGCCGCCGGAAGCGCCGGATGCCATGGCCGGCGCGGTGGCGGTGGGCGCAGTGGTCTCGGTGATGGGCGGCCTCTCGCATGTGGTGGCGCGCATGAAACGCGAATACCCGGCGCTGGACGTGCGCCTGGTCGGCGCCAAGTCGATCGAGCTGGCCGCCCAGGTGGAAGCCGGCGAACTGGACGCGGCCATGCTGGTGGAAGGGGCGGGCCGCCTGCCCGGCACGCTGGTATGGACGCCGCTCTACCAGGAGCCGCTGGTGGCCATTGCCGGGCGCGACAGCCCCGGCGCGAACGCGCGCGAGGCGCTGGCGGCCAACCCGTTCCTGCGCTTCGACCGCGGCCAGCGTACCGGCATGCAGGTGGAGCGGGCGCTGCGCCGCGCGCATCTGCGCGTCAACGAATTCCTGGAACTGAACTCCATCGAGGCGCTGGTGGAACTGGTGCGCCAGCAGGTCGGCGTGACCGTGGTGCCGCTGCTGCAGCGCGCGCGCTGGCTGGACGACGAGGCGCTGCGCATCCTGCCGCTGGCCGTGGGCGGCGCGCCGCCGGTGCTGCGTACCATCGGCATGCTGGAGCGGCGCGACCACGCGCGGCGCCATGTCACGGCGGCAGTGCGCGAGGCGTGCAGCGTGCTGTTTGGCGCGCCTGCCGATCGCACCGCCGCCGCGCAGGCATGAGGGGCGCAGGCCGCGGTTTCCGTCGCCGCTTGACTCTGCCCCCAGGGGCAGGCCTTACCCTGCGGCCCCCTTGCGGCAAGCTTCACGACGCAGGGCAGTGCCGGGCGCGCGGCTGGATGGCGGCCGATATTTCGTATTGATTCTTGAGGAGCGGGTGATGTTCATCGGAGAGATTGCCAGGCGCACGGGGGCTTCGCCGAAGGCGATTCGCCACTACGAAGCGCTCGGCCTGCTTGGGCAGGTGACACGCGCCGGTTCATATCGCGTCTACACGGACGATGAGGTCAGGCAGGTGGAGTTGATCCGGCAGGCGCAATCCCTGGGCTTTCGCTTGTCCGAGCTTCTCCCGGCGCTGGACGGGGGCGCCGGCGAACCGGACTGGCAAGGCCTGGCGCAGCAGATCGACGGCAAACGCGCGAGCCTGCGCGAGGAAATGCAGCGATTGCGCAGGCTGGACGCCCAGTTGGGCGAGATCGGCGCGGAGATCCGCGCATGCCTTGACCGCCGCAATGATCCGGGCAGTGCCGATGGGCCGGCCTGCCATCCGCCATCCGCCGCCTGAGGCGGCAGCGATGGCCTGCCGGCGCGCTTGACTCTGCCACCAGGGGCAAGCCTTACTCTCGCGGCGTCAACCTGTTGAGGAGCGCGTCGCAATGCGGCAACGAATACTTGTGATCCTGGGCCACCCTTCCGGCGATGGTCTCTGCGGGGCCATCGCCCGGACCTATGCGGCATCCGCCGAGGCAGCGGGACATGAAGTCCGGCTGCTCCGGCTGGATGCGTTGCGGTTCGATCCCATCCTGCACGCGGGCTACCATGGGATCCAGGACCTCGAGCCCGATCTGCTGGCGGCACAGGAGGCGATCGCCTGGGCAGGGCACCTGGCCTTTGTCTTTCCGATCTGGTGGGGCGGGGTGCCGGCGCTGCTGAAGGGCTTCCTGGATCGCGTGTTCCTGCCCGGGTTCGCATTCAGGTACCGCGCCGGCAAGGCGTTTCCCGAGCAGCTCCTGAGAGGCCGCACGGCGCATCTCCTGGTGACCATGGATACGCCTCCCTGGTATTTCCGCTGGGTCTACCGCATGCCGGGCATCCATCAGATGCGGAAAACGACGCTGGCGTTCTGCGGCATCAGGCCGGTCAGGACCATGGCCTTCGGCCCGGTGCTGGGCTCGGCGGCAAGGCAGAGGGAAGCCTGGCTGGAGCGGGTGCGCGCCGTTGCCGCCGGCGTTTGAATGTCCGGGCCGACAGCGCAAAAAAAAGGTGCCTGACGGCACCTTGAGAGGCTGGCTGGCGACGTCCCTCGCAGCCTGCGCCGAGGCAGGCCGCGAGACGTGCCTGGTTATCCTGGTTATTCTTCCTGGAACGCTTCCTCGCGCTTGTTCTTGATCGACGGCAGCGCCACGATCAGCACCAGCACCGCGGCGGCGATCAGCAGGCCGAGCGACAGCGGACGGGTCACGAACACGCTGAACTCGCCACGCGACAGCAGCAGGGAACGGCGGAAGTTCTCTTCCATCATCGGCCCCAGCACGAAACCCAGCAGCAGCGGCGCCGGCTCGCACTTGAGCTTGATGAACAGGTAGCCGATCACGCCGAAGGCCGCGGTCTGGAACACGTCGAAGGTGGTGTTCTGGACCGAGTACACGCCGATGCAGCAGAAGGTCAGGATGGCCGGGTACAGGTAGCGGTAAGGCACCTTCAGCAGCTTGACCCAGATCCCGATCAGCGGCAGGTTCAGGATGATCAGCATGAAGTTGCCGATCCACATCGAGGCGATCAGGCCCCAGAACAGCGCGGGGTTGCTGGTCATGACCTGTGGGCCCGGCTGGATGTTGTGGATGGTCATCGCGCCCACCATCAGCGCCATCACGGCGTTGGGCGGAATGCCCAGCGTCAGCAGCGGGATGAAGGAGGTCTGCGCGGCGGCGTTGTTGGCCGATTCCGGACCGGCCACGCCTTCGATGGCGCCCTTGCCGAACTCATGCGAGTACTTCGAGGTCTTCTTTTCCAGCGAGTAGGCCGCGAAGGAGGCCAGCGCCGCGCCGCCGCCAGGCAGGATGCCCAGCGCCGAACCCAGCACGGTGCCGCGCAGCACCGCGGGGATCATGCGCTTGAAGTCGTCCCTGGTCGGGAACAGGTTGGTGATGTGGTCGGTGAAGGTCTCGCGGGCATCCTTCTGTTCCAGGTTCGCGATGATTTCCGCGAAGCCGAACACGCCCATCGCCACCGAGACGAAATTCAGGCCGTCGGTGAGTTCGGGCACATCGAAGGAGAAGCGCGCGGCGCCCGAGTTCACGTCGGTGCCGACCAGGCCCAGCAGCAGGCCCAGCACGATCATGGCGATCGCCTTGACCAGCGAACCGGAGGCCAGCACCACGGCGCCGATCAGCCCCAGCACCATCAGCGAGAAGTACTCGGCGGGACCGAACTTGAAGGCCAGCTCCGACAGCGGCGCGGCGAACGCGGCCAGGATCAGGGTGGCCACGCAGCCGGCGAAGAACGAGCCCAGGCCGGCGGTCGCTAACGCCACCCCCGCTCGTCCTCGCCGCGCCATCTGGTAGCCATCGATGGTAGTCACCACCGATGACGATTCACCCGGCAGGTTGACCAGGATGGCGGTGGTGGAGCCGCCGTATTGGGCGCCGTAGTAGATGCCGGCCAGCATGATCAGCGCGGCCACCGGCGGCAGCGTGTAGGTCACCGGCAGCAGCATGGCGATGGTGGCCAGAGGCCCCAGGCCCGGCAGCACGCCGATCAGCGTGCCAAGCACGCAGCCCAGGAAGGCGTAGGCCAGGTTTTGCAGGGTCAGGGCGGTCGAGAAACCGAGGCCCAGGTTGGCTAGTAGTTCCATATGGCCGTCTCCTTAACCTGCCAAGAATGCAGGCCATACCGGCATCTGCAGATTGATGCCGTACACGAAGGCGCCCATGCTGATCAGCACCAGGATGATCGCGTTCGCGATGGCGCCCTTCCAGCTGAACTCGTGGCTGGCCATCGACGACACCAGCACCAGCACCAGCACCGACAGCACCATGCCGAGCGGCTTGAGCATGAGGCCGAACAGCACCACGGCGCCCAGGATCCACAACAGCGTCTTGATGTCCCAGCGCGCCAGCTGATCTTCTTCCTTCTTGGCGGACAGGGCGCCCCACAGCACCAGCGCGCCCAGCAGGGCGAGCACGACGCCGAGCCAGAACGGGAAATACCCCGGGCCCATCTTGGCGGCGGTTCCCATGGAATAGCCGCGTGCGACCCAGGAAAAGCCGAATCCGACCAGGATGAACATCAGGCCGGAGGCAAAGTCCTTTTGGCTACGTATGCGCAAAATGATTCTCCTCGATAAAACTTGCTTGAAATCCGTGCGGTGGCTGATGTCGCGGCGCTAAAAAAAAGAGCGCGCACCCCTCCTGCCGCGGGCAGGGTGGAAATTAAGGGGAAGACCTTTCAGTTACCTTTCGGATGTCTGCAAAAATGGTCAATGTCCGGGTATCTCCCTAGGGATACATTAATGACATCCGGATGGCCCGTCGTCCCCCCGAGAGATCCTTGCGCATCGCCGCGGTAGCCCCGACTTTGTGCTGCGCTATCATCGCTGGCTGCACTGCCGTTGCCTGCGCGCCCGCAGCCTGTGGTCGATACGGCACGGCATGGAAAGGGAAGCCGTTTTGGAAAGCATCGACCACGTCATCCTGATCGGCGCCATCGTGATGTCCCTGGGCATTGTGGTCGGCGCTTTTTCGGCGCGCCTGGGCGTGCCCTTCCTGCTGGTCTTCCTGTCGGTCGGCATGCTGGCCGGCGTGGACGGACCGGGAGGCATCCGTTTCAACAATACCTGGCTGAGCTTCCTGGTCGGCAACCTGGCGCTGGCCGTGATCCTGCTCGATGGCGGCTTGCGCACCCGGCTGGCCACCTTCCGGGTGGCGCTGCGGCCATCGCTGTCGCTGGCCACCGTCGGCGTGCTGGTCACGACCGGCATGGTGGGCCTGTTCGCCGCCTGGGTGCTGGAGATCGACTGGAAGCTGGGCCTGCTGCTGGGCGCCATCGTCGGCTCGACCGATGCGGCGGCGGTATTCTCGCTGCTCAATACCAGCGGCATCCGGCTCAAGGAGCGGGTGGCGAGCGTGCTGGAGATCGAGTCCGGCATCAACGACCCGATGGCCATCTTCCTGACCCTCACCCTGATCGACTGGATTGGCGCGCCCGCCGGCCTCAGCGCCGGTGCGCTGGCCTGGCGCCTGGTGGTGCAGTTCGGCGTGGGCGGGGCGCTAGGGCTTGGCCTGGGCTACTGTCTTGCCAATGTCATGGAACGCATGCGCGTGGCCGAAGGCCTGCAGGCCATCCTGCTGTGCTCGGGCGGCGCCATGGTGTTCGCCATCGTGCAGACCGCGGGCGGCAGCGGCTTCCTGGCGGTCTACCTGACCGGCATCCTGGTGGGCAACCGCGAGCGCGCGGTCAGCGCCGACACCATGCGCGCCATGGACGGCATGGCCTGGCTGGCGCAGTCCGTGATGTTCCTGCTGCTGGGCCTGCTGGTGGCGCCCCACCGGATCTGGGACGTGGCGCTGCCGGCGGTGGCGGTGGCTGCCTTCCTGATGCTGGTGGCGCGCCCGGCCGCGGTCTGGCTGGCCTTGCTGCCGTTCCGCTTCAGCACGCGGGAGAAGGGCTTCGTGGCATGGATGGGATTGCGCGGGGCGGTGCCCATCGTGCTGGCGCTGTTCCCGATGCTGCAAGGCATGCCCGACTCCGGCCTGCTGTTCCGCATCGCCTTCGCGGTCGTGCTGACCAGCCTGCTGCTGCAGGGCACTACCGTGCCGCTGGCCGCGAGGCTGGCGCGGGTGCTCCGCCCGGCCTACCCGGAGCCGCTGGCGCGCGCGCGCCTGCACGGCACCCACGCGCCCGCGCTTGACGTGATGCAGTTCGCGGTCGAGGCCAATGCCCCGGTCGAGAACCTGCGTGCCGACCAGCTTGAACTGCCGCCGCGCAGCCGCTTGCTGACGGTGGTGCGCGACAAGGCCCTGGCCGCTCCCGGGCAGACCGTGCTGCGCGCTGGCGACGTCGTTTCCATCATGGCACCGGCTGCCAGCGTGCCGATGCTGGCGGTGCTGTTTCACCGGCCCGGCCCGGCGCCGGCCTGGGGCAAGGCCAGCCACGATTTCCTGCTGTCCGGCGATGCCATGCTGCGCGACGTGGCGGGACTCTATGGCACGCGCGAACTGACTGCCGCCGAGGCGGCGCGGACGCTGGAGGCTGCCATGCAGGAGGCCTTTACGTCACCGCCAGTGGAAGGTGACGCCGTGGAGATCGCCGGGCTGAAACTGACCGTGACGCGGATGGACGGGCCGCGCATCATGCAGGTGGGGTTGCTGCTGCCGCGCACGGAAGCGGGGGAGTAAAGCCTGAAGCAAGGAAAAGGCCCGCAAGCGCGGGCCGTTTCGTCATGCCGGAGCGGCTTTCCCGCCATCGGTGTGCTAGTCCACCTTGGCCCCGGACACCTTGACGATCTGCGCGTACTTTTTCAGTTCGCGCTGCACCAGCGCCGCGAACTGCTCCGGCGTGGTGGGGGCTGGCTGCGCGCCGATGCGGGCCAGCTTCGCCTTCATGTCGTCGGTCTTCAGGATCGCCACGATATCGTGATTGAGGCGGTCGACGATCTCCTTCGGGGTGTTGGCCGGCGCGAATACGCCGAACCAGGTGGAGATGTCGAAGCCTTCCAGACCCAGGCCCTTGCCGGCTTCGGCGATGGTCGGCAACTCGGGGAAGGCGGCGGCGCGCGTGGCGGTGGTGACGGCGAAGGCCTTGAGCTTGCCGGCCCGGATATTCGCCGTGGCCGAGGCCAGGTTGTCGAAGATCATGTCGGTCTGGCCGGACAGCACCGACAATTGCGCGGACGCGGCGCCGTTGTAGGGGATGTGCACCATGCTGACCTTGGCCATGCTCTTGAACAGTTCGCCCGACAGGTGGCCGGCGCTGCCGTTGCCGCCCGAGGCGTAGTCCAGCCTGCCGGGATTCTTGCGTGCGTAATCCACCAGTTCGCGCACATTGCTGATACGCAGCTCGGCGGCCTTGCCGGGATGCATGACCAGCACATTGGGTACGTCGGCCACCAGCGTGATCGGGCTGAAGTCCTTCACCGGATCGTACGGCATCCTGGCGAACAGGCTCGGGTTGATGGCGTGGGTGGCCACGGCGCCCATCACGATGGTGTAGCCGTCGGCAGGTTGCTTTGCCACATAGTCGGCGCCGATATTGCCGCCGGCGCCGGGGCGGTTTTCCACCACCACGGGCTGGCCCAGGCTGTCCTTGAGCTTGTCGCCGATGGCGCGCGCAACCGTGTCGAGCGGGCCGCCGGCCGGATAGGGCACCACGAACTTGAGCGGCTTGACCGGATAGGCGGCAGCGGCGGCGGCCGGCGCGGCGCTGATGGCGCCAAGGGCGCCGATGGCTGGCAGGGCGGCGGCGAACAGCGCCGCTGCGAGTCGTTGCTTGAAGACCATGGGATTGCGTTGGTATGGATTGGGAATGGGGGTGCGCCGGGGCGGACGGCGGGCCTCACCGCATGCCGATGCCGCGCGCCATCATGACCGCGCACAGCGGCAGCAGGATCAGCAGGTGCGCCTCGATCATGACCCAGCGGCGGGCGGATTTCAGCTCGGCAGGCACCGGCACGAAATCCGGCAGGCTGCGCGCCTGGCGGCGCCAGCGCTGGATGGCGAAGGTCGGCGGCAGCGAGCACAGGGCGATCACCACGAACACGCCGATCTTGGCGTGGAACCAGGGGTTGTGCAGATAGAACTGCGCGCCCTTGGCGCCGTAGAACAGGCGCAGCAGGCCGGTCGCCAGCACCGCCATGGCCGAGAGGAAGTAGAACAGGTCGTAGACCGACAGCCGCTTGAGCGTGGCCGGCGTGATGCCGGGCCGCAGTACCACGGCCTCGGCGGTCATCAAGGCGATCAGCAGGAAGATGAAAGTGAAGTGCAGGAAAGCCAGCAGGGCGTCGGTCAGCATCCAAACTCCTTTTTCTCTTGTGGTTGGGCATGCGCCGGCTGCCGGCGCGCGCAGGGCAAGGCTCTTTGCTCGATTCTCTACGGCTACGGCTACGGCTACGGCTACGGCTGGTTCGGCTACGGCGGCGGGCGCCTTACAGCACGCCCTTGGCGCGCAGCGCAGCAATCTGCCCGGGCGTGTAGCCCAGCATCTCGCCCAGCACCGCGTCGGTATGCTCGCCCAGCAGCGGCGGGTGGCGCACCGCTTCCGGCGGGGTCGCGCTCATCTTGATCGGGCTGCCCACCAGCTTGACCTCGCCGGCGCTGGGGTGCGGCAGGTCCACGCGCAGGCCGCGCGCCTTGACCTGGGCATCCTCGAAGACGTCGTCCAGCGTGTTGATCGGGCCGCAGGGCACGCCGGCGCTTTCCAGGTCCAGGATCCACTGGGCCCGGCTGCGCGGCCTGACCATCTCGGCCAGCACCGGCACCAGCACGTCGCGGTGCGCCACCCGCTGCGGGTTGGTGGCGAAGCGCGGGTCGTCGGCCAGTTCGGGCTGTCCGCCGGCGCCGACGAACTTGCGGAACTGCCCGTCGTTGCCCACCGCCACGATGATCCAGCCGTCGGCGGCCTGGAAGGTCTGGTAGGGGACGATGTTCGGATGGGCATTGCCCCAGCGCTTGGGCGCCACGCCGCTGGCCAGGTAGTTGGTGTTCATATTGGCCAGCATGGCCACCTGCACGTCGAGCAGGGCCATGTCGATGTACTGGCCGCAGCCGGTACGCTCGCGGTGGGCCAGCGCGGCCAGCACGGCGATGGTGGCGTACTGGCCGGTCATCAGGTCGGAGATGGCCACGCCGGCTTTCTGCGGGCCGCCGCCGGGCAGGTCGTCGCGCTCGCCGGTCAGGCTCATGAAGCCGCCCATGCCCTGCACGATGAAATCGTAGCCTGGACGCGCCGCATAGGGGCCGGTCTGGCCGAAGCCGGTCACCGAGCAGTAGATCAGGTCGGGCTTGACCGCCTTGAGCGAGTCGTAGTCCAGGCCGTATTTCTTCAGTTGGCCGACCTTGTAGTTCTCCAGCACCACATCGCTCTGGGCGGCCAGCGCGCGCACCAGTTCCTGGCCCTCGGGCGTGCTGATGTCGCAGGTTACCGAGCGCTTGTTGCGGTTGGCGGCCAGGTAGTAGGCGGCCTCCGCGGTATCGCGGCCGTCGGCGTCCTGCAGCCAGGGCGGGCCCCAGGTGCGGGTATCGTCGCCGGCGCCGGGGCGCTCGATCTTGATCACGTCGGCGCCGAAGTCGGCAAGGTTCTGGGCGCACCAGGGCCCGGCGAGAACGCGGGTCAGGTCGAGGACGCGGAGGTGGCTTAAAGCTCCCATGGGGTGTCAGGCGGATCCGGCAAGGGTGGGCAAGGGACGGCCGGGCGGCCCCGCCGTCTGTTCAGGGTGGCGGCTTGCAGGGCAATCGGGCGCTGGTGCGAGAACAGGCCCTGGGGCGTCCGGCTGGGACAGCCTGCACTTTACCACCGGCGGGCCGCCGGGAGCACATCGGCAGCCGCCCGGATCGCCTGGCGCCGGCCGGGCGGGGCGAATCCCCGGCGGCGCGCCGCGCAGGCAGGCTTCCCCGTATAATCAATGGTTTGCAAATCCATCCTGACCGACAGCGCCCTGCCATGCCGCGGGACGCCCTTGCCCAGAACATGAAAGTCTCCGACATCCGCAGCAAGTTCCTGCAGTACTTCGAATCGAAGGGCCACACCGTGGTCCGCTCGTCCAGCCTGGTGCCGGGGAACGATCCGACGTTGCTGTTCACCAATTCCGGCATGGTGCAGTTCAAGGACGTGTTCCTGGGCACCGACAAGCGCCCATACACCCGCGCGACCTCGTCGCAGCGTTCGGTGCGCGCCGGCGGCAAGCACAACGACCTGGAGAACGTGGGCTATACCGCGCGTCACCACACCTTCTTTGAAATGCTCGGCAACTTCTCGTTTGGCGACTATTTCAAGCGCGAGGCCATCCAGTACGCGTGGGAACTGCTGACCAAGGTCTACCAGCTGCCGGCCGACAAGCTGTGGGTCACGGTGTACGCGGAAGACGACGAAGCCTACGACATCTGGGCCAAGGAAGTCGGCGTGCCGGCCGAGCGCATCGTGCGCATCGGCGACAACAAGGGCGCGCGCTACGCTTCCGACAACTTCTGGCAGATGGCCGACACCGGCCCCTGCGGCCCCTGCTCGGAAATCTTCTACGACCACGGCCCGGAAGTGTGGGGCGGCCCGCCGGGATCTCCCGACGAAGACGGCGACCGCTACATCGAGATCTGGAACCTGGTGTTCATGCAGTTCAACCGGGACGATCAAGGCAATATGCCGCGCCTGCCCAAGCCCTGCGTCGATACCGGCATGGGCCTGGAACGGATCGCCGCGGTGCTGCAGCACGTGCACAGCAACTATGAGATCGACCTGTTCCAGGCACTGATCAAGGCCGCTGCGCGCGAGACCCATACCGACAACCTCAACCAGAATTCGCTCAAGGTCATCGCCGACCACATCCGCGCCTGCGCCTTCCTGATCGTCGACGGCGTGATCCCCGGCAACGAAGGCCGCGGCTACGTGCTGCGCCGGATCGTCCGCCGCGCCATCCGCCATGGCTACAAGCTGGGCCAGAAGACGCCGTTCTTCCACAAGCTGGTGGCCGACCTGGTGGCGCAGATGGGCGAAGCCTATCCGGAGCTGGCCGAAGCCGAGTCGCGCGTGGTGGAAGTGCTCAAGGTGGAGGAAGAGCGCTTCTTCGAGACCATCGAGAACGGCATGTCGATCCTCGATGCGGCGCTGGCCGGGCTGAAGCTCAAGGGCGGCAAGGTGTTCGACGGCGAACTCGCTTTCAAGCTGCACGACACCTTCGGCTTCCCGCTCGACCTGACGCAGGACGTGTGCCGCGAACAGGAAATCACCGTCGACGAGGCTGCCTTCGACGCCGCCATGAACCGCCAGCGCGAGCAGGCCCGTGCCGCCGGCAAGTTCAAGATGGCCGCGGGCCTGGAGTACAAGGGCGACAAGACCGCCTTCCACGGCTACGAGAAGCTGGCCGTCGATGGCGCAAAGATCACGGCACTCTATGTGGACGGCGCCGCCGTCGACGCCATGCAGCCGGGCCAGACCGGTGTGGTGGTGCTCGACAACACGCCGTTCTACGCCGAGTCCGGCGGCCAGGCCGGCGACCAGGGCGAACTGCAGGGCGGCAGCGCCGTCTTCACCGTGGCCGACACCACCAAGGTGCAGGCCGACGTGTTCGGCCACCAGGGCACCCTGGCGGGCGGCGCGCTCAAGGTCGGCGACAGCGTCACCGCGCAGGTCGACGCGCAGCGCCGCGCGCGCACCGTGCGCAACCACTCGGCCACCCACCTGATGCACAAGGCCTTGCGCGAAGTGCTGGGCAGCCACGTGCAGCAGAAGGGCTCGCTGGTGGATGCCGACAAGACCCGCTTCGACTTCTCGCACAATGCGCCGCTGACCGACGAGCAGATCCGCCGCGTTGAGGAAATCGTCAACGCCGAGATCCTGCAGAACGCGGCCACCGGCGCCGAGATCATGCCTTTTGACGACGCTGTCAAGAGCGGTGCCATGGCGCTGTTCGGCGAAAAGTACGCCGACGACGTGCGTGTGCTGTCGATCGGCAGTTCCAAGGAACTGTGCGGCGGCACCCACGTGACCCGCACCGGCGATATCGGCGTGTTCAAGATCGTGGTGGAAGGCGGCGTGGCGGCGGGCATCCGCCGCGTCGAGGCCATCACCGGCGACAACGCGCTGCATTACCTCCAGGCGCTGGATGCCAGGCTGAACGAAGCCGCCGCCGCGCTCAAGGCGCAGCCGTCCGAACTGGTGCCGCGTATCGGCCAGGTGCAGGAGCAGGTGCGGGCGCTGGAGAAGGAGCTGGAACGCCTCAAGAGCAAGCTGGCCGCCTCGCAGGGCGACGAGCTGGCGGCGCAGGCCATCGACGTGAAGGGCATCAAGGTGCTGGCCGCCCAGCTCGACGGCGCCGACGTCAAGACGCTGCGCGAGACCATGGACAAGCTCAAGGACAAGCTGGGCACCGCGGCCATCGTGCTGGGCGCCGTGGCCGACGGCAAGGTCAGCCTGATTGCTGGCGTGACCGCCGATGCCACAGCCAGGGTCAAGGCCGGCGAACTGGTCAACTTTGTCGCCCAGCAGGTCGGCGGCAAGGGCGGCGGCCGTCCGGACATGGCGCAGGCTGGCGGCACCGAGCCGGCCAATCTGCCGAAGGCGCTGGCGGGCGTTGGCGAGTGGGTGGCAGGCAAGGTCTGAGGTAAATCTCGGGCACTGGACGAAGCCGGCAGGATGCGCCAGAGCCGTTTGCAATGACGACGGCTGTCGCTCCCTCTCGCGGGAGTGACAGCCGGGACTTTCAGTCCCCCCACAGTATCAAAAAGGCGCTCCGGCGCCTTTTTTCACGTCTGCCCGCGGCTCAGCTTTCCCACCAGCGTCAAGATATCGATCGGCAGCGGAAACACGATGGTCGAACTCTTGTCGCCCGCGATCTGGGTCAGCGTCTGCAGGTAGCGCAACTGCATCGCCTGCGGCTCCCTGGCCAGCATCTGCGCCGCTTCCAGCAGCTTTTCCGACGCCTGCAATTCCCCTTCCGCATGGATCACCTTGGCGCGCCGCTCGCGTTCGGCCTCGGCCTGGCGCGCAATCGCGCGGATCATGGTCTCGTTGAGGTCGACGTGCTTGATTTCCACGTTGGAGACCTTGATGCCCCAGCTGTCGGTCTGGGCGTCCAGCGCCTTCTGGATGTCGATATTGAGCTGCTCGCGCTCGGCCAGCATCTCGTCGAGTTCATGCTTGCCCAGCACCGAGCGCAGCGTGGTCTGCGCCAGCTGGCTGGTGGCCTCGAGGAAATTCGCCACCTGGATGATGGCGCGCTCCGGGTCGATCACGCGGAAGTACACCACGGCGTTCACCTTGACCGACACGTTGTCGCGCGAGATCACATCCTGCGGCGGCACGTCCATCACCACGGTGCGCAGGTCCACGCGCACCATCTGCTGCACCGCCGGGATCAGGATCACCAGCCCCGGCCCCTTCACCTTCCAGAAGCGTCCCAGCATGAACACCACGCCTCGCTCGTACTCGCGCAGCACGCGGATGGAGGAAACGATGAGCAGGGCAATGATGAAGACCAGGCCGCCCGCGCTGAATCCGAATGCCATGATCATGCTCCTTGGGTGGATGATTGAATTGGGACCGTGTCGGCAGCGCGCACCTCCAGCAGCAGGCCGTGGCGCCCGATCACCAGCACACGCTGGCCTTGCGTCAGCGGCAGGGCACTGTGCACGCGCCAGCGTTCGCCGCGTATTTCGGCCCAGCCATCGTCCCGGAGGTCCTCCAGCACCACGCCGGGCGTGCCGATCATCGCATCGCCGCCACTGATCGACGGCATGCGCCGCGCGCGCCAGAGCAGCGTCCAGACGGCAAACAGGAAGACTGCGCTCGCCAGCGCCAGGCTGCCGATCAGCCACAGCGGAATGCCGAAGCCGGGCACATCCGTGTCGATCAGCATCACTGCGCCGAAGATAAAGGCGATGATGCCGCCCACGCCAAGCGCGCCGAAGGTCGGCAGGTACAGTTCGGCCACCATGCAGCCGATGCCCAGTGCGATCAGCCCCAGTCCGGCGTAGCTGACCGGCAGCATATGCAGCGCGAACAGCGCCAGCAGCAGGCAGATCGCGCCACCGACGCCGGGCACCACCATGCCCGGCGTGGAGAATTCGAAGATCAGGCCATAGATGCCGGCCATCATCAGGATCAGCGCCACGCTGGGATCCGTGATGACCGCCAGGAAGCGGTCGCGCCAGTCCGGCTCCTGCACCTGCACCGGTGCCTGCGCGGTGCGCAGCACGCGCTGCACGCCGGCCGCCTGGACCCGGCGCCCGTCAAGGGCGCGCAGCAGGGCGGGCAGGTCGGGCGCCTCCAGGTCGGCCACATGCTGCGCCACGGCCTCGTCCGCCGACAGGCTGACCGCCTCGCGCACCGCACGCTCGCCCCACTCGGCGTTGCGACCGCGCAGTTGCGCCAGGCCGCGGATATAAGCCGAGGCGTCGTGCATCTGCTTGCGCTCCATGGTGTCCTGCGGGGGGGCGCCGGCGGGCGCCGAGGCCGGCACCGCTTCCGGCTTTTGCGGCCCGCCGATGCCGATCTGTACCGGGCTGGCGGCGCCGAGGTTGGTGCCGGGCGCCATCGCCGCGATATGGCTGGCATAGAGGATGTAGGTGCCGGCACTGGCGGCGCGCGCGCCGCCCGGGTAGACATAGCTGGCCACCGGTATCTCCGATGCCAGGATGGCCTGGATGATCTCGCGCATCGACAGGTCCAGGCCGCCCGGCGTGTCCATTTCCAGCACGATCAATTGCGCGCCGGCTTCGCGCGCGTGCGTCATGCCGCGCAGGATGAAGTTGGCGCTGGCGGGGCTGACCGCTCCCTTGAGGGGGATCACGACCACGGGGGCCGTGGCGCTGGCGGTGGCGACCGGCGCGGCGGCCACGGCGGCAGTGGTTGCCGCTGCCGCCAGGCCGGGGATGGCGCCGCTCGCGCCGTAGGGCGCACTTGCCTGCGCATTGGCCGGGGCGGACGGCGTGGCCACCGTGGCGGCCACGGCCAGACAGAGGCCGGCGGCAAGCCATCGCAGGAGCATCGGGGCATACTTCATGGCAGTGACGCCGGCACGAGGGGTGCAAACGCGGCGCCACTTCCAGTGTAGGCGAACGGGCACATCCTGCCGGGCACATCCCAGGCGATCGACTCAGGCCGCAGCGGCGAGACCGGGCCGCGGCGCACGCAATGTATCGACGAGCGCGCGCAGCGCGGTATTGGCCATGGCGGGGTGCCAGGCCAGCAGGGTGTCGACCTTGCCTGCCGCGCCCAGCGCGTGAAGACTGATCCTGGGCAGGTCGCGGTACAGGCCAAGCACCGAACGCGGCACGATGGCCACGCCGATGCCGGCGGCCGCGCAGGCAATGATGGCGTGATAGGAGCCCAGTTCCAGCACCCGGCGTGGCGGGCTGTCGCCGCCGGCAAGCCAGCTTTCCAGCCGCATGCGGTAATTGCAGCCCGGCTCGAAGGCCAGCATGGTGCGGGTTTCCAGGTCGGCCGGTGCGTGGATGGGCGCGTGATGCTCGCGCGCCACCAGCACCAGTTCCTCCTGGAAGACCGGCAGCGATGCCAGCGCAGGATCGTCCAGCGGCTCGGCCACAAAGGCGCAGTCCACCTCGAAGCGCGCCAGCGCCTGCAGGGCCTGGCGCGTGGGGCAGGTCACCAGTTCGAGCTGCACCTCCGGCCAGGCCTGATGATAGGCGGCCAGCAAGGCAGGCAGGCGGCTGGCCGCCGTGCTTTCCATCGAGGCGATGCGCAGGCGCCCCTGCGGCTTGGCCGGGAGCACGGCCTGGCGCGCTTCCTCGGCCAGGTCGAGCACGCGCCGGGCATAGTCGAACAGGGTCTGTCCCGCCGGCGTCAGGACCATGCGCTTGCCGTCGCGCAGGAACAGCTCGACGCCGAGCGAGCGCTCCAGTTGCCGGATACGGGTGGTGACGTTGGATTGCACGCGGTGCAGGCGGGCCGCGGCGCGGGTGACGCCGCCCTCCTCGACCACGGAGCGGAAGATTTCCAGGGAAGCCAGGTCCATTGCGATCGCCTTGAAGCCTTGAGGGGGTAGTTGCCGGATGCCGACCGAAACCGGAATCGAAACCTGCGGCGGGCATTGCCGGCACAAGCCAATCATCTCGTGCCGAGATGATTGCGATCTCAATTATTCATTTTTCGGTTCAGGGATCCGAGCGTAGCATGCCGCTATGACTTCGACACGCTCACCGGCGCTCCCGCGCCGTCCCGTCCCTTCCCCCCCTTCGCTCCGGGCGGTCGCCTAGATGGGCGGCGCGGACCACCAGCCCGGCGGCGCCAGCGCCGCGGCGCGGACGCAGCCCGGGGCCTGGGCCGTGGCCCTGGCGGGCCTGGTCGCGCTGGGCGTGGCGATGGGCATCGGCCGCTTCGCCTTTACGCCGCTGCTGCCCATGATGCTGCATGACGGCGCCGTCACGCTGGGCGAGGGCGGCTGGCTGGCTACGCTGAACTACCTGGGTTACTTTGCCGGCGCTGCCGCCTGCCTGTTCATGCATCCCGATCCGGCTCGCATGGTCAGGTATGGCCTGGCGGCCACCGTACTGTTGACGCTTGGCATGGCGGCGCCCGGCGGCATGGCCGCCTGGGGCTTGTGGCGCGCGGCGGCCGGCGTGGCCAGCGCGCTGACCATGGTCTACACCACCGCCTGGTGCATGCACAGGCTTGCCGAGCTTGGCCGGGCGCCGCTGGGCGGCCTGATCTTCTGCGGGCCTGGCATCGGCATCGTGGTCACCGGCGTGTCCGCCTTCGCCATGGTAGGCGCGGGCTGGCGCGCGAGCTGGGGCTGGCTGGCCTTCGGCGCGCTGGCGGTGGCGCTGGTCGGCATGGTCTGGCAAGTGTTCCGGCCGGCATCCCGCGGCGCCCGCCATGAGGGTCCCGCCGCGCCGGCCCGGGCGGCCCCGCGCCTGGACCGCGAAACGTGGCTGCTGACGCTGGCCTATGGCCTGGCGGGCTTCGGCTACATCATCACCGCCACCTTCCTGCCGGTGATCGCGCGCCAGGCCATGCCGGGCTCGCTGTGGGCGGACCTGTTCTGGCCCATCTTCGGCGCGGGCGTGACCATCGGCGCTTTCGCGGCATCGAAAGTGAGCACCGGGCGCGACAATCGCCGCCTGCTGGCGTTCACCTACGCCATGCAGGCGATCGGCGTGGCCATCGCGGTGGTCTGGCCCACGGTCGCGGGCTTCGCGCTCAGCAGCCTGCTGGCCGGGCTGCCCTTCAATGCCCTGGTGGCATTTGCCATGCGCGAGGCGCGGCGCCTGTGGGGTGGCCAGGCACAGCGGCTGATGGGCCTGATGACCGCCAGCTACGGCCTTGGCCAGATCGTCGGGCCGCCGCTGGCCACGGCGCTGGTGGCCCGCAGCGGCGGCTTCGCCGCTTCGCTTTGCTGCGCCGTCGCGGCCCTGCTGCTGGGCGGGGCGATCTTCGCGTGGATGGGGCGTGCCGGGCCCGCCCCGGCACCGGCCCGAGAGACGCCGGCGGCCTGACGCCGCCCGCTGGCTTGCGCTACAGTATCGCCTTCGCCGTCCCCGCTCCGGTTGGCAAAACCGGCGCATGACAGGGCGCGGCGCAGGAGCCGATTCATGTCCTTTGCCTTGCAGCCCACCCGCGCGGCGGGCATCTCCCAGCCAGTCAAAGCAGCCGAGCTGCGCATGCGCGCCGACCTGGCGGCGGCCTATCGGCTGTGTGCCCTGCAAGGCTGGGACGACCTGATCTACACGCACATCTCGGCAGCCGTGCCTGGCGAGCCGGATCATTTCCTGATCAATCCCTTCGGCTTTGCCTTCGACGAGATCCGCGCCAGCGACCTGGTCAAGATCAACGGCCGCGGTGAGGTGGTGGGCGATAGCGCGCATCCGGTCAATGTCACCGGTTTCGCCCTGCATGGCGCGGTGCATGCCGCACGCCCCGATGCGGTGTGCGTGATGCACCTGCACAACAGTGCCGGCGTGTCGGTGTCGGCCCAGGCCTGCGGCCTGCTGGCGCTGTCGCAGCATGCCCTGCGCTTTTACGGCCGGCTGGCCTATCACGACTATGAGGGCCTGGCCTTCACGCCCGCCGAGGGTGCGCGGCTGACCGCATCGCTCGGGCAGCATCCCGCCATGCTGCTGCGCAACCATGGCACGCTGACGGTGGGCCGGACCGTGGCCGAGGCTTACGTGCTGATGGCGACCCTGGTCAAGGCCTGCGAGATCCAGCTGGGTGCGCAGGCCGGCGGGCAGGTGGTGCAGCCGCCACCGGCGCTGGCGATACGCGCCTCCGAGCAGCTATACGACGGCGGCGCGCTGGAGGGCGAGATGGAGTGGCCATCGCTGTTGCGCAAACTCGATAGAATCGATGCTTCGTATCGCGATTGAGGCAGCGGCTTCACGCCGGTGTCCGCCCCGCTACCCCTGAACCGCAAGCGCCGGCCCGGAGGCCGGGCGCTCGCCGCATTCTCAAAACAGCCGGACCACCAGGCAACAGGAGCCAGACCATGCCGACTTACCATGTAGAACTCTTCGAAGGCCGAACCATCGAGCAAAAGCGCAAGCTGGTCGAGGAAGTCACCCGCGTCACCTGCGAAACGCTGGGCTGTTCAGCCTCGGCCGTCGACATCATCATCACCGATATCAAGCGCGAGAACTGGGCCACCGCCGGCGAACTGTGGGCTGACAAGAAGTAAGCCAGGCGCGACGCCAATCCGCCACGGGCCGGAGACCATCAGCCTCAATGCCCGCGGCACCTGCCTCGCCACCCGCAACGGATTCCCCCATGCAGCATTTCGCCTCCGACAACTACGCCGGCTTCTGCCCGGAATCGCTCAGGTATTTCCTCGAAGCCAACGGCAGCGGCCACGAGCAGGCCTACGGCGACGATTCGTGGACGCAGAAGGTCTGCGACCGCATCCGCGACCTGTTCCAGACCGATTGCGAAGTGTTCTTCGTCTTCAACGGCACCGCCGCCAATTCGCTGGCGCTATCGGCGCTGTGCCAGTCCTACCATTCGGTGATCTGCCACGAGCTGGCGCATATCGAAACCGACGAGTGCGGCGGCCCGGAGTTCTTCTCCAACGGCTCCAAGCTGCTGACCGCTCCCGGTGCCAACGGCAAGCTGACGCCCGACGCGGTCGAAGCGCTGGTGACGCGCCGCTCCGATATCCACTATCCCAAGCCCAAGGTGGTGTCGTTGACCCAATCGACCGAGGTCGGTACCGTCTATACGGTCGAGGAAGTCCGCGCCATCGCCGGCATCGCCAAGCGCCGCCAGTTGCGCGTGCATATGGACGGCGCGCGCTTTGCCAATGCCGTGGCGTCGCTGGGTGTGCATCCGTCCGAGATCACCTGGCGCGCCGGAGTCGACGTGCTGTGTTTCGGCGGCACCAAGAACGGCCTGCCGGTGGGCGAGGCGGTGGTGTTCTTCGACCGCAAGCTGGCCGAGGACTTCGCCTATCGCGTCAAGCAGGCCGGGCAGCTGGCTTCCAAGATGCGCTTTATCTCGGCGCCGTGGCTGGGCCTGCTGGAGAACGACGTCTGGCTGGGCAACGCCCGCCACGCCAACGCCATGGCGCGCTTGCTGCACGACCGCATCGCCGCCATTCCCGGCGTGCGCATCATGTTCCCGACCGAGTCCAACGCGGTCTTCGCCGAGTTGCCGTTGCCGGCCATCGAAGCCCTGCGTGCCAAGGGCTGGCGCTTCTATACCTTTATCGGTGCCGGTGGCTGCCGCTTCATGTGCGCGTGGGACCTGCAGCCTGAAACCGTCGAGGCGCTGGCTGCCGACATGCGCATTGCCTGCGGCGCCTGTGCACCGTCCGGCCCGGCAGCCGCACAAGGCTGAAGCGCCCCGACGCTACCAGCTACCACGCCGCAAAACCACAATAACAGGAGCCCCCCGCATGTCCGTCTACCGATACTGTCCGCAATGCGGCTCGCCGCTGGAGGTGCTGCCGCATGCCGGCCGCGAGCGCGATGCCTGCATCCAGCCAGAATGCGGTTTCGTTCACTGGAATAACCCGCTGCCGGTGCTGGCTGCCGTGGTGGAGTACGAAGGCAAGCTGCTGCTGGCGCGCAATGCCGCATGGCCGGAAAAAATGTTTGCGCTGGTGACCGGTTTCCTGGAACGCGACGAAACGCCGGAGCATGGCGTGGCGCGCGAACTGAAGGAGGAGACCAACCTTGACGCCCAGTCCGTATCGCTGATCGGCGTCTATGAGTTCATGCGCAAGAACGAGTTGATCATCGCCTACCATGTGCAAGCCAGCGGCACCGTCTCGCTGTCCGAGGAACTGGCCGACTACAAACTGGTGGCGCCCGAGGATATGCGGATCTGGTCGGCGGGCACGGGCTTCGCGGTGGCCGACTGGCTTGCCTCGCGTAGCTATCCGGTGCGCTTCTTCGATCGCCAGACCGGGGAGGATATCCCCGACCCGCGCCAGCGCGATGCTTCGCTACAATACCGCTCATAGACAGCGGCGACGCGATAATGCGATAGAGGCAGGCACGGTTGCCGTGACGCATGCGGCATGGCAGGCCCTGAACGCCCAGAACCAAGGAAGAGAGGAATGGAGTTCCAGAAAGAAGTGGATGCGCGTGGCCTGAACTGCCCGCTGCCGATCCTGCGTACCAAGAAGGCGCTGGCCGACATGGCCAGCGGCGATGTGCTCAAGGTGCTCGCCACCGATCCGGGCGCCACGCGCGATTTTCAGGCATTTGCCAAGCAGACCGGCAACGAGCTGCTGTCGCACCAGGAAGTCGACAAGGTGTTTGTGTTCTACATGCGCCGGCGCTAGGCGCGCCAGCAAGGTCGATTGCCCATGAAAAACGGCGCCCGCGGGCGCCGTTTTTCATGGCCGTGCATCGCCGGCGGTGCTTCAGGTGTTCATGCCTTCAGCCGCGCGCGCGCAGGTAGGCGCTGAACTCGTCCATTACCTCGGGGTGCTTGAGCGCAAACTCCACGGTCGCCTTCAGGTAGCCCAGCTTGCTGCCGCAATCGTAGCGAACGCCATTGTAGCGATAGGCCAGCACCTGTTCCTGGCTGAGCAGGGACTGGATTGCGTCGGTGAGCTGGAACTCGCCGCCCGCGCCCGGCTTGAGGTTGCGGATGTGGTCGAAGATGCGCGGGGTCAGGATGTAGCGGCCAACCACGCCCAGGTTGGAGGGGGCGTTCTCGGGCGCGGGCTTCTCGACAATGTCCGACACCTTGATCACGCCTTCGTCCCATTCGCGGCCAGCCACCACGCCATAGGAGCGGCTCTGTTCCGGCGCGATTTCTTCGACGCCCAGCACCGAGCAGTGGTAGTGGCCGTACATATCCACCATCTGCTTCATCACCGGGGGAACGCCGTCGAGCAAGTCGTCGGCCAGCATCACGGCGAACGGCGCGTCGCCAACCAGCTTCTCCGCGCAGAGTACCGCATGGCCGAGGCCGAGCGCCTCGGGCTGGCGCACGTAGAAGCACTCCACGTGCGACGGCTTGATCGAGCGCACGAGCGAGAGCAGGGCCTGTTTGTTCTTGGCCTCGAGCTCGGCTTCGAGCTCATAGGCCTTGTCGAAGTGATCTTCGATGGCGCGCTTGGAGCGGCCGGTCACGAAGATCATCTCGGTGATGCCAGCGGCCATGGCTTCTTCCACGGCGTACTGGATCAGGGGTTTGTCGACCACCGGCAGCATTTCCTTCGGGCTTGCCTTGGTGGCCGGCAGAAAGCGGGTGCCGAGACCGGCTACCGGGAAGACAGCCTTGGTGACACGGGTTTCCATATCAGGTTTCCTTATCATTACGGTGTGGGCATCCCTGCTGGTGACGCAAAGCTCATGCGGGCAGACGCTGCAGTTGATCCTGCAGCTTGCCCAGCGTCTGTTCGAAATCCGACAGACGCTGGGTTTCCTGCGCGACGACGGCGGGCGGTGCCTTGGCGACAAAGCTCTCATTGGAGAGCTTGCCGCGGCACTTGCCGATTTCGGCGCTGATACGCTCTATTTCCTTGGACAGGCGCACGCGTTCCGCCGCCACGTCGATTTCGATCTTCAGCAACAGGTGGTTGGCGCCGACGATGGCGACGGGTGCGCCAGCACCTTCGGCCATCAGGGCATTCTCATCTTCGAACACCTTGACCTCCGAAAGTTTCGCCAGCGCCTGCACATAGGCCTGGGCCGAGGTCAGGAAGGCGCTGTCGCCCTGCGCATAGAGCGGAATGCGCTGGGCGGGCGAAATATTCATTTCCCCGCGCAGGTTGCGGCAGGCGTCGACCACGGCCTTGAGCTGCGCGGTCCATTGCTCCGCGGCCTCGTCGATCTTGGCCACGGCAGGCAGCGGATAGGCTTGCAGCGCAAGCGTCTCGCTGCCGTCGCCGCTGGCGCGCCCGGCGAGCGGCGCCACTTTCTGCCACAGCTCTTCGGTGATGAAGGGGATGACCGGGTGGGCCAGGCGCAGTACCGTTTCCAGCACACGCAGCAGCGTGCGGCGGGTGGCGCGCTGCTGTGCGGGCGTGCCGTTCTGGATCTGGACCTTGGCCAGTTCCAGGTACCAGTCGCAGTATTCGTCCCAAACGAACTTATAAATAGCGCTGGCGATATTGTCGAAACGGTACTCGGCGAAGCCCTTCTCCACCTCGGCTTCGACGCGCTGCAGCAGCGACACGATCCAGCGGTCCGGCTGCGAGAAGTGCAGGTAGCCGTCGGGGCCGCAGTCATTGCTGCACGGGCCCATGCCGCAGTCGTGGCCCTCGGTGTTCATCAGCACGAAGCGCGTGGCGTTCCACAGCTTGTTGCAGAAGTTGCGATAGCCTTCGCAGCGGCCGGTGTCGAAGTTGATGTTGCGGCCCAGCGTGGCCAGCGAGGCGAAGGTGAAGCGCAGCGCATCGGCGCCAAACGCGGGAATGCCTTCGGGGAATTCCTTCTTGGTCTTCTTCTCGATCTTGGGCGCGTCCTTGGGGCGGCGCAGGCCGGTGGTGCGCTTCCTGAGCAGCGGCTCGAGCTCGATGCCGTCGATCAGGTCGACCGGGTCCAGGGTGTTGCCCTCGGACTTGCTCATCTTCTTGCCTTCGGAATCGCGCACCAGGCCGTGCACATACACGGTGTGGAACGGCACCTTGCCGGTGAAGTGCTTGGTCATCATGACCATGCGCGCCACCCAGAAGAAGATGATGTCGTAGCCGGTAACCAGTGCCGACGAGGGCAGGAAATGTTGCAATTCCGGCGTTTCTGCCGGCCAGCCGAGCGAGGAGAAGGGCACCAGTGCAGACGAGAACCAGGTGTCGAGCACGTCGTCCTCGCGGCGCAGCGCGCCGGTGCTGCCGGCTGCACGCGCCTGCGCCAGGGCGTCTTCCTCGGTGCGGGCGACGAAGCACTTGCCGGCCTCGTCGTACCAGGCCGGGATCTGGTGGCCCCACCACAGCTGGCGCGAGATGCACCAGTCCTGGATGTTCTCCAGCCACTGGTTGTAGGTGCTGTTCCAGTTTTCCGGGATCAGCTTGATCTCGCCGCTCCGCACGGCGTCCAGCGCCACTTCGGCGATCGAGCGGCCCGGGTTGAAGGTGCCTTCCGGCGCCGGCTTGCTCATGGCGACGAACCACTGGTCGGTCAGCATCGGCTCGATGGCGCTGCCGGTGCGCTCGCTGCGCGGGGTCATCAGCTTGTGCTTCTTGACCTCGGCCAGCAGGCCCTGGGCTTCGAGATCGGCGACGATGCGGGTGCGCGCCTCGAAGCGGTCCAGGCCGGCGTAGGCGGCGGGCGCATCGGCGACGATCTTCGCGTCGAGGGTCAGGATCGACAGCTGCGGCAGCTTGTGGCGCTGGCCTACCGCATAATCGTTGAAGTCGTGGGCCGGGGTCACCTTGACCACGCCGGTGCCGAATTCGCGGTCGACGTAGTCGTCGGCGATCACCGGGATATCGCGGCCGGTCAGCGGCAGGTGCACGGACTTGCCGATCAGGTGCGCATAGCGTTCATCTTCCGGGTGCACCATCACGGCCACGTCGCCCAGCATGGTTTCGGGGCGGGTGGTGGCCACCGTCAGGTGGGTCAGGCCATGCGCGGCGTCGGGCTCGGCCAGCGGATAGCGGATGTGCCACATCGACCCTTCTTCCTCGACGTTCTCCACCTCCAGGTCGGACACCGCGGTGCCCAGCACGGGATCCCAGTTGACCAGGCGCTTGCCGCGGTAGATCAGGCCCTGCTCAAACAGGCGCACGAACACTTCCGTGACCGCCTTGGACATTTCCGGCGACATCGTGAAGTATTCGTGGCTCCAGTCGATCGAAGCACCCATGCGGCGGATCTGGCGCGTGATGGTCGAGCCGGACTCTTCCTTCCAGGCCCAGACCTTCTCGGTAAACTTCTCGCGGCCCAGTTCATGGCGCGACACGCCCTGCGCTTCCAGCTGGCGTTCCACCACGATCTGGGTGGCGATGCCGGCGTGGTCGGTGCCCGGTACCCACAGGGTGTTGGCGCCGCTCATGCGGGCATGGCGGGCCAGCCCATCCATGATGGTCTGGTTGAAAGCATGGCCCATGTGCAGCGTGCCGGTCACATTGGGCGGCGGCAGCTGGATGCAGAAGTCCGGGCGCTCCGGATCGAGGGTCGGCTTCGCGATGCCGCGCTTCTCCCACTCTGGGCCCCACTTGGCCTCAATGGCGGCGGGTTCGAAGCTCTTGGCAAGGGACTGGTCTTGGGCGGTCATGCTCGGATGTCGATGATTACGTCGGATTCTGCGGGCCAGGCGGGCAGGGGCAACGCGCCGGGAAAACGTCAAATTATAGGGGAGGCGGCTGGAGGGTGCGCGATTTCGGCCCGTAGCCGGCCTGGCGATGCCATTTTGCCGCGGCTTTGCGCCGATCCGGATCCCGCCGGGGGAAGGTGGCGCTTTCCGCTTTGTGCGGTTTCTGCGACATCGGGCGGCGCGCCGGGTGGCTCGGTGGGCACGGGGAGGGGCATGGCGCGGTGGAGGGGGGCTGCCCGGTATAATTCGGGGCACTCCACAAGGCCCACCCGATGTCCGACCTGCTTGCCAATCTCAACGCTGAACAACTTGCCGCCGTCACTTTGCCTGACGAGCCGGCGCTGATCCTGGCTGGCGCGGGCAGCGGCAAGACGCGCGTGCTGACCACCCGCATCGCGTGGCTGATCCAGAACGGACGGGTCTCGCCGGCCGGCCTGCTGGCGGTGACCTTCACCAACAAGGCGGCCAAGGAGATGATGACGCGGCTGACCTCGATGCTGCCCATCAACACGCGCGGCATGTGGATCGGCACCTTCCACGGCCTGTGCAACCGCATGCTGCGCGCCCACTACCGCGACGCCGGCCTGCCGCAGACCTTCGCCATCCTCGACAGCCAGGACCAGCTCTCCGCGCTCAAGCGCCTGCTCAAGTCGCTCAATGTCGACGACGAGAAGTACCCGGCCAAGAACCTGCAGTACTTCATCAATAACGCGAAGGAACAGGGCCTGCGGCCGGCCGACGTGGAGGCCAACGACGACTTCAACCGCCGTTTCGTCGACCTCTATGCCGCCTACGACGTGCAGTGCCAGCGCGAAGGCGTGGTGGATTTCGCCGAACTGCTGCTGCGCTGCTACGAACTGCTGCGCTACAACGACGCCATCCGCCAGCACTACCAGCACCGCTTCCGCCATGTGCTGGTGGACGAGTTCCAGGACACCAACGTGCTGCAGTACCAGTGGCTCAAGCTGCTGGCGGGCTTTGGCACGCAGAACCCGGCGGCGGTGTTCGCGGTGGGCGACGACGACCAGAGCATCTACGCGTTCCGCGGCGCCAATGTCGGCAATATGCGCGATTTCGAGCACGAGTTCCGCGTGCGCCACATGATCAAACTGGAGCAGAACTACCGCTCGCACGGCCACATCCTGGATTCGGCCAACCACCTGATCGCCCACAACGCGCGCCGCCTGGGCAAGAACCTGCGCACCGACGCCGGGCATGGCGAGCCGGTGCGGGTGTTCCAGGCCGGCTCCGATGGCCAGGAGGCCTCCTGGCTGGTGGAGGAGATCCGCGACCTGATCGCGCAGGGCATGAGCCGCTCGGAGATCGCCATCCTCTATCGCAGCAACGCGCAGTCGCGGGTGATCGAGCACGCGCTGTTCTCGTCGGGCATCGCCTACCGCGTCTACGGCGGCCTGCGCTTCTTCGAGCGCGCCGAAGTCAAGCACGCGCTGGCTTACCTGCAGCTGCTGGAAAACCCCCGCAACGACGCCGCCTTTGGCCGCGTGGTGAATTTCCCCACGCGCGGCATCGGCGCGCGCTCGCTGGAGGCGCTGCAGGATGCGGCGCGGCAGTACGACTGTTCGCTGGCCGAGGCGGTGGCCTATGTGCCTGGCAAGGCCGGCAGTTCGCTGGGCGCCTTTGTGCGGCTGATCGAGCAGATGCGCGCCGAGACGCGCCGCATGACCTTGCCGGAAACGGTCGAATACGTGACCAATACCAGCGGCCTGATCACCCACTACCGCGGCGAGAAGGAAGGCCAGGACCGCATCGAGAACCTGCAGGAACTGGTGACCGCGGCGCAGGCGTTCGTGATGGAAGAAGGCTTCGGCCTGGATGCGCTGGCGAGCGCGATTCCGGTCGGGCGCGATGGCGCGCAAGCCGTGCCGGCGCTGGCCGACGGCGACCAGGCCCAGCAGGTGCTGGATCCCGAGGCGCTGCCGGTGGTGATGACGCCGCTGGTGGCCTTCCTCACCCACGCTTCGCTGGAAGCCGGCGACAACCAGGCGCAGGCCGGCCAGGACGCGGTGCAGATGATGACCGTGCACGCCGCCAAGGGCCTGGAGTTCAACGCGGTCTTCATCACCGGGCTGGAGGAAGGGCTGTTCCCGCACGAGAACAGCGCCATGGAGGCCGACGGGCTGGAGGAGGAGCGCCGCCTGATGTACGTGGCGATCACGCGGGCGCGCGAGCGGCTGTACCTGTCGTTCGCCCAGAGCCGCGTGCTGCACGGCCAGATGCGCTACCACGTGCGCTCGCGCTTCTTCGAGGAACTGCCCGAGACCTCGCTCAAGTGGCTGCAGCCGCCGGCGCAAGCCTACGGCGGCTCCCCGCGCCGCCAGCAGAATGAGAGCGGTTGGGGCCGCGACTGGTTCAAGAAGCCGGAAGACGTGCCGTATTCCGGTACCAAGCCCACCGGCGGCATGGACACCGGCAACGGCTATGCCGACGCCAAGCGCCAGGCCGGCTCGGGCCTGCGCATCGGCCAGAACGTATTCCACAACAAGTTTGGCGAAGGCGTGATCACCGCGCTCGAAGGCGAGGGCGCGGATGCCCGCGCCAACATCAAGTTCAAGCGCCACGGCGCCAAGTGGCTGGCACTGGCCGTGGCCAAGCTGGATCCGATCGACTGAGCTGCGGGAGCGGGGCAAAGCTCGGGATCCGAGCCGCGCCCCGGGCATTGCTGCAATGGGCGCATCGCGCCTGTTGTGCCACAGCCGTCCCGAAGGGGGAAGAAATCGTAGCGAGCCGCCCGGGACCGCGCAGCAGACTTATTCACGCCATCAGTCAACCTGGATGTTGCCGTCCTTGATGACCTTGGCCCACTCGCTCGTCTGGGCCTGGATGAACTTCGCCGCCTCCGCCGGCGTACCGGCCACGATTTCCCCGCCAAGGCTGGTCACCCGCTCCCGGTTCTCGGGCAGGTTGATGACCTTGCGGATCGCTTCCGACAGGCGCTTGACGATATCCGGCGGCGTGCCGGCCGGCAGGAACACGCCATTCCATTCGTAGACCTCATAGCGCGGCACGCCTGCCTCGGCCAGCGTTGGCGTATCCGGCAGGATGGGCGTGCGCTTCGCGCCGGTCACCGCGAGCGCGCGCAGCTTGCCGGCGCGCACATGCTGCAGGCCGGAGGCCGTATTGGCGAAGAAGACCGGCACCTGGCCGGCAATCACGTCCGCCATGGCGGGGCCGCCCCCTTTGTACGGCACGTGCAGCAGATCCAGCTTCATGCGCTGGGCGAACAGCGCGCCTGCCAGGTGCTGGGCAGAGCCGTTGCCCGATGACGCGTAGGCGATGCCGCCGGGCTTGGCGCGTGCCATGGCGATCAGTTCCTGCACGGATCTGGCTGGGAACTGCGGGTTCACGACCAGCATATTGGGATAGGGCGCCAGTACCGAGACCGGGATGAAGGACTTGACCGGGTCGTACGGCAGTTTCTTGTAGAGCGAGGGATTGGAGGCGAACGAGGCGGCGTCGAGCAGCACCGTGTAGCCATCCGGGGCCGACTTGGCAACCAGGTCCGTACCGATCTGGCCACCCGCGCCGGGCCGATTGTCGACCACGATGGTCTGGCCCAGTTCCTGGCCCAGGCGTGGCGAGATCATGCGGGCCATGGTGTCGGCGCCGCCGCCCGGTGCATAGGTGACCACCAGGCGGATGGGTTTGGCGGCGGGCCAGGCCTCGGCGTGGGCCAGCCCGCTGCTGCCGGCGGCGAGCCAGCACAGGGCGGTGGCGCAAAGTCGGACGGGGAATCGCATGGGTCTCCTCGGGAGTATTGTCGGTACGGTTGACGCGCCGGCTGTCGCCGTTGGCGCGCTGCCTGGGGGTCAGCGCACTTCGGCGCGATAGTGGAAATCGTCGGCGTTGCCGAGCGTCTGGCGGAACTCGACGCGCCGGCCCGCGAGATCGAAGGCGACGCGGTTCACCGCCAGCGCCGGATGGCCTTCCGGCAATCCCAGTTGCGTGGCTTCGCGCGCGCCCAGCCGGGCAAAGCGCAGGTCGTCGATCGCGCGGCTGACCGTGATGCCGTAGCGCTCGGCGTACATCGGGTAGAGCAGGGGGGCGAACTCGGCCGGTTTGAGCGTGGCCAGTTCGCTGAACAGTGCTGCCGGCAGCCAGATGGTCTCCAGCAGCCGGACCTTGCCTTCCCAGCCGCGCTGGCGCAGCAGGCGAAGCACCGGCGTGCCCGCCGCCAGCCCGAGCTGCGCGGCAATCTCCGCCGGCGCGGCCAGCGTGCGCAGCGACACGATGCGCGACTCCGGAATCTCCGAGCCGGCATCGCCAAAGCGGAAAAAACGCGCCATGGTGGCCCCCGTCAGCGCACCGCGGACAAAGGTGCCGCGGCCATGCACGCGTTCGAGCAGCCCCTGGTCCACCAGCGCCTGGATGGCCGCGCGCATGGTGCCGAGCGCCACCCCATAGTGTTCCGCCAGCGCGCTCTCCGCGGCAATGGCCGTGCCGGATGCCCATTCGCCGGCGAGGATGCGGCCCTTGAGCGCGGTGGCGATGCGCGCCCAGCGCGGCGCGGCAAGGCTGGCGGGCGAGTCGTCGGGATGGGTGTCGGCCGCGGCGGGCAGGGCGGAACGATTCGGCATGCGTGTCTCCATGATGCATCCCGGCGCGGCGGTTGCGCCATGTCGACGGGAGCTCTAGTCATCTATAGGACTAGAGCATAGAATGGTGGTTGCGGGATGTCAATCGACCCGTGTGTTGCCGCCCGGCACCTTTCGTCTTGTCCGCCCACCCAGAACCAGCATGTTCCAGATCGATACGCACTTCCACGTGTTTTCCGCGCAGGCGCCCGCCGTGGGCGGCGCCCGCTACCGGCCCGCCTACGGCGCCAGCCTGGCGCAGTGGCAAGCCCTCTCCGGGGTGCATGGCGTGCGCGCGGGCGTGGTGGTGCAGCCGAGTTTCTTTGGCACCGACAACAGCGAGCTGGAAGCGGCGCTGGCAACGTCCTGCGCGCTGCGCGGGGTGTGCGTGCTCGGCCCGGAAGCATCGGCCGGCGAACTGGCGCGGCTGCATGGCATCGGCGTGCGCGGCCTGCGCTGGAATATGGTGGGGCGGCAGGACGACCCGGCATGGCGCGATGCGCGCTGGCCGGTGCTGCTGGAGGCGGCCCACGCGCTGGGCTGGCACCTGGAGCTGCATACCGAGCCGGGCCGGCTGGCCGAACTGCGGGAATGGCTGCCGCCGGTGCCGATCGCGCTGGTGCTGGACCACTTCGGCAAGCCCGCGGGCGGCGCGCAAGGCGATGCGCGGATGCTGGCTTGCGCGCGGCACTGGCGCGAGCAGCGCGAGGTCTATGTCAAGCTGAGCGCGCCGTACCGCGTGGGGGCCGGCCTGGCAGGCGTGGTAGCGGACTGGCTCCACTGCCTGGGCGAACAGGCCTTGCTATGGGGGTCGGACTGGCCATGGACCAATCACGAGGCACAGGCCAGCTATGCCGGTCTGCAGCGCGGGGTATGGGACTGGCTGGGGCCGTCGCGCGAGGCGCCGGACCGCAACGCGGCCCGGCTGTTCGGCATGCCTGCCATGCCCTGAGCGGCCGGGCGGGCCGGGTCAGGCGGCGTAGTCGGTCTTGCCGCCGGATTCCTCCGGGACCACGTTGAAGCAGCCGCGGTAGGTGGCGTAGAAGGAGCAATACATGATCGCCAGCATCAGGAGCGAATACGGCGTGACCAGGAAGGACAGGATGCCTTCCGCGCCCAGGGCGCCGAACACCGCCTCGAGCACGAAGGGGATTGCCACCAGCAGCACGGCGAACACCACGGCGTAGGCGAAGAACGCGCCGCGGTTGCGCCAGCAGGCGGTCCAGCTGAAGAACAGCGCCTTGATCGGCGGCACGTCGTGCCAGGCAGTCAGCAGCGGGGCAAACCAGAACAGCATGGCGATCGGCGTGTACAGCGCGGCGCCGACCATCAGCGCGAAGTAGAGCTGGCGCACCGATTCGGCCGAGGGCGCTTCCTCCTTGAGCAGGATCGGCACCAGCGTGCTGATATCCACCAGGCTGCCGGCGATCAGGCTCAGCACGAATACCAGCCCGGCATAGATGCCGCCCAGCACCAGCAGGTTGCGGCTCGCCTGCTTGCCGTTGCCCCTGAACCCGGCCAGCAGCACCGTGGGCAGCACGCGTTTGTTCTGGATCACCTCGCGGCAGGCGGTCATGATGCCCACCGATAGCCCCGGCGTGACCACCAGCAGCGCGATGATGCCGATCAGCGGCACGAACACCGCCAGCTGCGCGGTGATCAGGTAGATAAACAGCAGCATCAGGAAAGCGAGCGGGTTCTTGCGGAACAGCCAGACACCCTGGCGGAACCAGACATAACCTTCCTTGGCGGAAACTTCCAGTAATTGCATGACGGTCAGGTCCAGGGCACCGCGGCGGCTTCGATGCGCCGGCGCAGGATGCGTTCGAAATGGGTCGGGTCGTGAGGCTGGAGCATGTCGGCCTCGCGCGGCAGGTAAAAGTCCCACAAACGGGAAATCCAGAAACGCAGCGCACCGGCGCGCAGCATGTCGCGCCAGCGCTGCGATTCGATGTCGCCCAGCGGCCTGACCGCATGATAGGCCCGCAGCAGGGCCTGGGCACGGGCATGGTCCAGGGTACCGCTGGCCAGGTCGATGCACCAGTCGTTGACGGTGACCGCCAGGTCGAACAGCCACTTGTCGTTGCCGGCGAAGTAGAAGTCGAAAAAGCCGCCCAGCCTGTAGTGGCCGGCATGATCGTCCTCGAACAGCGCATTGTCGCGAAACAGGTCGCAATGGCAGGGGCCGCCAGGCAGCGCCGCGTAATCGGCGCTGTCGAAGAAGGCGGTCTGGTGGACCAGTTCCTGCTGCAGCAGGGCGCGCTGCCCGGCGTCGAGGAAGGGCAGGATCTCGGCTTCGGTCTGCCACCACCACGGCAGGCTGCGCAGGTTCGGCTGCTGGCGCGGATAGCTCTGGCCGGCCAGGTGCATGCGCGCCAGCATGCCGCCCACTTCCGCGCAATGCTCGGCGCCGGGCGCCAGCTGCGAGCTGCCCGGCAGCCGCGTGACGATGGTCGCCGGCTTGCCCTTGAGGGTCCGCAGGATCTCGCCGTCGCGGCCCGGGACCGGCGCCGGCACGCTGATGCCGTGCGATGCCAGGTGGGCCATCAGGTGCAGGTAGTACGGCAGCTGCTCGAACGTCAGGCGCTCGAAGATGGTCAGCACGTATTCGCGCGTGCTGCCATCCTGCTCCATGGTCAGGAAGAAATTACTGTTCTCGATGCCCGAGGCAATGCCGCGCAGGTCGCGCATTTCGCCCAGGTTGTAATCAAGGAGCCAACTGGCGATCTCGTCCGGCGAGACCGTGGTGAATACGGCCATACTCTTTGCGTGAATCGAAACGGATGGCGGCGGACGCAAAGCTGCGCTCCGCCGCGGCATGGATGCCGGCAGGGCCGGCGCGGCCCCGCCCTGGATCGTCTGGCGGGGTCGGGGGAAATCGGACAACAGGACTCAAAGACCGGGCATGCCGGAGCTCGGAGCCCGGATCTCAGAATTGCAGCACGTTGACCGAAGGCACGCGGTTCATTTCGCGGTCGCGGATCTTCGGGGAGCTGTCCTCCGGCTTGCTCATCTGGTACCTGGTGCCGACACCCGATTTGACCTCGATATCGGTGGCCTGGCCCTTGTTCCGGTATTCGCGGATCTGGGTGCCGTCCGGTTCATCGAGCTTGAAGCTCGGCTCGCGCGGCTTGTTGATCTGGGTCTTGGCAGGCGAGACGATCGGCCGGTTGTTGATCTGGTTCAATTCCTGCTGCGTCAGCGCGCCGCCCGCCTGCTCGGCGTCCTGCTGCGCCATGGCCACGCCGGGGGCGCCAAGCGCCAGCAAGGCTGCCAGCGCCAGCGCGCGTGCGGCGGCTGGGAATGTCTCCGGCTCTTCCGCGCGCGCGGTGGCCTGGAGTGTGGGGGAGATCATCTAAGGCTCCTGTGCAGCGCAGCAGGCCGTGGGCTTGCTGCGCCGCGAATGGCGCTGCAGCCCGGCGACGCCGGGCTTTGGCAGTGTGTCAGGCTTCCATTCTAGCAATTCCTGCCCGCGCCTGGCCGTTGCGGTGACCCGGCGGCCACCTTTGCAGGACCGCACGGCGCCGCATGGGCCCCCGCCGCCAACCCGGCAGGCTGGCACCGGGCGGGAGCCGGATGGCCGGCCCGGGCCCAGCCGGCTTACAGGTAGAACATTTCTTCCTTGGGCGGGATCGGGTTGTCGCCGCCGCGTTGCTCGTAGTACTCATATACCGCTTCGAGCACTTCGTGCGGCTCGTCCACGATCTTCATCAGATCGAGGTCGTGCTCGGCGATCAGTCCCATCGGCAGCAGGGTAAAGCGGAACCAGTCGAGCAAGCCCTTCCAGAAGCGGCTGCCGAACAGCACCACCGGCACCGCCCGGGATTTTCCGGTCTGCACCAGGGTCAGGACCTCGGCCAGTTCGTCGAGCGTGCCGAAGCCGCCGGGCATCACGATGAAGGCGTCCGAGTTCTTGACGAAAGTCACCTTGCGCGTGAAGAAGTGCCGGAAGCGCATGGCGATATCCTGGTAGGGATTGCCTTGCTGCTCGTGCGGAAGCTCGATGTTCAGGCCGACGCTGGCCGACTTGCCGGCATGGGCGCCCTTGTTGGCCGCCTCCATGATGCCGGGGCCGCCGCCCGAGATCACTGCGAAGCCGGCGTCGGAGAACAGGCGGGCGATCTCGATGGTGCGCTGATAGTAGGGGGAATCCTCGCGCAGGCGCGCGCTGCCGTAGATCGATACCGCGGGACGGATCTCGGACAGGTACTCCGTGGCTTCGATGAACTCTGCCATAATCGTGAACATTTGCCACGAGGCGCGCGCTTTCTTTGCGGTTGCGCGGTCTTCATCGGCCAGCGCACGCAGGCTGGGAATCATCTTGCGCGGGTTGGCGCGGATGCCGGCGGCCGGGGCAGTGTCTCCCGGGCCATCGGCAGCGGCGCCGACCGTCACGTTCACGTCCATATCGGCCGCGGGGGCAATCCTGCCTTCGGCGGCCTGCTTGATGGCCGCCGCCGGGTTACCGGCGCCGGCTGCGTCGGAGAGGGGGGCGGCGTTCGCACCGCCTGCGGCGGCACCAGTCAATTTTGAGTCCATGGGAATGTCGGATAGTCCAAAAACACTCTTGCTCGTCGATGGGTCGAGCTATTTGTATCGCGCGTATCACGCCCTGCCGGATCTGAGGAACGGGGAGGGTCTGCCCACAGGGGCAATCTACGGCATGATCAATATGCTGCGCAAGCTGCGCAGCGATTTTCCGGCAGAGTATAGCGCTTGCGTGTTCGACGCCAAGGGCAAGACCTTCCGCGACGACCTTTATCCTGCGTACAAGGAGCATCGCCCGTCGATGCCGGAAGACCTCGCCAGGCAGATCGAGCCGATCCACGAAGCGGTGCGCGCGCTGGGCTGGCCTATCGTCGTGGTGGAGGGCGTGGAGGCCGACGACGTGATCGGCACGCTGGCCCGCCAGGCTACCGGCGAAGGCATGCGCACGGTGGTTTCCACCGGCGACAAGGACCTGGCGCAGCTGGTCGACGATCATGTCACGCTGGTCAACACCATGAGCGGCGAGGTGCTCGACCCGCCCGGCGTCGTGGCCAAGTTCGGCGTGCCGCCGGCGCGCATCGTCGACTACCTCTCGCTGATCGGCGACGCCGTGGACAACGTGCCCGGCGTGCCCAAGGTCGGCCCCAAGACCGCGGTCAAGTGGCTCACCGAATATGGCACGCTCGACGATGTCATGGCCAGCGCCGCCAGCATCAAGGGCGTGGTTGGCGAGAACCTGCGCAATACGCTGGCGTGGCTGCCCAAGGCCCGCGAACTGGTGACGGTCAAGACCGATTGCGACCTGAAGAGCTCGCTGGCCGATTTCCACAAGCTCAAGGAGGGCGGCGAAGACAAGGACAAGCTGATCGAGTTCTTTGCGCGCTATGGCTTCAAGACCTGGCTGCGCGAGGCGACCGGCGAAAGCCTGCCCAATCCGCGTGCCCAGGCGCGCGCAAGCGCGGCGCAGCCTGCTGACGGCGCGGCGGGAGCGGACGCGGGCCCGGCCCAGGGCGGCTTGTTCGACAATGCACCGGCACCGGCCCAGATCCGCTACGAGACCGTGGCGACCGAGGCGGCGCTGGAAGCCTGGATGCGCCGCATCGAAACAGCGCCGCTGGTGTCCATCGACACCGAAACCACCTCGCTGGACCCGATGCAGGCGCAACTGGTCGGCATCTCGATGTCGATCGAGCCGGGCGAAGCCTGCTATATCCCGGTTGGCCACCGCGGCCCCGATGTGGTCGGCCTGGAGGCCAATGGCCAGCTCTCGCGCGAAGCCGTGCTGGAGCGCATGCGCGCCTGGCTGGAAGATCCGTCGCGCGCGAAAGTCGGCCAGAACCTGAAGTACGACGCGCACGTCTTCGCCAATCATGGCGTGAACCTGCGCGGCATTGCGCACGACACCATGCTGCAGAGCTACGTGCTGGCTTCGCACCGCAACCATGGCATGGACAGCCTGGCCGAGCGCCTGCTCGGCCTCAAGACCATCAGCTACGAGGAAGTGTGCGGCAAGGGCGCCAGCCAGATCGGCTTCGACCAGATCGACATTGCGCGCGCCACCGAGTACGCCGCCGAGGATGCCGACGTCACGATGCGGCTGCACTGCAATATGTACCCGCAGGTGGAAGCGCTGCCGGGGCTGCGCTATGTCTACGAGCAGATCGAAATGCCGGTCTCGGTGGTGCTGCAGAAGATCGAGCGCAACGGCGTGCTGATCGACGCCGATCGCCTGGGCGCGCAGAGCGCGCAGCTTGGCCAGCGTATGCTGGAGCTGGAACAGGCCGCCTATGCGGCCGCGGGCCAGCCGTTCAACCTAGGCTCGCCCAAGCAGATCGGCGAGATCCTGTTCGGCCAGATGAAGCTGCCGGTGGTCAAGAAGACCGCCAGCGGCGCGCCTTCCACCGACGAAGAGGTGCTGCAGAAGCTCGCCGAGGACTATCCGCTGCCCAAGCTGCTGCTGGACTACCGCGGCCTGGCCAAGCTCAAGTCCACCTACACCGACAAGCTGCCGAAGATGGTCAACCCGGCCACCGGGCGCGTGCACACCAGCTATGGACAGACCACCGCGGTGACCGGCCGGCTGGCGTCGACCGAGCCCAACCTGCAGAACATCCCGGTGCGCACCGACGAAGGCCGGCGTATCCGCGAAGCCTTTATCGCCGCGCCGGGCAACGTCATCGTGTCGGCCGACTACTCCCAGATCGAACTGCGCATCATGGCCCATATCTCGGGCGACGAGAACCTGATGCGCGCTTTCGCCCAGGGCGAGGACGTGCACCGGGCCACCGCCGCGGAGATCTTCGGGGTCGGCACGGATGCCGTCAGCAGCGAGCAGCGCCGCTACGCCAAGGTCATCAACTTCGGCCTGATCTACGGCATGAGCGCCTTTGGCCTGGCCGGCAACCTCGGTATCGAGCGCGAGGCGGCCAAGCACTATATCGACCGTTATTTCATGCGCTACCCCGGCGTGGCCCGGTACATGGAAGAAACGCGCCAGACCGCGCGCGAGCAGGGTTTCGTCGAGACCGTGTTCGGCCGCCGCCTGTGGCTGCCCGATATCAACGGCGGCAACGGTCCGCGCCGCCAGGGCGCCGAGCGTGCCGCCATCAATGCGCCGATGCAGGGGACGGCCGCCGACCTGATCAAGCTGTCCATGATCGCCGTGCAGGGCTGGATCGAGCGCGATGGCCTGGCCACGCGCCAGGTCATGCAGGTGCACGATGAACTGGTGCTGGAAGTGCCGCAGGCCGAGCTGGCGCTGGTCAAGGTCAGGCTGCCGGAACTGATGTGCAATGTGGCGACGCTGCGCGTGCCGCTGGTGGCCGAGGTCGGCAGCGGCAGCAATTGGGAGGAAGCGCACTGACCCGCTGAGCTTGTATCCAGTGCCCCGGGGCGGCCTTCCGGCCCGCGCCGGGATTGCCGCCGCCGCGGTATTCCTGCATCCTGCTTCCGATTGAAGCGACCGCTGAATCGGTGAATGGCGTCTTGCCAGTCGTGCTGCTGTGCAGCAAACTGGCGCAAAGCCGAGGCCACTGGCTCGCGTCGTGCCCCCGGCAAAAAAATATCGACGACACTGGGTAGATCATGAGCACAGAGGGAAGGGCGCATCGCATCATCGTAGTCGGAGGCGGGGCAGGCGGGCTGGAACTGGTCACGCGGCTGGGCGACAAGCTCGGCAAGAGCGGGGCCGCGCAGGTGGTACTGGTGGACCGCTCGCCCACGCATATCTGGAAACCGCTGCTGCATGAAGTCGCAGCCGGCAGCATGGATCCCAACACCCATCAGCTCGAGTATGTCGCGCAGGCGCGCTGGCATCATTTCGAGTTCCAGCAAGGCGAGCTGACCGGCATCGACCGCGCCCGCAAGACCATTTCAGTGGCGGGCTGCGTCGACCTCGACGGCTCGGAGCTGCTGCCGGCGCGCGAACTCCCCTACGACACCCTGGTACTGGCGATCGGCTGCGTGACGCATTTCTTCGGCGTGCCCGGCGCTGCCGGGAATGCCATCGCGCTCGACACCGTCGAGCAGGCGGAGCGCTTCCGCCGCCGGCTGATTTCCGCCTGCGTGCGTGCACAGAACGGCCGCGGGCGGCTCGGCGAAGACGGCCGGCCGCGCGTGGACATCGCCATCATCGGCGCCGGCGCCACCGGCGTCGAACTCTCGGCGGAGCTGCGCAATACCGCGCATGTCCTCAGCGCCTACGGCCTGCACCAGCTGGACCCGCGCCGCGATGTGCGCATCCACGTGATCGAGGCCGGCCCGCGTATCCTGCCTGCGCTGTCCGAGCGGGTTTCCGCCGAGACCACCAAGCTGCTGCACAAGCTCGATATCGAGGTCTTCACCGGCGAGCGCGTGACCGAGGTCACGGCCGATGCGGTGCTGACCGCCAGCGGCAAACGCATCGACGCCGACCTGACGGTCTGGGCCGCCGGCATTACCGCGCCCGCGGTGCTGGCCACCCTGGGCCTGCCGGTGAGCCGGATGGGGCAGATCGTGGTCAAGCCCACCCTGCAGAGCGAAGCCGATCCCGATATCTTCGCCTTCGGCGATTGCGCCAGCTGCCCCTGGCCCGAGAAGCAGAGCGCCGTGCCGCCGCGCGCCCAGGCCGCCCACCAGCAGGCCATGTTCCTGTTCGATGCGCTGCGCGCACGCCTCAATGGCAAGCCGCTGCAGGCATTCGCGTTCAAGGACCTGGGCTCGCTGGTTTCGCTGGGGCACTTCAGCGCGGTCGGCAGCCTGATGGGCGGCCTGATCGGCGGCTCGATGTTCATCGAGGGGCTGATGGCGCGCGTCATGTACACCTCGCTGTACCGCATGCATGTCCTGGCGCTGCACGGCGCCGTGCGCATGGGGCTGGACACCGTGACCCACTGGCTGCGCAGCAAGACCAGTCCGCGCGTGAAACTGCACTGACGGGTGCCGGCGCGGGGGCGGTCCTGGCCCCCGTCCGCCGGCCGCGTGCGTTTGTCGCCATGTTTGCTTAGAATCGGAGCCTGTTTCCGGCCGCCGCGCCGCCATGCCTTGCCCATCCGGATCGGCCATCCAAGCCAAACCAAACAGGAGACCGCATGCTGAAGCCAGAAGTGGAAAGCCTTGTCCCCGGCCAGTCCTTTGACCGGCGGTCTTTCGTCAAGACCGCGCTGGGCTCGGCATTTGCCGCGGCCGCATTGCCCGTGATGGCGCAGGCGATCAAGACCGATTTCGCCGGCCTGACCGCGGGCGAGGTCACGATCGGCTCGGGTGGTTTCAGCATGCCCGCCTACCGTGCCCGGCCGGAAGGCAAGACCAGGCTGCCGGTGGTGCTGGTGGTCAGCGAAATCTTCGGGGTGCACGAACATATCGCCGATATCTGCCGGCGCTTCGCCAAGCTGGGCTACCTGGCCATCGCCCCGGAACTGTTTGCGCGCCAGGGCGATCCCGGCAGTTTCGGGACCATCCAGGAGCTGCAGGCCAGGTTGATTTCCAAGGTGCCGGACGAGCAGGTCATGGGCGATCTCGATGCCACCGTGGCCTGGGCCGCGGCCAATGGCGGCAATACCGGCAAGCTGGCCATCACCGGTTTTTGCTGGGGCGGGCGCGTGACCTGGCTTTACGCCGCGCACAGCCGGCAGGTCAAGGCTGCCGTGGCCTGGTACGGCCAGCTGATGGGCGAGCCCACGCCCATCAAGCCGAAGAACCCGATCGATCTGGTCGGCGAGCTCAAGGCGCCGGTACTCGGGCTTTACGGCGGCAAGGACACCGGTATCACGCAGGAGCAGGTGGAAAAGATGAAGGCGGCGTTGGCGGAGTCGGGCAACCCGAACGCCAGGTCGTCGGTCTTCGTGGTCTATCCCGAGTCCGGCCATGCCTTCAATGCCGACTATCGCCCGAGCTATCGCGAGGCCGACGCCAGGGATGGCTGGCAGCGCTGCCTGGCATCCTTCAGGCAGCACGGCGTCTCCTGAGCGGCGCGCGTGGCGTTGGCACCGCCGCCTTTCCCCTCTCGCGTACACGCGCCGACGATGGTCATTGCAAAGTCGGCGCCAATCTACGTACAATGCGGGCTTCGTTTCTTGCAACAGTGTTGCGTTTGAGATCGATGCTGCTCCCCAGGGGCGCATAACCGATCCCGGGAGCCTATCATCCATTCCACCCTTGCCTATATCCTGCTTGCCGCCACTATCTCGGGGGTGGGCAGTATCTTCGGGGCGGCGCTGCTGACGCTGACGGCAGCCTCGCGCGTGGTGGAGCGCATGGTGAGCTTCTCGGTCGGGGTGCTGCTGGCCACGGCCCTGCTGCATTCGCTGCCGGAGGCGTTCGAGTCGGGTGCCGATCCGCGCGCCTTGTTCGGTACCTTGCTGGCCGGCCTGCTCGGTTTTTTCCTGCTCGAGAAGGTCGCGCTGCTGCGCCACTCGCATCACCACGAGGGTGACGGGCACCACCACCACCACGGGCATGACCGCGAGGAAGCCGGGCGCAGCGGCCTGACCATCCTGGTGGGCGATACCTTCCACAATTTTGCCGACGGCATCGTGATCGCCGCGGCGTTCCTGGCGGACCCGCATATCGGGCTGGTCACCGCGCTGGCCATCGCCGCCCACGAGATCCCGCAGGAAGTGGGCGATTTCATCGTGCTGCTCAACGCTGGTTTTTCGAAGGCGCGCGCCTTTGCCTTCAACCTGCTGTCCAGCGTAGCGGCCATCGCCGGCGGCCTGGTGGGATATTTCCTGCTCGACCAGATGAGCAGCTGGATTCCCTATGTGCTGGTGATTGCCTCGAGCAGTTTTGTCTATATCGCCGTCAGCGATCTGATGCCGCAGATGCAGCGCAAGCCGCGCTGGCGCGAGTCCATCATCCAGGTTGTACTGGTAGCCACGGGGATCTGCGCCATCTACTTCGTTACCAAGGATGTACACCATGCGCATGGCGAGGGTCATGCGCATGGTGTGGCGGCTCCCGCCCGATAAGCCTGGGCGGCGCGAGCCGCCGGCCAGGCATGCGCGCCAGGGTCGCCGGGCTCAGGTTCCGCTGGCCACCGGCCGCGCGGGGTCGGCGCACCACTCGCTCCAGGAGCCGGGATAGAGCGCGGCACCTGGCAGGCCGGCCACTTCCAGTGCCAGCAGGTTGTGGCACGCGGTCACGCCCGAGCCGCATTGCATGACGGCCTGGCTGGCGGGCGTGTTGCCCAAGACCTGGCCGAATTCCTGCTGCAGCGCTGCGGCGGGCTTGAACGCGCCGTTGTCCTGCAGGTTGTCCTTGAAGAAGCGATTGACCGCGCCCGGGATATGTCCGCCCACGGGATCGAGCGTTTCGTTCTCGCCACGGAAGCGGTCCGGCGCCCGGGCGTCGACCACCAGCCGCGCAGGCCTGGCCAGGTTGGCCAGCACCGCGCCGGCATCCACGGTGGCCACCAGCGCGGCCTTGCGCGCCAGCGTGCCGGGCGTTTCGGGTTCCGGCGCGTTGCCGGCCTCGAGCGGCAGGCCGGCCGCTACCCAGGCGCTCTTGCCGCCATCCAGCACGGCGACCGCGCCGTGGCCCAGCCAGCGCAGCAGCCACCATGCGCGCGCCGCGTACATGCCGCCCTGCGCGTCATAGGCAACCACCTGGCTGGCTTCATTCACGCCGAGCGCGCGCAGGCGCGCGGCCAGCGTGTCGGGGTCGGGCAGCGGATGGCGTCCGTTGGCGCCGGTCTTTTCGCCGGACAGTTCATTGTCCAGATGCAGATAGAAGGCGCCGGGCAGATGGCCCGCATGGTAGGCCTCGCGCCCGGCGGCCGGGTTGGCGAGGTCGAAGCTGCAGTCGATCACGACGCTGTGGCGGCCGCCGTCTTCGCGCAGCGCGCGCAGGTCCTGGCTGGAGATCAGGGTGGTGAACATGGGATAACCTTGGGTTGGGAAAGCGCAACTGGCCTACGATGCTACACCTCGGGATGCACTTCCGCTTCTGCCGACTTGACCGGGGTGTCGGCGGTGGGTTGCCGGTTGGAGCTTTCGCGCGCCCGCGTCAGGGTGGTGGCGATGCCGCTGGCGACGATCAGCGCCATGCCAAGCCAGGACAGCCAGTTGAGCTGGTCGCGCCAGACCATCATGCCCCACAGGCTGGAGAACACGATGCCGGCATATTGCAGGTTGGCGGTGAGCAGGGTGTTGCCGCGCTTGTAGGCGCGCGTCATCGCGGTCTGGCCGAGCGTGGCCAGGACCCCGATGGCCAGCAGCAGGCCCGCGCCGCGCCAGCTGTGGGGGCTCGGGCCTGAGTACAGCATCCAGATCAGTCCGATCGTCATGCCGACCGCCGAGAAATAGAACACGATGCGGCCTTCGGGCTCGCCCAGCTGGCCGAGCTGCCGGACCTCGACATAGGCCAGCGCGGTAAAGATCCCGGAGATGAGGCCGATCAGGCCGCCGGTGAGCTGGTTGTGCCCGACGGACGGTTGCAGCAGGCACAGCACGCCCGCAAACGACATCAGGATGGCGCCGATCAGCTTGCGGTCGGCGCCGCCGGTGCCCGTCAGCGCGGCGCCGGCGCCCAGGATCAGCGCGATCCAGACCGGCGACATGTAGTTCAGGGTCATCGCCGTGGCCAGCGGCAGCATGGTGATCGAGGTGAACCACAGCAGCAGGGCGGTCACGCCGAACAGGCTGCGCTTGATATGCATGGCCATGTGCGGCGTGCGTACCGAGGTGCCCGACGAGGCCAGTATCGTCCACATGATGACGACGCCGATCAGGCTGCGGTAGAACACGATCTCGCCCGTGCCGTAGAACTCGGACGCCAGCTTGACGCCCACCCCCATCAACGAAAAGGCGAAGGCGGCGAACAGCATCCAGAGCGATTGCATGGCGGGGGCGAAGGAGGAATGAGACAGCGCGCGATCCGGGCCCCGATCTCACGCGGGTTCTCGAATCTCGAAAGGCTCCGCGCAAGGCGGATGGCCGGCGCGGCGCCGGGCGCACACCGGAAGCGGCGATTGTATCAGCGGGCGTGCACCGCACCAAACGCAAAACGGACCGCCGGGGCGGTCCGTTTTGCCTGATTTGCCACTGCGGCAGGCCGCAAAGCCTTGGCCCGCAGGTCAGCCGGTGAAGGACATGGCGCGGCGATACCATTCATGAAAGTGCTGCATACCGTCTTCCATCGGCGACTGGTAGGGTCCGGTTTCGCTGACTCCGCGCCTTAGCAGCGCCCGGCGCCCGGCATCCATGCGTTCAGCGATCTCGTCGTCCTCGATGCAGGTTTCCATGTAGGCGGCGCGCTCGGCCTCGACGAACTCGCGCTCGAACAGCACGATTTCCTCGGGATAGTAAAACTCGACGACATTGCGTGTCTTGTCCGGTCCGAGCGGATGCAGCGTCGAGACCACGAGCACGTGCGGGTACCATTCCACCATGATGTTGGGGTAGTACGTCAGCCAGATCGCGCCGTATTTCGGCAGCACGCCGTTGTTGAAGCGCAGTACGGCCTCATGCCATTTCTGGTAGGTGGGGCTGCCCGGGCGCTTCAGGCCGGCGTGCAGGCCAACCGTCTGGACGCTGTGCCAGTCGCCGAACTCCCAGCTCAGGTCGTCGCAGGAGACGAAACTGCCCAGGCCCGGGTGGAACGGCACGACGTGGTAGTCTTCCAGATAGACCTCGATGAAGGTCTTCCAGTTGTAGTTGCACTCGTGGACCTCGACGTGGTCGAGCATGTAGCCGTCGAAGTCCAGGTCCCCGGCCACGCCCAGGCGAGCCAGGTCGGCCCGCACGTCGCGCTGGCCCTCGAACAGCAAGCCGTTCCAGTTCTGCAGCGGCGAACGGTTCAGGTGCACGCACGGCTGCTCCGCGAAATGCGGCGCGCCGAGCAGTTCACCCTTCAGGTCGTAGGTCCAGCGGTGCAAGGGGCAGACGATGTTCTGCGCATTGCCGCGGCCATTGAGCATGATGGCCTGCCGGTGGCGGCAGACATTGGACAGGAGCTCGATGCCGTCGGCATTCCTCACCAGGATGCGGCCTTCTTCCTCGGCCGCCAGGGCGTGGTAATCGCCCGTCTCCGGGATCATCAGCTCGTGGCCGACATAGCCCGGGCCCTTCTTGAACAGCAGTTCCAGTTCTTGTTGATGCAGTGGCTCGTCGAAGTAGACGTTGACGGGCAGCTGCGTATCAGCCGGCACCAGTTTCAGCGCGGTGCTGAGATTGGACATTATCCCCACTCCCTATGACAGGCGAAAGCAGTGAACAACCCAACCATCGAAAAGAAATCGATTTGGGAAAGACTGTCAGCCGTGCCATGACCCGCTCCGGGCGCATGGATGCAGTTCACGCTGACGAACCGCGGATTGTACCCGAGCGAAAAAGTTAAGGGACTGATTTTTTTGCCTTTTTAGCGAAAAAGTCGACCCGGGTCGTCATGGAGGTGCCGTTCGGGGCGCATTCGGAAAGACGACCCAAGCGCACAAGTCACTTTCGGGTGTTGCCCTCCGCCTCACCCGACGGATGGGATGCGGGCAATGTCCCGCTTTGGCGTAAAATCCCAGCTTCCCCTGTTTCAATGCCCGAAATGCCAAAGACTACGAGCTCCCCGGCCGACATCGATCCGGCCCCGACCGACCAGCGGTCGCCCCTCGCGCCGCCCGCTTCCTATGAGGCCGCCATGGCCGAGCTGGAAGGGCTGGTAGCCAGCATGGAGGGTGGCGCGCTGCCGCTGGAAGACTCCCTGGCGGCGTACAAGCGCGGGGCGGAACTGGTCAGGTATTGCCAGCAGATGCTCGAACGCGTGGAGCAGCAGGTCAAAGTGCTGGAGGGCGACGTGCTCAAGCCAGTGACCGCCGAAACCGGCATCCCGGGAGAGCAAGAATGAGCGATTCGCGCCAGACCGCCGAAGCCGGCGATTTCGCCGCCTGGATGGGCGCCCAGGGCGCCCGCACCGAGGCCGCGCTCGACGCCGCCCTGCCGGCCGCTGTAACCGTGCCTTGCACGCTGCACGAAGGCATGCGGTATGCTGTGCTCGGCGGCGGCAAGCGGGTACGTCCCCTGCTGGTTCATGCTGCCGGCGAAGTGGTTGGCGCATCACCCGAAGCGTGCGATGCTGCGGCTTGCGCGGTGGAGATGATCCATGCGTACTCGCTGGTGCACGACGATATGCCCTGCATGGATGACGACGACCTGCGCCGCGGCCGTCCCACCGTGCACAAGGCCTATGACGAGGCGACCGCACTGCTGGTGGGCGACGCGTTGCAGACCCAGGCTTTCGTGGTGCTGGCCGAGGCCGCATCGCTGGCCGGGCTCGGCGCTGACGCGCGCATGCGCCTGGTGGCCGAGCTGGCACGGGCCTCTGGCTCGGTAGGCATGGCGGGCGGGCAGGCGATCGACCTGCAGCACGTGGGCCTGGCCATGTCGCTGGACGAACTCGAGGCGATGCACCGCATGAAAACCGGTGCCTTGCTGCGCGCCAGTGTGCGCATGGGCGCGTACTGCGGCACGGTGGACGAGGCTGGCATGGCCGCGCTCGAGCGCTACGCCGCCGCCGTGGGCCTGGCGTTCCAGGTGGTGGACGATATCCTCGACGTGACCGCGGATACCGCCACGCTGGGCAAGACCGCCGGCAAGGACGCCGCCCACGACAAGCCGACCTATGTATCGCTGATGGGGCTCGAGCCTGCCCGCCAACTGGCGGAGCAGCTGCGGACGACGGCGCACGAAGCGCTGGCTGTCTTTGGCGCGCGCGCCAGACGCCTGGGCGAACTGGCCGATCTGATCGTGCTGCGCTCGAACTGAATTGATAAGCAGGAAAACCGACAACCGGGCACAAGAATCCGGCCGCCGAACGGACATCATGACCTACGCACTGCTCAAAACTATTGACGACCCCGCAGCCCTCCGCAGGCTGGACCGCCGGCAGCTCGGAACGCTGGCTGACGAACTCCGCGCCTATGTGCTCGAATCGGTGTCGCAGACTGGCGGCCACCTGTCGTCCAACCTTGGCACGGTCGAGCTGACCATCGCACTGCACTACGTGTTCAACACGCCGGACGACCGCGTGGTATGGGACGTCGGGCACCAAAGCTATCCGCACAAGATCCTGACCGGGCGCCGCGACCGCATGCATTCGCTGCGCCAGTGGGGCGGCATCTCGGGCTTCCCGCGCCGCAGCGAAAGCGAATACGACACCTTTGGCACCGCGCACTCCTCCACCTCGATCTCGGCCGCGCTGGGCATGGCGCTGGGCGCCCGCACGCTGGGCGAGAAGCGCGTGTCGATCGCCGTGATCGGCGACGGCGCGATGACCGCGGGCATGGCCTTCGAGGCCATGAACAATGCCGGCGTCTACAAGGACCTGCCGCTGCTGGTGGTGCTGAACGACAACGACATGTCGATCTCGCCGCCGGTCGGCGCGCTCAACAACCACCTGGCGCGGCTGATGAGCGGCAAGTTCTACGCGGCCACCAAGAAGGGCATCGAACGCGTGCTGTCGGTGGCCCCGCCCGTGCTCGAGTTCGCCAAGCGCTTCGAGGAACATGCCAAGGGCATGGTGGTGCCGGCGACGCTGTTCGAGGAGTTCGGCTTCAACTACATCGGCCCGATCGACGGCCACGATCTCGAATCGCTGGTGCCGACGCTGCAGAACATCCGCCAGCGTGCCCTCGAAGGCGGCGGCCCGCAGTTCCTGCACGTGGTCACCAAGAAGGGCCAGGGCTACAAGCTGGCCGAGGCCGATCCGATCCTGTATCACGGTCCCGGCAAGTTCAATCCGGCCGAAGGCATCCGCCCGTCGACCAAGCCTGCGCGCAAGACCTACACCCAGGTCTTCGGCGAATGGCTGTGCGACATGGCCGCCGCCGACCCGCGCCTGGTGGGGGTGACGCCGGCCATGCGCGAAGGCTCGGGCATGGTGGAGTTCGAGAAGCGCTTTCCCAACCGCTACTACGATGTGGGCATCGCTGAACAGCATGCCGTGACGTTCGCGGGCGGTCTGGCCTGCGAAGGCCTCAAGCCCGTGCTGGCGATCTATTCCACCTTCCTGCAGCGTGGCTATGACCAGTTGATCCACGACGTGGCGCTGCAGAACCTGCCGGTGGTGTTCGCGCTCGACCGTGCCGGGCTGGTGGGCGCCGACGGCGCCACCCACGCCGGCGCCTACGACATCGCCTTCCTGCGCTGCATCCCCAATATGATGGTGATGACGCCGGCCGACGAGAACGAATGCCGCCAACTGCTGACCACCGCTTACCAGCAGGCGTGCCCGACCGCCGTGCGCTACCCGCGCGGCGCCGGCACCGGCGTGGCCACGCAGGCCGCGCTCACCGCGCTGCCGGTGGGCAAGGGCGAGATGCGCCGTACCGGCGGCGCGCGGGCCGGCCAGCGCGTGGCCTTCCTGGCCTTCGGTTCCATGCTGCATCCGGCGCTGGGCGCGGCCGAGGCGCTCGACGCCTCGGTGGCCAACATGCGCTTCGTCAAGCCGCTCGACGAGGAACTCGTGAAGACGCTGGCGCGCGATCACGATTACCTCGTCACCGTCGAGGAGGGCTGCGTGATGGGTGGCGCCGGCAGCGCGGTGCTCGAGGCGCTGGCTGCCGCCGGCATCGTCGTGCCGGTGTTGCAGCTCGGCCTGCCGGACCGCTTTGTCGATCATGGCGACCCGGCCTTCCTGCTCTCGCAATGCGGGCTGGACGCGGCGGGCATCGAGCATGCCGTGCGCGAGCGCTTCAGCCTGACCCAGGCGGCAGTCGCCACGCGCGCGGCCTGATCCGTCCCGATCCCGGCGTGTCCGCCGATGGCGGGCGCGCCGGCGCCTTTCCTTCCTGTTATCGTACGACCCCCGTTCCGCCTTCGTTACCGTTCCGGTTCCGGGCCTTGCCCGGGCTTTGGCAGAGCCGCATGGCGGCGGCGATCGCGCCATCATCCGTATGGATCGTGCGGGTATCGCCCGCCCGTGGGCAGCAATAGACGATTTCCCTTAGAATCGCAGGTTCTGTGTTCGCAGCTGCGGGACGGCATCGGCTTTGCGCTCGCCCGCGGTTTCACACTCGTTGCGCGGCAAAGTTGACTGCGAAAAATGCCGCGACCGTAGAGGAAACCTGACCGATATGAATGACATCAATCCCGCCTTCGTGATGCCCGACGTGCAGTCGAGCCTCGATACCCGCCAGATCCCGATCCAGCGGGTTGGCGTGAAAGGCGTGCGTTATCCGCTGTCGCTGAAGACCCCCGCCGGCGTGCTGGCCACGGTCGGCACCTTCAACCTCGACGTGCACCTGCCCGCCGACCAGAAGGGCACGCACATGTCGCGCTTTGTCGCGCTGCTCGAGGAAGAGCGCGAGCCGCTCGAACTGGCCACCTTCCGCTCGCTGCTCGACAAGATGCTGGTCAAGCTCGAGGCCGAGGCCGGACGCATCGAGGTCACCTTCCCTTATTTCATCAACAAGATCGCGCCGGTGTCGGGCGTGCAATCGTTGATGGATTACGAAGTCACGCTGATCGGCGAGGTACGCAACGGCGCGGCCAAGGTCTTCCTGAAGGCCCTGGTGCCGGTTACCAGCCTGTGTCCGTGCTCGAAGAAGATCTCGCAATACGGCGCGCACAACCAGCGCTCGCATATCACCATGAACGTCGAGCTGGCGGGCGACCTGCCGGTCGAGGCACTGGTGCGCATGGCCGAGGAAGAAGCCTCGTGCGAACTGTGGGGCTTGCTCAAGCGCCCCGACGAAAAATTCGTCACCGAGCGCGCCTATGAGAACCCCAAGTTCGTCGAAGACCTGGTGCGCGATATCGCCATGCGCCTGAACGCGGACGAGCGCATCGTGGCTTACGTGCTGGAGGCGGAGAACTTCGAGTCCATCCATAACCACAGCGCCTATGCCGTGATCGAGCGTGACAAGCGCGCGGCGTAATTGGCCGGCTTGGCGATAGCCGGGCAACAAGAAAGTAGGAAAGCCACCGTAAAGGTGGCTTTTTTCTTGGCGTTCGGGTGGGAGAACGACGCGGGAAAGCCTAGTGCGCCGCCGGCAAGCGGATGTCCGACAGATCCCAGCGCGGCGTCACGCCATAGCCGTAGCTGTGCTGCGCCAGTTCGGGCGCGGCCTGCAGCCGCATGGCGCCGGCGAAGGCGATCATGGCGCCGTTGTCGGTGCAGAAGGCCAGGTCCGGGTAATAGACCTGGATCTTCTTCTGCACCCCGAGCTGGTCCAGGCGCTCGCGCAACTGGCGATTCGCGCCCACGCCGCCGGCCACCACCAGCCGGCGATGCCCGGTCTGCTTGAGCGCGGCCATGGACTTGGCGGCCAGCACGTCGACGATGGCGTCGACGAAGGAGCGCGCCAGGTTGGCGCGGTCCTGCTCGCACACATTGGCCAGCTTGCGGGTTTGCGTCAGCACCGCGGTCTTCAGGCCGGCAAAGGAAAAATCGAGGTTGCCCGAATGCAGCATCGGGCGCGGCAGGGCATACACGCCGGGCATGCCGAACTCGGCCAGCCGCGATACCTCGGGGCCGCCCGGATAGCTCAGGCCGAGCAGTTTGGCGGTCTTGTCGAAGGCCTCGCCGGCGGCATCGTCCAGGGTCTCGCCCAGCAAGGCGTAGTCGCCGATGCCGCGCACTTCCATCAACTGCGTGTGCCCGCCGGAAACCAGCAAGGCCACGAAGGGGAAGGGCGGCGGATCGCGCGTCAGCAGCGGCGACAGCAGGTGGCCTTCCAGGTGGTGCACGCCCACCATCGGCACATGGAGGGCAAAGCCCAGCGCATTGGCAACCGATGCGCCCACCAGCAGCGCGCCGGCCAGGCCGGGCCCTTGCGTAAAGGCGATGGCGTCGATGTCGGCGCGGGTGCGTCCGGCTTCGTCCAGCACCTGTTGCAAGAGCGGCAGGACACGGCGGATATGGTCGCGCGAGGCGAGTTCGGGCACCACGCCGCCGTAGTCGCGGTGCATGGCGATCTGGGAATGCAGGGCGTGGGCGAGCAGGCCGGCTTCGGTATCGTACAGGGCGAGGCCGGTTTCGTCGCAGGAAGATTCAATGCCGAGGACAAGCATGGGAGCAGCAAGGCCGGCATCTGGCGAGGCCGGCAAATCAAGGGTTGGTGCAGGCGGCTGGCCGTCGGGCCGGCTGCCTGGCGCAAGGCCAGCAGGGTAGCACAGCGGCGCCAGCCCCGCTTTTCGCTACAATCGCCGCTTCTTTCAAGGCAGGATGGGCATGGGCAACAAGCAGACCGCGGAGACCGGCCAGACCGGTGCGCGCGCAGGGCGCTTTGATGTGGCGGTGCTTGGCGCCGGGGCCGCCGGCATGATGTGCGCCGCCGTGGCGGGGCAGGGCGGCGCCAGCGTGGTACTGGTAGATCATGCCACGCGCCTGGCCGAGAAAATCCGCATTTCCGGCGGCGGCCGCTGCAATTTCACCAACCTGCAGGCGGGGCCGGCCAATTATCTGTCGTCCAATCCGCACTTCTGCCGCTCCGCGCTCGCACGCTATACGCCGCAGGATTTCCTTGCGCTGATGCGGCGCCATGAGATCGACTGGCACGAAAAGCATCGCGGCCAGCTCTTTTGCAACGACAGCGCCGAGCAGGTGATCGAGATGCTGCGTGCCGAATGCGGCGCCGGCAATGTGCACTGGCGAACCGGATGCAGCGTGGACGAGGTCCGGCGCGAGGGCGAGGATTTCCTGCTGATGACAGCGCATGGGCCGATCCGGGCCGGCGCCCTGGTGGTGGCGACCGGCGGGCTCTCCATTCCCAAGATCGGCGCCACCGACCTGGGCTACCGCATTGCCCGCCAGTTCGGGCTGGGCGTGGCCGAGACGCGGCCGGCGCTGGTGCCCCTGACCTTCGACGGACAGGGATGGGCGCCGTTCGCGCCGCTGGCCGGGGTGTCGATGGAAGTCGATATCGCCACCGGCAGCGGGAAGACGGCCGGTGGCTTCAAGGAAGACCTGTTGTGGACCCATCGTGGCCTGTCCGGTCCGGCCGTACTGCAGATATCCAGTTTCTGGCGCCCGGGTACGCCCATCGCCATCGACCTGTTCGATGGCAACGACGCCGGCGCCTGGCTGCTCGAGCAAAAGGGCAGCAGCCGCAAACACCTGGCCAACCTGCTCGCCGAGAGGCTGCCCTCCCGGCTGGCCGACGCCTGGTGCGCCGCGGCCGGCCTGAATGGCGCCCAGCCGCTGCACGACATGCCGGACAAGGCACTACGCCGGCTCGGTGCGGCGCTCAACGGCTGGCAACTGGTGCCGGCGGGCACCGAGGGCTACCGCAAAGCCGAAGTCACGCTGGGCGGCGTGGATACCCGCGCGCTGTCGTCCGCCACCATGATGGCAAGGACGGTGCCCAACCTGTATTTCATTGGCGAGGTGGTCGACGTGACCGGCTGGCTGGGGGGCTACAACTTCCAGTGGGCATGGGCCTCTGGCGTGGCGGCTGGCCAGGCTGTTGCGGAAAACGCACGAGCCGCGGCGGCGGGAGCGGCCTGAGCGGCGTATCGGCAAATTTGCGCGGTGCGGTCTTGACAATCCCTGTGCTACACTTGTAGCTTTCGTAAAACCGCTAACAGCTGCCACTTATTTCAGCAAAATGACCACGATCCGCCTGAAAGACAACGAGCCGTTTGAAGTTGCCATGCGCCGTTTCAAGCGCACCATCGAAAAGAACGGCTTGATTACTGAATTGCGGGCTCGCGAGTTTTACGAAAAGCCGACGGCTGAGCGCAAGCGCAAGAAAGCCGCCGCCGAAAAGCGCCACTACAAGCGCATCCGCAGCCAGATGCTGCCGAAGAAGCTGTACTGACCGTACCCTTCGCATCCGCATCAGAACCCGCTGTGGGCACGGCTCCGGCGGGTTTTTGCATTGGCGCCCCGGTGGCTCGCGTGCCTGCCAGGCCGCCAGTGTCCTGCCCACTCTTTCCTGGAAAATTGCCATGTCCCTCAAAGCCCGTATCAGCGAAGACATGAAGGCCGCCATGCGCGCCCGCGAGTCCGAGCGCCTCGGCACCATCCGCCTGCTGCTGGCGGCCATCAAGCAACGGGAAGTGGACGAGCGCATCGAACTCGACGACGCTGCCGTGCAGGGCGTGATCGACAAGCTGATCAAGCAGCGCAAGGATTCCATCTCCCAGTTCCAGCAAGCCGGCCGCAACGACCTGGCGGACAAGGAAAGCGCCGAAGTGGAAGTGCTCAAGGTCTATATGCCCGCAGCGCTGTCCGATGCGGAAGTCGCTGCCGAGGTGCAGAAGGCGGTGGCCGAAAGCGGTGCCGCCG
>NZ_JARJLM010000447.1 GCF_029335485.1 Cupriavidus basilensis
GCCGGACAGGTGTTGCAGCAAGGCGGCGGCGTCGCCCGCATCCAGCAAGGCGCACAGCGCTTCCAGCGCATGGCAGGCCAGGCGGATATCCTCGGCGCCGAGATAGGCCGAAGGCTGTATGCGCAGCACGCGGCGGCGCCCGAGCGAGGGCAGCACGCGCACGCGGTGGCCGTGCAGCAGGTAGCCCGCGCACAGCATGCCGAGCATTTGCTGCTGCGACAGGCTGGCCAGCACCGCGGACGGGTGCTCCGAGAAGTCCTCCAGCTCCACGCCCAGCATGCAGCCGCGCCCGCGCACATCGCGTATGACCCCGGGCCAGCGCTTCTGCAGGCCGCGCAGCTCGCGCAGCAGTGCCTGGCCGAGCCTGGCGCTGCGCCCGGCGAGGTCGTCGCGCTCGATGATCTCCAGGCTGCGCCTGGCGACCGAGGAGGACAGGTCGTCCTCGGCGAAGGTGGAGCTGTGCAGCATGCCGAATTCGGGGTGATAGAGATCCTTGCGCACGGCCAGGGCGGAGATCTTCGTCAGGCCGCCGCCCAGTGACTTGGCGAAGGTGAGGTAGTCCGCCGGCAGCTCGCAGGCATGGCTCTCGACGGGGTGGCCGGTGCGGCCGAGCCCGCACTGGATCTCGTCGGCGATCAGCGCGACTTCCGGGTATTGCGCGCGCAACTCGCGCAGCAGGGTCTTCTCGGCCGGGCCGAGCTCGAGCACGCCGCCTTCGCCGCGGATCGGCTCGTAGATCACCGCCGCCAGCGTGGGCGCGGTGCGCCGGACCAGCCGCAGCGGATTGAACTCGAAGGCGAAGTAGGCAAGGCTGCGCCGCGCCACGTCGTCCAGGAAGTCCTGCGGCTGCTCGATAAAGAGCGCGCCGCTGTGGTTGCGGATGAATGGCAGCCGGGCATCGCGGTTCCACGTATGGGCGAGCGAGCCCATGGTCTTGCCGTGGAAGGCGCGCGGGAAGGCCGCAATCACCGCCTGCTGGTTGAAGGCCTGCTGGTTGGCCGCGCCCAGCGCGGTCAGCAGGTCGTCCAGCGACGCCAGCGGCTCCTGGCCGAGCAGGCGCTCGCAGGCTTGCAGCAGCGCTGGCTCGATCCGCGCCTCGCCGCGTTCCAGGCGGGTAAGCAGCTCGCGCACATTGGCGGCGCAGGCGTTGGCCAGGTGCTCGATGCGCTTGGTGTAGGCATAGCGGGCATGCTTCAGCGCCGCCTCGACCGCCTCGGTACCGGTGCTGAGCAGGGCGATGCTGAAGGCGGTGCCGGTGTGCCGCAACAGGTAATCGGCCAGGCTGTCCTTCAGGTCCGCCGCGCGCTGGCGGCACGAGCCCTGGGCGAGGAAGGGCCGCCGCCGGTCCAGGCAATGCTGCATCACCTGGGTGACTTCCGGATGATAGTGCCCAAGCAGGGAGGCGCCGAAGCCGCCGACGAGGTCGAGCACCGGCACCTCCTGGCCGTCCTCGCCGGCCATGAAGAGATGGTCCCCCATGGCGCGGGTGTACTCGACGAAGACGCCCGCGGCGGCGAGCAGGTCTTCCTTGCCGAGGATGGCTTGTCCTACGCTGGTCTGTATCGTCATCGTGCCTGGCCTGTTCCGTGCCTGAGTTCGCGGCGAAGTTGCCGCAGCAGCTGATCCTTGAGGACTTCATTGCCTCCCGAAAACAGCGTGGAGGGAAGGGCGTTGCGCAACTGCCGCTCGACGTCGCCCTCGAGCACGCCGCTGGCGCCGTGGATATGCAAGGCGTCCAGGCCGTTGCGGATGCTGGCCTCGGAGACCAGCAGCTTGGCCATGGCCGGGGTGTCCTGGCCGGACTGCGCGTGGTCCAGCTCCCAGGCGGCCTTGAGGCAGGCAAGCCGCGCGCTTTCCAGGCGCACGTGCATGTCGGCGATGCGATGGGCGATGGCCTGGTGCGCGATCAGCGGCTGGCCGAACTGCACGCGCGTCTCGGCGTGCTGGCAGGTGCGGCGCAGCTGGCGGCGCATCGCGCCCAGGTAGATGGCGAACAGGCAGCTGCGCTCCCACGCCATGCTGGCCTGGAAGATCGGGCCGCCGTTGCCTTCGGCGCCGAGGCGCTGCGAGGCGTGGACCCAGGCGCCGTCGAAGCGGATATCGCCCATGGCCGTGGTGCGCAGGCCGACCTTCTCGTGCGGCTTGTGGCTGAGCTGCACGCCCGGGGTGCGGCTGTCGAGCACAAAGGCGCTGTAGTCGAGGAAGCCCTTGCCTGCGCCGGTACGGGCATGCACGACGATGAAGTCGCATACCGGCGCGTTGGTGATGTAGCGCTTCTCGCCATGCAGGCGGTAGCCATCGCCGTCGCGCGTGGCGGTGCAGCGCATGGCATTGATGTCGGAGCCGGCGCCGGCCTCGGTGATGGCGTGCGCGCCGATCTGGCCTTCCTGCACGATGGCCGGCAGCCAGCGCTGCTGCAGCGCCGGGTCGCCGAAGCGGGCGAGGGGATGCAGGCAGGCGCACAGGTGGGCGGCCAGCGCGAACAGCAGGCCGGTGTCCTCGCAGTGCTCCGCCAGGGCTTCCAGCGCGAACACCAGGTCCAGTGCGCCGAAGCCCTCGCCGCCGTGCTCCGGTGCTACCGTGAGCGCATGTACCCGCTGGCGGGCAAGCGTGGACCACAACTCCCGGGAAAAGCGCCCCTGGCGGTCGCGTTCGGCCAGGCCGGGGTCCTGCAAGTCGCGCCCGAGGGCGGCCATGCGCCGGGCGATATCCCGGTGGCGCGGGCTGGTGGAGAAGTCCATGGGCTCAATCTCCGCTTTCTTCAAGAAGGAGGTGGTAGTTGATGCCGCCGGTACCGAAGGCGTTGACGGCGGCGCGCCGGATGCGCGGCCCGCCGGCAGGCCATGGGCTGGCCTGCTCGAGCGGGTCGAAGTTGTGCCCGGACAGCGCCAGTTCCGGCTTGATGGGCGCGGCGAAATGATTGGCGGGCAATTCCTGCTTGCGCAGCGCCAGGATGGTCTTGATCAGGCTGGCCATGCCCGCCGCGGCGAAGCAGTGGCCGAAGCGCGACTTCAGGGCGCCCAGGCGCAGGGTGCGGGCCTGGTCGGCATAGACCGCCGCCAGCGATGCGATCTCGACTTCGTCGCCGATGGCGGTGCCGGTGCCGTGCGTCTCGACGAAGTCCACGGCGCCTGGCGCGAATTCGACCTGCGCGAAGGCGCGCTGCATCGACGCGATCTGTCCGGGCGGATTGGGCGCGACGATGGATCGGCTCTGCGTGCTGGCGGCGATCGAGCGGATCGCCGCCATGGCGGGAAGGCCCCACCGGTCGGCATCGGCCTTGGCACACAGCACCACTACCCCGGCGCCGTCCCCCGGCGTGAAGCCGGTGGCTTTCCGCGTGAAGCTGGCGATCACGCCGGGCGCAAGCATGCGCTGCGAGGCGCACAGCACGAGGTCAGCAATGTTGACCGGGGCTTCCACGCCAGCCACCACGGCCAGCCGGCAGCGGCCGTTGCGCAGGCTGTTGACGGCCAGCTCCAGCGCGGCCAGCGAACCGGCGCAGGCGGCTTCCACGGCCACGTGGCGCGCCGCGGCGCCCAGCGCGCGCGCCAGTTCCCGGCTGATGCCGCTGGCGCAGAGCTGGTGCCAGGTTTGCCCGTCGATGCATGGCGCCGGCTCCTGCAGTGCCCGGGTCCGCAGCTGCGCCACCGCGTGCCGCGCGGCGTCATCCGGCAGCCCCAGTTCCCGCGCCAGTTCTTCCAGCGCGGCGGCTATCCGTGGCAGCAGGTAGCGCGCGGCCAGCTGTTTTTCCGGCGCCAGCGTCAGGTTGGAGGCCGTCACTACCAGCAGTGGGCCAGCCTGCGCCGCGATGCCGTCGGGCAGCATGGAAAAGGCTTCGCGTGCGGCCGACCGGGCCAGCTCGAAGGCGGGTGCCCGCAGCGGCAAGGCGGCGTCGCCCCGGGCAAGCTCGCTGAAGGATGCCTGTGCGGCGTAGTAGCTGATCGGCGCCTGCGGGTCCGGGTCGTGGTAGGCCGCGCGGCCAAAGCGCTCGGGCGGCAGCGCGCGGAAGCGATGTCCAGGCGCGCGCAGGGCCTCCCAGTAGTCGCTGCTGTCGCGGCCGTCGCCGAAGCACGCGCCCAGGCCAAGCACGGCGACCGGCGCGGCGGCCGGGGCGGCGCAGCCTTCGCCCGCCGGTGAGGCTGCCTCGGCCAGGCAGATGCGATAGCGGGCGCCATCCAGGCCGGCGCCGAGCACGGCGGTTCGCACCGTGCCCGGCGTGCCGGCGGCCGGCGGACAGCCGCGCTGCTGGAGCAGGGCGGCCTGGATGAGCGCGCTGAGCGCCTGTATGGCGTAGCCGTAGCCGCATGCCTTGTGCGCCTGCAGGCTGGCACGGGGCGGGATGCTGCCGCCGCTACCGCCCTCATCGGTGCCACCGCTGCCACCGTTGTCTCCGATGCCGTCGAGCACGTAGAAGCGCCGCTCCGCATCGTGCGCCGCCGCCGCGGGTTGCCGGCGCGGGCCCGCCAGGGGTTCCAGCTCGATGCGCTCTATCCGCGCGATGGCGCGCCCGGCGGCGGCGCGGCCGTCCTGCAGCACCAGCGCGCAGGCGCCTTCGCTCAGTGCCGCCGTCAGGCCGGCGGGCAGGCGCTCGCGCAGCACTGCTTCGGCCAGCGGCGACGCCAGGCACTGCGCGCCCAGCAGCAGCACGGTATGCGCCTGGCCCAGTTCGATGGCGTCCATGGCCGCCAGCAGCGCTTCGATCCCGCCCAACTCCTGCGACTCGAGCGCCAGCGCCCGGCCGCGCAGCCGGAAGTGCGCGGCCACGCGGGCCGGCATGGTGCTCGCCATCTCGCCGACCTTGTCGTGGGAAGTGGCGCGGAAGACCGTATCGAGCTTGCGCTTCCAGGCCTGGCGGCTGGCGGCGATGCCGGTGCCGCCCAGCGGCCAGCAAGCCTCGGCCCACGCGACGGCGGCGATGCGGGCATGGTTCTCGTACTGCCGGTTCATGCCGAGCGCGGTGCAGAAGATCACGTCGGTGCGCTCGCGGTCGATCGCGTCGTCGTCCAGGCCGGCTTGCCTGAGGGCTTCGCGCGCCAGCGCCAGCAGGTCCAGCTGCACCTGGTTGATCGAGTTCCGGTAGATCGGCGGAATGCCGAATTCGGCATAGCCGGCGCGCGGCGGGCCGAGATGCCGCACCTGCGCGGCGTGCGCGGACGCAGCGGCGGCGGGATCGCACAGGCGTTGCCACACGGCATCGAGCCCGTCCGCGCGCGGATACCGGCAGGCCATGCCGGTAATCGCCATGCCGGCGCGGGTGCCATGCTGCCCGCTCATGCGCGCGCTCCCTGCTCCAGCTGCCGGCTCAGCTGGCGATAGTCGATCTTGCCGTTCGGTGTCCTGGGCAAGGCAGCATGCTGCGTGATGCCGTGCGGGATCATGTAGCTCGGCAGGAAGTCCGCGCAAAAGCGCTTGAGATCCAGCGCCGCGAGCGGTTGGCCGGCGGCGCGCGTCACATACCACGCATGCACGCGCGGCGAAGCCGAGCCGTGGCCGGGGTGGGCCAGCACGGCCACCTCGTGAATGGCCGGATGGCGCGCCAGGGCCGCCTCGATCTCGCCAAGCTCGATGCGGTAGCCGTTGAGCTTGAACATGCGGTCCTTGCGGCCGCGATAGACCAGCAGGCCGTCCACCAGCTCGCCGTAATCGCCGGTCGCGTGCATGCCGAGGCGGTGATTGGGCGTATTGGGGTCCGCCTCGCGCTGCCAGTAGCCCGGCGTCACGCAATCGCCGCGTACCCAGATCTCGCCCAGCTGCCCGGCTTGCATGATGGGCTGTCCCGCCTCGTCCTGGAGCCAGACCTCGGTCGCGGCGACCGGCGTGCCGACGGGCAAGGGCGCGTCGCTGGCCAGGTCGGCCTCGCTCACGCGATGGTAGAGGCAGACATTGGTCTCGGTGGGCCCGTAGAAGTTGTAGAAGCGGCAGTCCGGCGCAAGCTGCCCTGCCATCGCGCGCAGCTGCGGCTTCGGCATGACCTCGCCGGCGAACACCACGCGGCGCAGCGAGCAGGGTGCCATGCGGGCCCAGGCATCGGCCCGGTTGAGCAGGGCCAGCATCGACGGCACGGTGTAGAGCACGGTGATGGCCTGTTGCTCGAGGATGTTCGCCACCAGCGCCACCTGCCTGGTCTCGGCTTCGCTGGCGACGTACAGCGCCGCGCCGGCACGCAGGCTGGCGAACAGGTCGAAGGTGCTCAGGTCGAAATTGAAGCTTGCCAGGTTCAGCAGCCGGTCGCCGGGCTGCAGCGCCAGTTCATCCACGCTCCAGCGCACGAAATTGTCCAGGTTGCGGCGGCTCAGCTGGACGCCCTTGGGCTGGCCGGTCGAACCCGAGGTATAGAGCACGGCGGCCACGTCGTCCGGCCCGCACGGCAGTACCGTTGGCCAGACTTCATGGCAGCCGGCGCCGGCTGGCTCCGCCGCGGCGGGTGCCATACCGGCGAGCTCGCGCAGGTCGGCGCTCAGGCTGACCACGGCGGCATGCGGGGAAGGGGGCAGCGGGAACGATTCGTGGTGTTCCTGCTCGTCGATGACGATGAGCCGTTCGAGCACGCTGGGCAGCGCCTGCCGCAGCCACATGGCCGCATGCGCGCGGTCCACGATCAGCACACTGGCGCCGGCGTCGCCGACGATGGTGTTGGCCCGCTCCACGGGCTGTGCGCCATCCAGCGGCAAATAGCGGTTGCCCGCGAACAGTGCGGCCAGGATGCCGAGCGCATAGGTATTGCCCTTGCCCATCCAGATGGCCGTGGCCGAGCCTGGCGGGGGCAGCAGGCCGCTGCGCGCAAGCCGTCCCACCCAGCAGGCCGCCTGGTGATAGGTCGCGCCGGCGCCGGCCAGCAGGAAGGGCGCCGCAGGCCGTTCACTCGCATGGCGCAGCAGGGCGAGGTGAACCAACGCGTGCGGGTCGGGCGTATTCATGGCCGGTGTTCTCAAGAGCATTGGGCGGGCCGGCTCATTGCGCCAGGAGACGGTTTTCGTGCGCCGCCTCGACCAGGATCCGCAGGGCCTCGTCGAGGTCTTCCCTGGTATGGGATGCCAGCACGCTGATGCGCAGCCGGGCATCGCCCACCGCCACGCCCGGAAAGACCACGGTCTGGCAGAACAGGCCGCGCCGGCGTACCGAGCGCCCCATGGCCATCGCGCGCCCTTCGTCGCCGATGACGATGGGGATGATGGCGCTGGCCGATTGTTCGGTATCGAATCCGCAGCCTTCCAGCGTGGATTTGAGGTAGCGGATGTTGTCCCACAGCCGTTGCAGCCGCTGCGGTTCGGCTTCGAGGATGTCGAGCGAAGCGATCAGGCCGGCGGCCACCGCCGCCGGAATGGTGGCGGCGAACACATAGGCGTTGGCGTAGAAGCGCAGGTAGTCGATGACCTCCTGGTCGCCCGCCACGAAGCCGCCCTGGCCGCCGAGCGCCTTGCTCATGGTGCCCACCTCCAGGTCGGCGGCGCCCTTCATGCCGAAGTGCTCGGTGGTGCCGGAGCCGGTGGCGCCGAGCACGCCGGTGGAATGCGCATCGTCGATCAGTACCTTGGCGCCGTATTTGCGGGCCAGGCGCGTCAGTCCGGGCAGGTCGACCACGTCGCCGTGCATGCTGAAGACGCCGTCGGCCACGATCAGCCGTCCGCCCGGCTTGCCGTCGGCGCGGCGGAGCACGTCTTCCAGCGAGGCCATGTCGTTGTGCGCGTAGATCTTCTTCGCCGCGCCGGACAACTTGCAACCGTCCTGGATGCTCATGTGGTTGTAGACGTCGGTGATGACCAGGTCGTTGGCGCCAAGCAGGGCGGAGATGGTGCCGAGGTTGGCCGAGTAGCCCGACGGGAACACGATGCAGTCCTCGCGGCCCTTGAACCTGGCCAGGCGCTGCTCGAGCGCGAGATGCAGGCGGGTGGTGCCGCCGATCAGGCGGCTGCCCGTATTGGTGGCGCCATACTCGCGCACGGCCGCGGTCATGGCCTCGATGACGCGCGGGTCGTTGGCCAGGCCGAGATAGTTGTTGGAGGCGAACAGCAGGAACTCGCGTTCGCGGCCCTCGTACTTGTCGAAGATGCGCGCGCGGTTGGTGCACAGGCCATTCGAGGCCATGCCATACCAGAATTCCCCGTGCGCCTCCCGTTCCTGCAGGAAGCGGGAGAAGCGCCGCGCCTTGGCGAACAGGTCGGACTCACCGCCGCCGATGAAGTCGCGCATGGTGAGGCGCGCGTCTTCCTGTCCGCGCTGTTCCCGCTGTTCCCCCTGTTCACTCTGTTCGCCGGCTTGCGCCGCGCACTCCGTCTGCGCGGCTTCGGCCGGCGCCGACCGGAAGGTGGCCGCAGGCTCGAGCGCGAACCTGGCGAAGCCCTGTATCAGGGCGCCCAGGGTGTCGAACTGGTCCGCGCTGACGCGCTCCGCGCCCTGGAAGACCTTTTGCAGGTCGGCGACGATGGCGGCCAGCATGATCGAGTCGATGCCGAGTTCCTCCTGCAGCAGCGCGTCGGGATCGAGTTCGGCTTCGGCGTACTGGGAGTGCGTCATCACCACGTCGCGCACGGCGGCGAACTTTCGGGCATGGTCTATCAATTCGGCTTCGTTCATGGCGGCTTCGTTCATGGAACTTCCCAGGGACAGGTAATAGGACGGGGCCGGCACGCTCAGTCGGCGGCCATCTCGTTGTGCGTGACGGGATCCGGCTGCGCGGCCGCCGCGATGGCGGCTTGCGCCGGCTGGTTTTCCAGCGCGGCCCGGGACAGGGCGTCGCGCAGCTTGAGGTAGTAGGCGTTGACCTTGTCCAGGGCGATCAGCTTGTTGGCCTTCAGGTGGGAGATGCGCGGCTCCTGCCCGCGGATGGCCTCCATATCCTTGGCCTGCTGGATGTAGCGTTCCATGCGGCACATCATCCATGGCCGCACCCTGCGCCAGACCGGAATCGGCAGCGGCTTGATCATCGGCAGCAGCAGGTCCCGCTTGGGCTCCTGGTAGCACACGCAGACCCAGCAGTTGTCGTCGTCGATGGGCGTGGCGATCACGTAGACGTCGAATACGTCGTTGCGGATCTGCACCATGTTCGGCATCTGCACATCGACGCCGATGCGCCAGCCGCGCTTCCATGGCAGCATGGCGTGCAGGGTTTCCTCGGCGGTGCGCTCGTCGTCGGCGCGCAGGATGAAGTTGCTGCTGATCAGGGTGCCATTGACCTCGCATTTGAAGTCGTCGACGCGGCCGCCCTTGGGGTCCCAGATGTTGAGCGCGGAGCCCTTGTGCACGAAGGGCACGTGATACACCTCGCAGACGCTTTCCACGTAGCGGGTGTAATGCACCGGCGCATTCCAGCCGTAGCGCGAGGTAAAGCCCTTGTACCGGCTGAAGTTCTCGAACATCGGCACCGGCGGCAGCGTGTCCGCCTGCCCCGCGCCGGTCCAGAACCAGATCAGCCCGTGCTCCTCCCGCAGCGTGTAGGAGCGCACGCACATGGCTTTGGGAATGGTGCCGTTGCGGCCCAGTACGGGCATGTGCACGCACTTGCCTTCCTGGTTGAACTGGAAGCCGTGATACGGGCAGGCGATATGGTCGCCATGCTGCTTGCCATTGCTGAGCGGGATGCCCTTGTGCGGGCAGCGATCGTCCAGGCAGACCGCGCGGCCCGCGTTGTCGCGGTAGAGCACCAGTTTCTTGGAGAAGCGGGTGATGCCGACTGGCTTTTTCCGTATATCTTCACTGCGCAGGATGGCGTACCACTGATTGGGAATCATCGGGATACCTCGGCGGGTTGTGGAGCGGACTGCAGGCGTTCGATCAATTGCGTCAGGGCACGGACGCTGGCGAAGTTGTTCGGATGCACTTCGCCGACGGGAATGCCGATGGCGAACTGCCGGTGGATGAAATCGACCACGTCGAAGAGCGCGGCCGAATCCAGGATGTTCAGGTCCAGCAGCGCGGTGTCGGCGGCGATCCGGGTGCCGTCGCCGAGAAAGCTGTCGCTGATGAACTCGATCAGCGTTGCGGAGGTGCCGGGTGCGCCGGGGGTACCGGATGTGCCGAATGTGCCGGATGTGCAGTTACGCGATGCCATGACGAACTCCCGCCGAGGATTGCTTGAGGTGCCAGAGCCGGTGGATTTCGCGAGCGAGCAGCTCTGGCGTGTTGTGTTTGTAGAGCGAGTCGGGCGCCACGCCGATGCCGTGCTCCTGGTCCAGCTCGGAGAGGATCTCCAGCGAGGAAACCGAGTCGAGCGCGAGTGCCGCGAAACTGTCGTCCGGGTGGATCCTGGCGGGGTCGGCGCGGGTGATCATGCCGATCCTGGCGACGATCCAGGCGCGGATGTCCTTGATGGTCCAGGCGGCAAGCTCGCCGGCCGGCGCGGATGGCGGGACCGCTTCGCGCAGGTCGTCGGAGCGGTGATAGACCGGCAGGTCGCCGGCCAGGAAGTCATGGCGGATCGCCATGCGCTGCAGCTTGCCCGAGGAGGTGACCTTGATGGTCTTGCGCGGCACGAACAGGATGACCTGCGCCTTGATGCCGTAGTTCTCGATCACGCGCGCATTGATGCGGCGGGCGGCCTCTTCGTAGTTTGCCAGCGTGCGCGGGCATTCCGCGGCGATGGCGATGGCCTCCGCGCCTTCGACCGACAAGGGGAAGGCGGCGAAGCGGCAGTTGACGAACTCCGGGCACGCCAGCGCGGCGGCCTGCTCGATATCCTGCGGATAGTAGTTGGCGCCGCGGATGATCAGCAGTTCTTTCATGCGCCCGGTGACATACACCTCGCCCTTGTCGACGAAGCCCAGGTCGCCGGTTCGCAGATAGCGGCGGGTGCCGCCGGCGATGGTTTGCCCGAAGGTCTTCTCCGAGCCCTCGGGATCGCCCAGGTAGCCCTGGGCAACGCTGGGACCGCTGATCCAGATCTCGCCGATCTCGCGATCCATGCGTTCGCGGCCCAGTTCGGGATCGACGATGCGCAGGTCCAGGCTGGGGTGCGTCCTGCCGCAGCTCACTACTGCCTGGGCGCCGGGCGCGCCGTGCTCCTGCGCGCGCAGCAGGCCCCTGGCCAGTGCGCGCGCATCCACGTTCATCGCGCGGAAGTGCTCGGCGTGCGGCTTGCCGGTGACCATCAGGGTCGTTTCCGCCATGCCGTAGCAGGGATAGATCGCTTCCGGGCGGAAACCCGCCGGGGCGAAGCGCGCGGCAAACTCCGTCATGGTGCGGTGGCTGATCGGCTCGGCGCCGCAAAAGGCGATGTTCCAGCTGCCGAGATCGAGCTTGCCGAGATCGCGTTCGCGGATATGGTTCACGCACAGCTGGAACGCGAAATTCGGCCCGCCGCTGCTGGTGCCCCGGAACTCGCTGATCGCCGCCAGCCAGCGGTAGGGGTTGCGCACCAGCATGCTGGTTGGCATCAGCAGGGCGGGAAAGCCCGCGTGGGTAGGCTGCAGCACGCCGCCGACCAGGCCCATGTCATGGTAGGGCGGCAGCCAGATCACCGAGCGGCTGGTCTCGCGGCGATGGTGGAAGCAATCCTGGATCAGCTGGGAGTTATCCACCAGGTTCCGGTTGCTGACCATGACGCCCTTGGGCTTGCCGGTGGAGCCGGAGGTGTACTGCAGCATGGCGATCGCGCCGGCATCGGGCGCGAACGGCGCCAGGCTGGTGCGGCGCTCGGTCTGCAGCTCGGCCACCGGGCACCAGCGGATGGCGGCCAGCGCGGGATCGTGCCGCAGGTGGGACAGGGAGGTGTCGAGGCAGTCCCGTTCGGCCAGCACGATGCCATCGCGCAGGTCCATCAGGATGTGCCGGATGCGCTCGGCCTGCAGCGCGGTGCCGGGCGGGAAGGTGGGCACCGCCACGGCGCCGGCGGCAATGCAGCCGTAGAACGCGGCCACGAAGTCCTTGCCTTGCGGCAGTACGATCACGACCCGGTCCTGGCGCGAGGCGCCGGCACGCCGCAGCTCGCTCAGCGCATGCGCGTAGCGGCCCACCAGCTCGGCGAGCTGCCGGTGCGAGACCAGTTCGTCGGCGCCGTCCTCGGCGCGCAGGAAATGGTAAGCCAGTCCGTCGGGCTGTTCGCAGGCGTTACGCCGGATCGCATCCAGGAAGGTACGCTCCGTCAATCGTTGCGGCAAGACGCTGTCTGTCACGGTTCCGGTCAGCATGCTGTTGAAGGTCGTGGATGGGGTTCGGGAACGGCGCGCAAGCGTGGAGACACCCGGGCGCGACGGCGCGGGGACTTGAAGGCGAGGCGCCGGCGGGATGCCGGCCGGTGTTCAGGACACTGTCTAGGCCAGCGCCGGTTCTTCGGTGTTTCGCGCTGCGGTGCGCGGACCGCAGGCGGTGTCGATCAGGCAGGCGACGATATGCTGGCCCTGTGCCAGGATCGGCACGCCGGCCCGTCGCGCGCGGAAGCCGGCGTTGCGCAACAGGCGTTCCACGCCCAGCGGGGAGACGGTGATCAGGTGTCTGGCGCCGCGTGCCTTTGCGCACGCCAGCGCGGCGCCGAGCAGCCTGACGGCCAGCGGCGAGGACAAGTGCCCGAGCGCGTCGCCCGTTGCCGAAGCGGCGGGCGTGGCGGCAAAGCGCGACAGTTCCCAGACCTCGGCCGAAGCCGGCGGGAGCGCGCCATTCAGGAGTTGGGGGAAGACATCGCCGAGAAGATAGGGGCGCGTGGTGGGCAGCAGCCGGGCGGTCCCGACCACTTCGCCGTGCATCTGCGCAGCCACGTAGACCGTATCCGGCCGGTCAAACTGATCGAGTTCCATGTCATCGTCGCAGCGCAGCTGCCAGCCGAGCGATTCCACGAATACCTTGTGCCGGTAGCGCGCGATGCGTTGCATCATCGCCGGCGTCAATTCGTGCGCATTTCCCGAAACGATTTCCACATGTTCTCCCTGCGTCTGGACAGGGTTCGATTGAACTATGGGCGGGGGAATCCCGTAACTACCAGAAGTGGTGGATCGGCCGCGCGGGCGGGGCGCGCGCGCCGGCGAGGATGTCGCAATGAAAAGCCTATATGGAGGCGGCTTGTGTTTTGTGGCACCGGTTCCAGCGATGCCTCGGGTCAGCGTTTCCTGGCGGCCTTTGCCTGCTGTGCTACCGGCCACGCCAGCATCGCGGTGGCGGCGAGCGCCTCCAGCGCGGCGCGCGGCGTCCCGTCGCGCGCCTGCATCGACATCCCCAGCATCACCGTGTTGAAGAACCGGGCGAGGCCCGCCGCATCGGTGCCGTCCGGCAGCTCGCCGCTGGCGATGCCTTGCTGGATGCAGGCCTGCAGGGCCAGTTCCTTTTCCTTGCGGCGCTGGCGCAGCGTGTCCTCGATATAGGCGCAGTCGGCCGGGCAACTGCTGCCCGTCATCAGGAAGCATCCCGCCGGGTTGCCCTTGGCGCTGAACAGCGCCGCCGCGCCGCCCAGCAGCGCCTGCACGGCTTCCCGCGCGCTGCCGGCACCTTGCAGCGGACGGTAGAGCAGGGCGCCATGGGTTTCCGCGTAGCGGTCCACCGCTTCGTAGAACAACTGCTCCTTGCTGCCGAAGGCGGCGTACAGGCTCGGGGCGGTGATCGCCATCGCCTCGGTGAGCGCGGCGATGGAGGTGGACCCGTAGCCATAGCGCCAGAACAGCGACAAGGCCTGGCCCAGCGCCTCGTCGCGATCGAATTGCCTGGGCCGCCCGCGGCCCGCACCGGAAACACTCTTTTTCATCGTGGTCATTATATTTTTCCGTTGCCAGTGACGCCAGCGGTGATTACTATAGTGATCGTTCAATAATTTGCCGTGGTCCGGTGGACACCATCGAGAGTGCGTGCCGCCCCCAAGGAAATCCATGATCCCCTATTCCCTGCTTGATCTGTCGCCCATCGTGGAAGGTGGAGATGCCGGCCAGGCCATGCGCAATTCGCTGGCGCTGGCGCAGCACGCCGAGCGCCTGGGCTATCGCCGCTTCTGGCTGGCCGAGCATCACAATATGCCCGGCATCGCCAGCGCCGCCACCGCGGTGCTGATCGGCTATGTCGCCAACGGCACGTCCACCATTCGCGTGGGCTCGGGCGGCATCATGCTGCCGAACCACTCGCCGCTGGTGGTGGCCGAACAGTTCGGCACGCTCGCCTCGCTGTTTCCCGGCCGCATCGATCTTGGCCTGGGCCGCGCGCCCGGCACCGACCAGTCCACCGCCCGCGCGCTGCGCCGCAGCGCCACGCAGGACACGGCCGATGCCTTCCCGCAGGATGTGGCGGAGCTGCAGGCGTATTTCGACGCCCCGCGCCCCGGCCAGCGCTTGCGCGCGGTGCCCGGCGCGGGCCTGAAGGTGCCGCTGTGGCTGCTTGGTTCCAGCCTGTTCAGCGCGCAGCTGGCAGCGTCGATGGGGTTGCCGTTCGCCTTTGCCTCGCATTTCGCGCCGGGCTTCATGCGCCAGGCGGTCGATCTGTATCGCCAGACCTTCCAGCCGTCGGAGCAATTGTCCAAGCCGCATGTGATGCTGGGCCTCAACGTCTTCGCGGCGGATTCGGACACGCAGGCGCGGCGCCTGTTCAGCTCGCTGCAGCAGCAGTTCCTGGCGCTGGTGCGCGGTCATCCCGGCCCGATCCGGCCCCCGGTGGACAATATCGAGCTGCTGTGGACCGAGACCGAGGCCACGCATATCCGCCGCTCGCTGGCGTGCTCGGTGGTGGGCGATCCAGACGGCGTGCGCACCGGCCTGCGCAATTTTATCGAGGACCTGCGGCCCGACGAACTGATGCTTACCGCGCAGATCCATGACCATGAAGCCCGCCTGCGTTCCTTCGAGATCGCGGCGCTGGCGATGCGGGCGGTGGAGCCGGTGGCCAGGGCCGCGCTCTGAGCGTCGGCCTCATCGCCCGGCCCGTGGCGCTGCGGACGGGGCCGGAGCGAGCCGCAGCCGCAGGGGCTGCTTCGGCCGCAGCGTGACATTGAACACGGGCTGCGGCGCAGCCATGCCGTCGGGCGCCGACAGTGCAAAGCGCTGCAATATCATCGCCGCGATCGCGGTCGTCTCGGTCATTGCCAGGTGCTGTCCCAGGCAAACGCGGGGGCCGGCGCCAAATGGCAGGTAAGCGCCACGCGGAAACGCCGGTGCGCCGGGGCCGAAACGCTCGGGCCGGAATGCCAGCGGTGCGGGGAACCATCGCGGGTCGTGATGCATCAGCTGCACCGGCACCAGGAACTGGGTGCGGGCGGGTAGCTGCCATGAACCCAGCGTGATTGGCCGGGTGGAGCGGCGGCTGTTGAGCATCGGCGCGGCCGGGTAGAGGCGCAGCGCCTCGTGCAGCGTCTGCGTCAGGTAGCGCAGCGACGGCAGGGTTTCCGCCGTCGGCGCGCGGTCTTGCAGCACCTGCAGGACTTCCTCTCTCGCCGCGGTCTGCGCGGCCGGGTTTGCGGCCATGCACCATGCCCACCAGGCCAGTGTCGCCGCGGCGGTTTCATGCCCGGCGAGGAATGCCGTCATGCACTCGTCGTGCACCGCTTGCAGCGGCCACGCCGCCGCGTCGTCGCGGTGCAGTTGCAGCAGACGGCTCGCCAGGTCGTCGGGCCAGGCGTCATGCGGCAGCTTCAATCGGGCTTGCAGATGGCGGTCCACCAAGCCATTCAGCGCCGCCAGGGCTTGCCGCTTGGCGCGCTTCCAGGGCACCGCATCGGGCCAGCTCGCGGGCCAGTAGAACTCGGCGTTGGCCGCCACCATGACCGTGCGTGCGGCAGCTTCCGCGATGCGGGCGTCGGCACCGATCTCGCTCGAGAACATCGTGCGCACGATCACATCCATCGCCAGCGATGTGAGCGCGTTTTCGATTGGCCAGTTTCCTGCGTGCATCGGCCAATGAGACAGCGCCTGCATGGCGGCGGAGGCAATGGTTGGTACCAGGGCCTGCACTGCCTTCGGCGAGAAGCCCGGCTGCAGGGCGTGCCGCTTGCCTCGCCAGGCATCGCCCTCTGCAATGAGCACGCTGTGTCCATGCAGTTGCGCAAAGACGCGCATGCCGCGCTCCCAGCGGATCAGCGCGTCGTGGTGCGTGACCAGCAACTCGCGCGCGAGCTGCGGGTCGGTGACGACGATCTGATGCTCCGGCCAGATGCGCACGTGCACCACATCGCCAAATGCCCGCTGCCATGTGGCCAGCGTGCCAAGCAGATCGCGCGACATGCTGCGCAGCAAGCGCCATCCGGTCAGGCCGGTGGTTGGCCCCGGCGGCCAGACCCCGGGCGGATGGAGGGCTGGCGGGTGGGACGGGGCACCCGCATGGAATGGACAATCCGGAGGAGATGAGGTATTCATTCGACGCATTGTTCGCCATCCTGCGGCGCTGGTCTTGAACGCAAACGACATCGCCACGCGCCCCGGCTCTCCCTCTCCCCGCGCGATGATCTGCACCGAATTACCGCCTGTACCGCCGCACTGCCCCGATCCGCTGATGCGCGCGCCCCGCGCACCCGGCGAAGGGAAGACCGTGCACGAGCGCCTCTACCTCTCTCCGCCCGCCTTGCAAGGCGCGGTCGTGGCTGTCGTCCACCGCGATACGCGCGGTTTGAGCTTGAGCAGCGCGCAGCGGCTGTCGCATTTCCCGGCCACGCCGCTGGTCTGTCTTTCGTGGTTCCAGGGCCTGGATGCCGGGCTGGTGGAGCGCACCGGCGGCGGCCCGCTGTGGCGGCCGTTCGGCGCGGCGGTGGTGGTCTCGGGCAGCCAGTCCCGGCCCACCGTGAGCTGGGCACCGACCTGCGGGCGCAGCGGCATGGTGTGTTTCGCAGCGGATGCTGCGCGGGCACTGCTCGGCCTCGACCTGGCTGCCGTGCAGGACCGCTTTGCCTCTGCCCACGAGGTGCTCGGCGCCGACCGGTGGCCGTTACTGGAGGCGCTGCTCGACGCCGCCGACGATGCGGCCACGCAGGCCGCGCTGGAACAGCATCTCGCGGCACCCTGGCAGGCGCTGCAGGGCCGCATGTCGTCCATGCCCTCGCTGCGCCGGTTTGGCCGCCATTGGGTCGAGCGCCTGGCCTGGCAAGCCAGCCAATGGCTGCGCACGCACAGTCCGCGCCAGGTCGAACGCCGCATCAAGGCGCACAGCGGGCGATCGCTGCGCCAGTGGCAGTCGCTGGTCAAGACCGAAGGCGTGTTCTTCTCCGCGCGGGAGCGGTACGAGGCTGGGCTGCCCTTCGACTGGGCGGGGCTGGCCCAGGACGAAGGCTTCGCCGATCAGGCCCATCTGAGCCGCGTGTCCAAACGGATCACCGGTTTTTCGCCGAGCGAGTTCGCCCAGCGTTTTGCCGAAGATGAATCGTTCTGGGCGTATCGGCTATGGGTGTGATCCGTGTATGACGGATTGGCGTGTTCATCCGGTCATCGTGCTGCCGGCGTCGCGTGTCCGCTGTTGCCGGTCGACGGACGGTCGTCGTATTCCCGGGAGATGTCCTTGTTCGTGTAGTCGCCCAGCCGCGAAGCGGCTATCAGGCTAAGCACCGCGCACCCAAGGATATAGCCCGCGATCGCATAGCCCGAGTGGTAGTAGGCGAAGAGCGCGGTCGCGATCAGCGGCGCGGGGCCGCCGGCGATGACCGAAGCCAGCTGGTAGCCCATGGACGCACCGCTGTAACGCAGGCGCCCGGTGAAGGATTCGGCGATCAACGCGGCCTGGGGACCGTACATCATCGAATGCGGCACCAGCGAGAGCACGATGGCCACGAAGATCCACAGCGGATCCCTGCTGCCGACCATCGCGAAATAGAGGAAGCCGAATACGCCGACCACGGCGGCGCCGATCATGTACATGCGCCGCCGCCCGATCAGATCGGACAGATGGCCAAAGAACGGGATAGTGAAGAATTCCAGCACCGACGCCGCCAGCACCGCCGTCAGCAACAGATCGCGCGTCACGCCCAGTGTCGAGACGCCATAGGTGAAGACGAAGGCCGTGAATATATAGAAAGGCGCCTGTTCGGCCATGCGGGCAAAGGCCGAGAGCAGGATGTCCTTCGGCTGGCGGCGCAACACCTCGAGCATCGGCGTCTTCTCGATCCTGCGCTCGGCCACGAGCCGCGCGAATATCGGCGTCTCGAGGATATTGAAGCGTATGTAGAGGCCGATCGCGACCAGCACGATGCTGAGGAAGAACGGCACCCGCCAGCCCCAGGTGAGAAATCCGCTGCCGGAGATCTGGCTCATGGCAAGGACGGCCAGGTTGGCCAGGAAGAGTCCCGCCGGCACCCCGAACTGGGGCCAGGAGGCGACGAAACCGCGATGCGCGTTCGTTCGTGTCCATTCCATCGACATCAATACCGAGCCGCCCCATTCGCCGCCGACGCCAACGCCCTGGATAAAGCGCAATACCGTGAGGGCAACGGCGCCCCAGATGCCGATCGTGGCATAGGTGGGGACGAAGGCTACCGCGAAAGTAGCGAGCCCCATCAACAGCAGGGTCACGATCAGCGTGGCCTTGCGCCCGATGCGATCGCCGTAGTGGCCGAAAATTGCTGCTCCGACCGGCCTCGCCAGAAAGCCGACGGCATAGATCAGGAAGGCCTGCAAGGTGCCGACGACCGGGTCCGACTCCGGGAAATACAATTTCGCGAAAACCAGGCCGGTCACCGTGCTGTAGAGGAAGAAGTCGTACCACTCGATGGTGGTACCGATCGTGCTGGCGATGACGGCGCGGCGCAATTGGCGCCGTGCGTCCTCATCGGAAAGAGGCGTAGCCCCTACTTGCAGGGCGTCCATTTGGCATCTCCCCAAAAGGAAGGCGGTATGCTTGTATAGACAATATGCGTGACAGGGGGTTCCAGCTAGCCGGGCGGGCGATGGATGCCGCGGGCGAGGCGCAAGGCCTCGGCCTCCCGCCATGACATCGCTACTGCCGCCACGGCGGCTGGGGCTTGAAGCGTGCCTGCAGGAAGGAGAGGAACAGCTTGACCCGCGCCGACAAGCCCGCACGGCTCGCGATCAGCGCCACAACGTCCGCATCCGGCAAGCGCCAGTCGGGCAGCAGGCGCACGAGGCGGCCGGAGGCCAGACTTTCGGCCACGTCCCATTCCGACCGCACGATCACGCCCTTGCCCTCAAGCGCCCATTCCCGGGCGACCTCGCCGTCGTTGGTGCTCAGGATCGCAGGCACACGCACGGCGGCTTCGGTGCGCCGCTTGCGAAAGCGCCACAGCGTCACGTCCTCATGGTTCTCGCGCAGCACAATGCAGTCGTGTTGCGCCAGCTCTTTGGGCTCCCGCGGCGCGGTGCGGCGCGCGAGATAGCGCGGCGATGCGCAGACCAGCCGCGAGTTCGGGGCAATCGGGTAAGCGACCATGCTCGAATCCAGCAGGCTGCCGATATGGACGATCAAGTCGAACCGATTGGCCTGCGCCGCGGACACGACGTCGCTGAGCGTCAGCGACACCATCAGCTTGGGATGCTGTGTGTGGAAGTCGGCGATGGCCCCCGCCAGATAGTGCCGGCCGAACCCGAGCGGGCCACAGACATGGAGCGTGCCGGCCACGTCACCCGAGCGCTCGCGCACCGTGTCGACCAGGGCCCCCAGGTCCGCCAGCAGCGCGACAGCGCCGGCGTGGAACAGCTCGCCCTCCTCGGTCAGGCTGAAGCGCCGCGTGCTGCGGTGGGCCAGCTGCGTGCCCAGGTGCAACTCCAGTTGCTGTAGCCGCTGCGACACCGCCGAAGGTGTCACGTCAAGCCGGCGCGCCGCCTCCGCCAAGGAGCCGCTCTCGGTGATGGTGACGAAAAAGCGCAAGTCGTTGATGTCATGTGGCATGGCAAGAATGGTACGCCCGGCCCCTTGCATCGTCGACTCCCGCGTTAGTACTCCGCGAGGTTGCTACAGCCGCGCTGCAGCGTAACCCCAGTGCCGGCGACGCGGTGACTTCAGCGTCGCTGCGGCGGCCTTCGCACAGGCCCGCGACCACCTTACCAGCCGCTGATGCGCTGCCAGGTGGCGACGACTTCGCGGCCCGGCCCCAGCACCTTGTGCTGGCCGTATTGCGCTGCGGTGGCGCATGCATGGTTGGGAAGGATGCGCACCTGCGTGCCCACCGGCAGGTGCAGCGCGCCTTCGATCTTCCGCGAGCGGTGTCCCATGATGCCGTGCTCCTGGTTGGCCTCCAGCAACAGCAGATCATCGATCGGGTGGCCGTCGAGATCGCAGACCAGACCATAGCGTTGATCCACCGGCTGGCTGGCCGTGCCGCGGTCGCGCGACATCGCCATCCAGCCGGCATCCAGCAGGGTCCAGCCTTTGTCCGGCCGATGCCCGATCACCGTGGCCAGCACGGACAAGGCAATATCGTCGAGTCGGCACGCTCCCAGGCCAGCCATGACGAGGTCGAAGAACACGAAGACGCCGGCGCGCAGTTCGGTGACGCCCGCCAGGTTTTCGGCGAACAGCGCCGTCGGGGTCGAGCCCACGCTGACCACCGGACACTCGATGCCGGCTTCCCGCAATCGGCCCGCCGCGTGAACGGCCCCTGCGCGCTCCTGCTCGGCCATGGCGCGGATTGCCTCCACCGACCGGCAGTCGTACGAACTGCCGGCGTGCGTGAGCACGCCCTTGACGGGGACGCCGGCGCCTTCGAGGTACCGGCCGATTTCCAGCAGCGCTGCTGAATCGGGCTTGACGCCCGACCGATGGCCGTCCGAATCCACTTCGACCAGCACGTCCGCGCGGCATCCTCGCACCTTCGCCCACGCGGCGAGCAGCCGCGCCGTTTCCACGTTGTCCACGAGGAGCGAGAGCCGCACGCCTTTGTCCTGCAGTGCCGCCACGTGGTCCAGCTTGTTCGGCGCGATGCACACCGCATACAGGATGTCCTTGACGCCACGCGCTGCGAAGTACTCGGCCTCCAGCAGGGTCGACACGGTGATCGGCCCTTCCGGCGTTTCCATCATGCGGCGCGCCACATCCATGCACTTGTTGGTCTTGACATGGGGGCGGAAGGAAACGCCCAACCGCCGCACGCGGTTGCGCATGCGTTCGATGTTGCGATCCATCCGCGCCTCGTCGAGCAGCAGCGCGGGCGTTTCCAGTTGTTCCAGCATCGGCATGTCAGCTCCCCGCTTCCTGAGGCTCGCGCGCCAGCACGCGCCCTGGCCGCGCGCCCGTCGAGCCCCCGCCTTGCCAGACGACGGCGCCGTTGACGATCACCGTATCGATACCGTGCGCCGGCGCGATCGGCGCCTCGTAGGTGGCGGCCGAGTCGATGGTGTCGGCGTCGAACAGGGCCAGGTCGGCGAACGCGCCTTCCTTGAGCACGCCGCGGTCCTTCAGGCCGAAATTCTTCGCGGTGAGACCGGTCATCTTGTGCACGGCAGTCTCCAGGGGGAACAAGCCAAGGAACCGGCCGTAGTGGCCCAGCACGCGAGGAAAGCTCCCCCACAGACGCGGATGCGGAGACGCGTCGTGCGGCAGGCCGTCCGAGCCGATCATGACTTTGTCGTGCTTCAGGATGCGCTGAACGTCGGCCTCGTCCAGCCGGAAGTAGATCCCGCCCGCGGGGCTCAGGCGGCGGATCGCTTCGTCCTGGTCCACGCCCAGCTTGCCGGCGATGGCGTCCAGATCCTGCCCGGCGAATTCCGGCAGCGCCTTCGACCAGCTCACGATGACGCGGGTCGAGCTGGCCGCGCGGTCGGCCGACAAGACCGTGGAGCCGGCCGTGTAGGGATAGCAGTCGATGCAGATCGGCTGGGTGGCCATGTTCCGCTCGATGACGGACAGCGCTTCCTGCGACCGGCCCTTGTTCTTTTCGCCGACCACCTTGAGGTGCGAGATCACCACGGGCACGCCGACTTCGCGGCCAATGCGGAAGGTTTCCTCCAGCGAATCGATCACCCGGTCCGCTTCGTCGCGCATGTGGGTGCAGTACACGCCGCCGAATGCCTTGAGCGGGCCGCAGACGTCGATCACCTCCTCGGTCGGCGCCGCGATCGAGGGCTCGTAGAACAGGCCGGTCGAGACACCGATGGCGCCGGCTTCCAGCGCCTCGCGCACCAGGCTGCGCATCTGCTCGATCTGCGCCTGCGATGCCGGCCGCTCCAGATCGTCCACGGTCGCCACGCGCAGCGTGGTGTGACCCACCAGCAAGGCGCAGTTGGTGGCCGCAGGCTTGCCGCGCAGCGCGGCGATGTAGGAGGCGAATGTGGGGAAAGCGAACCAGTCGCCCTTCTCGTCGAGCAGGTTCAGTGGCGGCGTGACCGGCTGCGGGATCGGCCGCGGCATCGGCGCGAGCGAGATGCCGCAGTTGCCCGCGATCACCGTGGTGATGCCCTGGCTGACCTTGGGGGCCATGTCGGGGCTGGACAGCATCAGGCGGTCGTCGTGTGTGTGGGCGTCGATGAAGCCCGGGGCCGCGATGCGGCCTTGGAGGTCGATCTCGACCTCGCCGCGCGCGTCCCTCAAATCGCCGATGCGGGAGATGCGGTCGCCGCGCAGGCCGATGTCGCCCGCGTAACGCGGCGCACCCGTGCCATCCACGATGCTGGCGTTGCGGATCAGAAGGTCAAATTTTTCCTGCATGGGATTTCCTAAAGAAGTTTCCATGGCGCACCGGCGCTCACAACAGCGCGCCACGCGCGGCAACCGGCCAGAGGGCCTCGACGCTATCGCCGCGCACGCACACCAGTTCGTCGTAGAGATTGACGGTCGGGTCGCAGTGGCCCGGCACCAGCATCAGCACGTCGCCCAGCGACACCGCGGCGGCATCGGCGGTGGCCAGGACGCCGTGTTCGTCGGCGGCCTTCACATAGCGCAGATCGGGCCGCTGCCAGACGGCGGGCATGCCCGAATCCACGCTCGACGCCTTCAGACCGGCATCCACGATCGCGCGCTGCGGCGTCGCCCGGCTCATGACGGTCGTGCGCACGAACAGCGCGTGCTCGAAAGGCACGTCGCCCTCGCCGCGCTCGTTGTCGCCGTAGTCGCGGTCCAGGAAGATATAGGACCCCGCCTGGAGCTCGTTGAAGACGCCGCTGTCGCGTTCATGCAAGAAGGTGCCGGTGCCGGCGCCCGTGACACGCTCGACAGCGATGCCGCAGGCCTCGATGGCGTCCCGCGTCATGCGCGCCGCCGCGATGGCCTCCTTGATGGCCGCGGCGCGTTGCTGCGGCGAGCGCAGATGCTGGGCCGGCCCGTGGTAGCACTGCAGCCCGGCGAAGCGCAGCCCCGCGCTGCCTGCGATCTGCCGGGCCAACTGCACGGCTTCGTCGCCCGGCGCCACACCGCAGCGGTTGGCGCCGACGTTGACCTCGGCGTAGACGTCGAGGGTGACGGCATGCGCCTGCGCGGCAGCGGCCAGCGCCTGCACCTGCTGCGGGTGATCGGCCAGCACGCCGATGCGCGCCTTGCGTGCGAGCGGAGCCAGGCGGCGTAGCTTGGCGTCGCCCATTACCTGGTTGGTGACCAGGATGTCGCCGATGCCCGCTTCCACGAATACGGCTGCCTCTCCGACCTTCTGGCAGCAGATGCCCACTGCGCCGAGCGCGACCTGGCGCAAGGCGATCTCCGGGCACTTATGGCTCTTGGCGTGGGCACGCAGGCGCACGTTGCGGCCGCGCAATGCGTCAGCCATGCGCTGCAGATTGCGCTCGAACGCATCCAGGTCGAGCACGAGCGCGGGTGTGTCGATGGCAACGACGGGGTCGCCGGGTTGGGCAGCTTTCCAGTAACTCATGGGGGTTTCCTTCAATCGATCTTGGCGCCGGAGAACTTCACGATCTTGGCCCACTTGACCGTCTCGCGGCGGGAGAGATCCAGGAACTCCTCGGGCGTGCCAGGCGCGATTTCCGCCCCTAGCAGCCTGAATCGCTCTCGCACGGCGGGGCTGGCCAGCGCGGTGCGGATCTCCTTGTTGAGGCGGGCGACGATGTCTTTGGGCATGTGGGCCGGGCCGACGATTCCGCCCCAAGCCGACACCTCGAAACCGGGAAGGCCGGATTCGGCGATGGTGGGAACGTCCGGATACGCAGCCGAGCGCTGCAGCGATGAGATGCCAAGCGCCCGCACCTTGCCCCCCCGGGCCATCGGCGCGGAAACCGGCGTGTTGATCATCATGAGCTGGATGCCGCCGCCGATCAGGTCCGTGATGGCCGAGGTCGCCGCCCGATAGGGCACATGCAGCATGTGGACGCCGGTCATCGCCATGAAGAGTTCAACGCCCAGGTGCGCCGTGGTGCCGTTGCCATCCGAGCCGAAGGCCAGCTTGCCCGGATTCTTCTTCGCATAGGCGATCAGTTCGGGAATGGTCCTGACGGGCACGCTGTTGTTGACGATCATCATGTTGGACAGGCGCAGCGTGTTCGCGATCAGCGTCAGGTCCTTCTCGACGTCATATGGCACCGAGGGCAGCAGCGATTTGTTGGTCGCTAGCGAGACGATGTTGCCGTAGGCCAGCGTGTAGCCGTCGGGCGCGGACTTCACCAGGTCCATGGTGCCGATCACGTAGGAGCCGCCAGGCTTGTTGTCGATCACGATGGGTACGCCCAACTGCTGTGCCAGCTGTGGGGCCAGGGCCCGCATCAGTGCGTCCGGAGCACCGCCGGGAGCCGACGGCACGATCAGCCGGATCGGCCTGTCGGGATAGGCCGCGACGGCTGGCGCTGCAGCGGCGGTCATTACGGTAAGGGTAAGAATGGGGAGCAACAGGCGTTTAAACATGGCAGGGACACATCGCAGGTGGAGTAAGGCCGGAAGGGGACCGCCCAGGGCGGGGAGGCCGGCAGCACGGAAGGAGAGAAGACGCATCTGAGTTCCTTTTGGCGGGAGAGCCGCCGGCTATCACAAACCTGCGACATGCGTGTAAGCGAACGGTAGGCCTGCGCAGCCAAAACAGAAACTAGCCACAGCTACATTCAGTATTCAGCCGCGCTTACGAATCGCCGGTGTCGTGGCGTGCTACTTGTGGAGCGATGCCAAGCGCACCCGTCCCTTACCGGCACGAGCTGGAGATGGTGGCGCTGGCATCGTTGGTTCGGGCCGATCGCCTGCTGCGCAAGGTCGATGCAGCGGTCGATCCCGCGTTCGTCCGAGCCAAGGTTGGGCATCTGTACTTGCGCAAACAAAAAACCCCACATTCCGAAAAATGCGGGGTTCGTCAGCAATCCGAAGCCGCCCGTGAGGGCAGCGAACCAGACCGGCCCGCGCCACCCGCGCGGGCAAGCTTTGCCGTCACTGCCTACAATGTGTCTTCTGCCGCGCCTGGATGCGCGTGGCGCCTTTGCCGCCAGGTACCGGGCCGCACGCAGCATGCGGCTGGTATGCGCAAGGCGGTTTTTCGATGCAACTAGCGGAGCCATACGCATGACCTCGAGCATCATCAGACGCAAGCTGGGCAAGTCAGGACTGGAAGTATCGCCGCTGGCGTTCGGCGGCAATGTTTTTGGCTGGAGTGCCGATGAGTCCACTTCTTTCGCATTGCTCGACGCCTTCGTCGGCGCGGGGCTCAATTTCATCGACACGGCGGACGTCTATTCCCGCTGGGTGCCCGGCAACCAGGGCGGCGAGTCCGAGACCATCCTCGGCAAGTGGTTCAAGCGCAGCGGCAAGCGCGCCGACGTGGTGCTGGCCACCAAGGTGGGCATGGACATGGGCGAGGGGCGCAAGGGCCTGTCGCGGGCTTATATCGAACGCGCCGTCGATGCCTCGTTGCGGCGCCTGCAGACCGACTACATCGATCTCTACCAGTCGCACACCGACGACCAGGACACGCCGCTGGAAGACACGCTGGAAACCTACGACCGCCTGATCAAGGCCGGCAAGGTGCGCGCCATCGGCGCCTCCAACTACAGCGCCGCGCGTCTGGCCGAAGCACTGGACGTCAGCCGCCGCCACGGCCTGCCGCGCTACGAGAGCCTGCAACCGCATTACAACCTCTATACCCGCAGCGAGTACGAAAGCGAGCTGGAGCCGCTGGTGCTGCGCGAAGGCCTGGGCGTATTCAACTATTACGCGCTCGCCAGCGGCTTCCTGAGCGGCAAGTACCGCTCCGAGGCCGACCTGGACAAGAGCAGCGCGCGCGGCCAGCGCGTCAAGGCCTACCTCGATGCGCGCGGCCTGCGCATCCTGGCGGCGCTGGACGAGGTGTCCGCGCGTACCGCTTCCAACCCGACCCAGGTTGCGCTGGCCTGGCAGATCGCGCGCCCCAGCATCACCGCGCCGATCGCCAGCGCCACTTCGCTGGCGCAGCTGGACGACCTGATCGCCGCCACCCGGCTGCGGTTGAGCGCCGGGGACGTCGCGCTGCTGGACCAGGCCAGCGCCTGAGCGTTGGGCGCCGCGCATGGCGCGGCGCGCATCAGCATCAATCAGCATCAGGAAGGAGAGCAGGGATGGATGGCACCAACAAAGGCGGCAGCGGCCTGGCGGGGGTCAAGGCACTCGTATTCGATGTCTTCGGCACCGTGGTGGACTGGCGCACCAGCGTGATCGGCGACCTCACCGCCTTCGGGCAGCAAAAAGGCATCGAGGCCGACTGGGCCGCCTTTGCCGACGCCTGGCGCGCCGGTTACGCGCCCGGCATGGATCGCGTGCGCAAGGGCGAGCGGCCCTGGGCCAATATCGACGTGTTGCACCGCGAGCGGCTCGATGCCCTGCTCGACCAGTTCGGCATCGAGAACCTGAGCGAAGCGGAGAAGCGGCATCTCAATCTCGCCTGGCACCGGCTGTCGGGCTGGCCCGATACCGTGCCCGGGCTGACGCGCCTCAAGCAGCGCTACATCATTTCCACCTTCTCCAACGGCAGCGTGCCGTGCCTGGTCGATACCGCGAAGCATGCCGGGCTGCCGTGGGACGCGGTGTTCAGCGCCGATATCGTGCGCCACTTCAAGCCGGACCCGGAAACCTACCTCGGCGTGATCGCCTTCTTCGGCCTGCAGCCGCACGAGGTGATGCTGGTGGCGGCGCACAATTACGACCTGCGCCACGGCCGCGCGTATGGCATGCGCACCGCCTACGTCAACCGGCCCACGGAATATGGGCCGCGCCAGTCCAAGGACCTGGCCGCCGAGTCGGACTGGGATGTGGTGGCGGGCAGCATGACGGAGCTGGCGGACCGGTTGTGCGGGTAAGCATGGCGGCTTGCCGCCGCCCCTGATCCAGGCTACGGGATGCGTTTGCGCGTGCAGATCGCCGTGCCGCCGGGCGCATCCAGGACCCTGTCCGCCAAGACGCCTTGGCGGCACATGGCGTGTCCTGCGCGTGCCACCGGAGCGATGGAGTTTGCCCAAGCCGCTCGCTGTCGGATACATTAGGATTCCCGGTCGCCCGCCAGCGCATGAACGGCGCATGCACGCGCACCAACGAGAGAGGCAAACCAGAGCCGGGATGGCGGGTCCGTCCGCGTGTAGCGCGGCAGTACCAGTGGCGCAACGGCGCCGGGACGGCGATCCGCCAGGAGACCACAAGGAGACGACGATGGACCTGCGGCAACGCGAGCACATCGATACGGTAGTCCAGCTCACCACCCGCGCCAGCGCGCCGATACCGCGCGCGCCGGAAACCATCATCCAGAACTCGTGGCGGCGCTGCGTGCACCAGTACGGGCTCGACCCGGCGCGCATGCAGCAGGCCCGCATCCTGCCGCAGACGCGGCTGCGCGAGCACCAGCAGCGCATCGACGATTTCGCGCGCATCGCGCGCCACGGCCTGCAGACGCTGTACAGCCAGGTGGCGGGCATGGGCTATGTGGTGCTGCTGACCGACGCCCAGGGCGTGACGGTGGACTACCTGGGCGACGCCAACGCCGATGCCCGCCTGCGCCACGCCGGCCTGTACCTGGGCGCGCAATGGAGCGAGTCCGGCGCCGGCACCTGCGCGGTGGGCACCGCGCTGGCCACCGGCGAGGCCCTGACCGTGCACCAGGCCGATCATTTCGACGCCACCCATATCCCCCTGACCTGCACCGCGGCGCCGCTGTTCGATTCGCACGGCAGCCTTTGCGCCATCCTCGACATCTCCGCGCTGACCTCGCCGCAGGCCAAGGACAGCCAGGGGCTGGCGCTGCAGATGGTGCGCATCTACGCCAGCCGCATCGAGAACGCCAGCTTCGTGCGCAGCCATCGCGAGGACTGGATCCTCAAGCTCAATGCCGCGCCGGAGTTCGTCGACGTCAACCCGGAATACCTTGTCGCGCTGGATGCGGCGGGCCGCATCGTCGGCCACAACCGCCGCGCGCAGCAGATGCTGGAGGCCGAACTGGGCGTGGCCGGCGCCGGCACGCCGGTGCTGGGCATGCCGTTCGAATCGCTGTTCGAGGCGCGGCTCGACGAGCTGGGCCGCTTCGTCCATTCGCGCCCGAGCGAGCAGCGCGCGCTGGCACTGGCCCGCAGCGGCAGGCGGCTCTACCTCAGCGTGATGCCGCCGGCCCTGCGCTGGCAGCGCGCCAGCGAGAGCGGGGAACGGGCCACGCCGCTGCAGGCGCCGCTGGCCGCGCTCTGCGGTGGCGATGCCGCACTGCAGCAGCAGTTGCTGCGTGCCGCCAAGCTGGTCGATTCACCCATCAACCTGCTGATCAACGGCGAGACCGGCAGCGGCAAGGAATACCTCGCCAAGGCGTTGCACCAGGCCAGCGCGCGCCGCCACGGGCCGTTTGTGGCGGTGAATTGCGCGGCCATTCCCGAATCCCTGATCGAGAGCGAGCTGTTCGGCCACCTGCCCAACAGTTTCTCGGGCGCCGGCTCCCGGGCCAAGCGCGGGCTGATCCAGGAGGCCGACGGCGGCACGCTGTTCCTCGACGAGATCGGCGACATGCCGCGCGAACTGCAGTCCCGCCTGTTGCGCGTGCTGGCTGAAGGCGAGGTGCTGTCCATCGGCGCGGCGCGCCCGGTGCCGGTCAATGTGCGGGTGATTTCCGCCACGCACCATCCGCTCGACCAGCTGGTTGGCAGCGGACGCTTCCGCGAGGACCTGTATTACCGGCTCAATGGCGCGCGCCTGATGCTGCCGCCGCTGCGCGAGCGCGCCGATCTTGACTGGCTGATCGGCAAGATGCTGGATGGCGAGAGGCAGGTGAGCCTTGCGCCAGCGGCACGCGCGCGTCTGCACCTGCATCGCTGGCCCGGCAACCTGCGCGAGCTGCGCAATGCGCTCGAATACGCGCGCGCGGTCTGCACCGATGGCCACATCGAGGTGGAGGACCTTCCCGAGGGCATCGGCGCCGCGCCGCAACCGGGCTTGCTCCCGGCCACCGCCAGCGCGGCGGCGCCGGGCAAGGCATCCGTCGAATCCGTTGCCGCGCCGGCGCCAGCGGATGCCGCCTTCGACCCGCACCTGCTGCCGCCCGAAGGGATGTTGCTGATGCAATACCTGCGCGCGGCGGGCTGGAACCTGAGCGCGGTGGCGCGGCAGATCGGCGTGAGCAGGATGACGCTGTACCGGCGCATGGCGCGCTATGGCATTGCTTCGCCTAACCAGCGGGATGTTCTTTCGGGGAAGTGATTTGGGGGTGCAGGGTCTAAGGTTGTTGGGCTCTTGGTGGTATTTGGTTTTC
>NZ_JARJLM010000448.1 GCF_029335485.1 Cupriavidus basilensis
GCCGGCAGCGCGAAGCGCGCCGCCAGCGGCAGTTGCACGCGCCACAGCAGGGTCCGGCGGTCGAAGCCCAGCGAAGCCGCCGCTTCCAGCGTGACCTTGGGCACCGCTTCGATGCCGGCGCGCAGGGCTTCGGCATGGAATACCCCCTTGTGCAGCGACAGCACCACCACCACCCACAGGAATGGCGTGAGCGGATTGCTGCGCTGCGCGTCCTGCAAGGCGTGCGTGATCAGCATATTCAGCACGAGGAAGGCGCAGTAGAGCTGCACCAGCGTGGGCGTATTGCGCGTGACTTCGACAAAGGCCCGGGTGGCGCCCGCCAGCAGCGGACGGCGGGAGGTCAGCAATGCCGCCATGGCCACGCCCGCCACCAGGCTGCCTGCCAGCGTGCAAACCACCAGTTGCACCGTGACCCAGGCGCCATGCGCGAACGCGCCGCGGTCATAGGCATCGGCCAGGAAGGCATAGTTCAGGCCGAGATGGCGCGCTCCGTCCACCAGCGAGGCAATCGCGGCATCCATCAGGAACGGCCGCCCTTGAACCTGTCGTGCAGCTCGATGAGCGCCGGCGAAGGCGGCAGGATGCCGGCCTTCTTCTCGGTGGCGATCAGCCAGCCGGTGCGGTGCCAGTTCTGCACGATGCGATCGACCGCCTGGATGGTGTCCTGCTCGCCCCTGCGGGTCCAGACCACGGTAGGCGCGGGATTCAGCTCCGGCAGCACGATGCGGTAGTTCTGCCACTCCGGATTGCCGCGCACCAGCGGCTGCAGCAGCGTGTTGTCGTGCACGGCGCCGGCGCAGTTGTCGCCGCGCAGCGCCAGCAGCGATTCCGCCGACCCCTTGAAGCCCTTCGGAATGGCGCCGTATTCCACCTGCACCGGGCGCGTATAGCTGCTGCCCTGCGAGATGCACACGGTCTTGCCCTTGAGGTCTTCCCAGCGGCGGATATCGCTCTGCTTTGGCACGATGACGGCGCCCCCCACGCGGTAATAGGGCGTCGGCACGTGGCCCAGCTGCTCACCCCGCTCGGCGTTGTATTCCATTGCCGCGATCAGCACGTCGACCTTGCCCTGCTGCAGGAACTGCACGCGGTTGGACGGCTGCACCTGCACGGTTTCCAGCTCCACATGGAGCTGCCTTGCCAGGTCCTGCGCCAGCTCGGCATTGAAGCCGACGGGCTTCTGCGTGGCAGGATCGATGGAGCCGAAGGCACTGCCGGACAACATGATGCCGACCACGATCCTGCCGCGCTGGCGGATCTTGTCGAGCGTGGCGTCGGCATGCGCCGCGCCGGCAATGAAGGTACCGGCCAGCAAGGTGGCGGCAAGGACGATAGGACGCTGGGAGCGCAGCGAAAGAGTGCGGGTCATGGTGTGTTCGGGTTGTTCGAATTCTTGTGGGCGAAGTCGTGGTTTGCGCACGCGGCGCACCGTCGGTGCCAGCCGGCTGGGGTGGCGCCAGCAGACTGTACGCAAGCGGCGGCGCACACGGAACGAATAAAAGAGGGGATCGTTATGCGTTATGCGTTATGCGTTATGCGTTATGCGTTATGCGCTGCGCGCGGGTGCGGTGGCATTGCCCGGGCCGGGGCGCATATCCATGCGCGCAAGGATTCGCTGAGCGTGCTCGCTGCATGTGCCGGCACCTGGCGATAGCCGCGCAACAAAAAAACTGCGGGTTTCATGTCTCATGAAACGTCTTAACTAATGAGGCAGGCGCTCTTTCAAGGGAATGCGCAATGGCACAAGAAGAATTCCGGGACCACAGATGGAAGCAGCATCGCGCCGGCACCGGGCATTGCGCGACGACGGCGGCGTCTGGCCCTGAAGCGCCGGGCAGCCAGCCGATAAGCCCGGCCGTGTAGCGGATCCGATACCGCTACTGCCGGCTGACGCAACACATTACGCAACACCACATTTCGCCAGCCGCCCGCAAGGCCCTTGCCGCGATCATCGCGGACGATGGATTTCCTTTGGCCAGGGCGGTCGTCTCGTCTTTACATCAAAAGGTCAGGGCATGACGGAAAGCCAGTGGTTCATCAACGTAACGAAATTCAGTGCCAACCCTTCCCGCGCGCTGGAGGCCGCGCAGGAGCAACCGGTACTGATCACGAAACACCAGCGCCCGCACGCCTACCTGGTGTCCGCGGAGTGCTGGATAGAAATGTGCACGCTGCTCGCCCACAACCGTGCGGAGCAGGCCGAGAACCGATACGCCATCGATCCCGTCGGGCGGGTCGGCATCAACAGCGCTTCATGCCACAACGGCTGAGCGCAGGCGAAGCAGTGGCATCCCCACAAGGGCGCCGCGGCGGCCTGGCGCGCCGCCGCAACCGTGCCGCGACCGCGCATCTCCTCGCTGCGCAACATGACACCATGATGGCAAGAACTGGCCTTTCGCCGCCATGGTTCTGTTGCACTGGCAGGATAGCTTATGCCTTCAGCGATGTTCCGCCGCCAACCCGCGGCAGCGCCACCCCGGCGGCATTCGCGGCAACTCACGGTCACCGTGCCAGAGCGGCTCCAGGCGCGGCCATCCCGCATACGGAACATGAACCTCAAACGCAATCTCGCGCACGCCTGCGCACTGCTTGCCCTGACCTTGAGCCTGCCGCAAGGGGCGCTGTCGGAGCAGGGCCCGGTGCAGGCGCAGCGGCGCGTCACGCTGGATTTCGAAAACGCCGAGATTGCCCAGGTAGTGCAGGCCGTCGCCGCCGCACATGGCAAGACCGTGCTGGTCGACCCGCGCGTCAAGGGCTCGCTCAGCCTGTCCTCGGACAAACCGCTGACCACGGCCCAGGCCATGCGCACGCTGCAGTCGGCCTTGCGCCTGCAGGGCTACGCCATGGTGGAGGACGGCAACATGCTGAAGGTGGTGCCCGAGGCCGACGCCAAGCTCCAGGCGATGGAAACGGTCGTCGGCAACGCGAGCGGCGCCGGCGCGCGCGGCAACCAGGTCATCACGCAGGTGTTCCGTCTCAAGCGGGAGTCCGCAGCCACGCTGGTACCCGTGCTGCGCCCGCTGATCACGGCCAACAGCGTGATCAATGCCTACCCCAACAACAACACCATCGTTGTGACCGACTACGCGGACAATGTACGCCGCATCGCCGATATCATCGCCGCGGTGGACAGGGGCGTGGCGGGCGGCGATGTGGAGGTGGTGCCGCTGCGCCATGTGATCGCCAGCGATGTCGCC
>NZ_JARJLM010000449.1 GCF_029335485.1 Cupriavidus basilensis
GCCGGCCGGCGCCGCGATGGGCGCGGCGCGCGCCAGCGGGGCGCCCGACACGCCGACCCCGCCCGCGGGACCGGACGTTCCTTCCGCCGGGCACTAAGGGACGGGACGTCGATGCGGCCGATGCCCCGGTGTCCCGCCTGGACGGCTTGCAGGCGCCTGGCGCTACCCTCAGGAAGGGCGCTTCATCCGGCACATCGAGGGCAGGCTGAGTTCGGGCCCCGGCGTCATGCTGTCGAAGCGGAACCCATACTGCGTGCCTTCCGCGCCAACCTTGACGGTCTTGCCGTCCACCGGCGCGATCGTCGATACCACCTGCGGCAGCAGCAACTGGTGATCGCTCTTGCGCATCAGCACGTCACCCACGGGCGAATGGTATTGCATGCCTTCGAGCGCGAACGCAATGCTGGTCGGGTCGTCGGATCCGGCGCGGCGGATCGCCTCGCTGACCATCTGCACGGAGATCAGCACGCGCGGGGTGAAGTACTCGCCGGCCGGCGTCTGCCTGACGCGGGCCGACAATGCCGCCAGCACCGGGTCGTCGCCGTTGGGCAGGTATTCGGCGACCCAGGTCAGATGGGCGTTGCCGGCCTGCGCTACCGCCTGCACCGTGCCGGGCGCGCCGCCGCCGCTATGGTTCAGGTAGTTCAGCGGATAGCCGGCTTCGCCGGCTGCCTTGATCAGCAGGCTCAGGTCCTGGCCCCAGTTTCCCGTGACCACCGTATCGGCGCCGCTTTCCTTGACCCTGCCGATATAGGGCGCGAAATCCTTGACCCTGGCCAGTGGGTGCAGCGCCTCGCCGACGAACTGCACGTCGGGCCGTGCGACCGAGATCATCTGCCGGCCCAGCGCGGCCCAGATGCGGCCCTGGGTGTAATCCTGGTTGAGCAGGTAGACCTTGTGCATGTCCTTTTGGCCGCGCGCGAAATTGGCCAGCGCGCGCATCTTCATGGCCGCGTTCGCTTCGGTGGCGAAATGCCAGAAGCTGCAGCGCATGCCGGTCAGGTCGGGGTCGAGCGAGGCATAGTTGACGATCAGGATGCGCTGCGCGGGATGGCGCTCGTTCTGGCGGTTGGCGGCCTCCACCAGCGCGGTCACCACCGGCGAGCCGGAGGCGCCGGTAAACACCACGCGGACTCCGGCATCGATGGCGCTTTGCAAGGCCGTCAGGCTTTCCTGGGGCGAGAGCTTGTTGTCGTAGCTGAGCAGTTCGTAGTGGCGGCCGAGCACGCCACCCTGGGCATTGGCGTCGTCGAGGGCGAACTTCAGGTTGGCCTGGAAGATCTGGCCGACATCGGCCAGCGGCCCGGACAACTGGTCGATGAAGGCCACCTTGATGGGCGCGTCGGTGGCCGCTGCCTGCGCCTGGGCCAGCACTGGCATCGGCAAGGCACCCGCCAGCATGCACGCCGCGGCGGCGCGCGTCAGCACGCTGCCTGCGCACGCCGCGATCCTTGCGGCAATGCCTGGCCGGCGCTCCAAGTCATGGGACATTGCTGGTCTCCTTGCTGCTGGCGCAGCGGGATGGCAGGGGGAAGTTTGCACGATCGCCCGGCGAGGCGTCACCATGTATCGATAAAGCGGCGCGATGCGTCGCGCGGCGCCTGGTCCGGAGCCGGCACCGAGGCCAGTCCGCGCAGCAGCCAGTGACGCGTGTCGGCCGGGTCGATGACCGCATCGATCTCAAGGTGGCTCGCCATATTCAGCGCGCGCCCGCGCTGGTAGGCGGCATCCACCATACGCGCAAACAGCGCTTCGCGCTCGGCCGGATCGGCCACCGCTTCCAGCTCCTTGCGAAAACCCAGCCGGATCGAGCCCTCGATGCCCATCGCGCCGAACTCGCCGCTGGGCCAGGCCACGGTGAAGAAGGGCGCGGCAAAGCTGCCGCCGGCCATGGCTTGCGCCCCGAGCCCGTAGCCCTTGCGCAGCACCACCGTGAAGAAGGGCACGCGCAGTGCGCCGGCGGTGACGAACAGGCGCGAAACATGGCGTACGGTGGCGGTCTTCTCAGCCTCCGGGCCTACCATGAAGCCGGGCGTGTCGCACAGCGAGACTATAGGCAGGCCGTGCGCGTCGCACAATTGCATGAAGCGCGCGGCCTTGTCGGCCGCCGCCGCATCGATCGCGCCGCCCAGGTGCCGGGGATTGTTGGCGATGCAGCCGAAGGCGCGGCCCTCGATGCGGATCAGCGCGGTGATGATGCCGGCGCCGAAGGCGGCGCGCAGTTCCAGCACGGAATCGCGATCGGCCAGCGCGGCGAGCACGCCCCGCATATCGTAGCTGCGCAGCCGGTTCTCCGGTATCAGGTGGCGCAGTGCGCGCGCATCGCCTGCCTCCCAGCCGGGCAGATCGCCCTGGAAGTAGGACAGGTAGCGCCGGGCCGCGTCCACCGCCGCGGCTTCGTCGTCGACCAGCACGTCGATCACGCCGTTGGGTGCCTGCACGCTCACGGGGCCGACTTCCTCGGGCGCGAACACGCCCAGGCCGCCGCCCTCGATCATGGCCGGGCCGCCCATGCCGATGGTGGCATTGCGCGTGGCGATGATGACGTCGGCGCAGCCCAGCAGGGCGGCATTGCCGGCGAAGCAGCGGCCGGAAACGATGCCCACCAGCGGCACCTGGCCGGATAGCCGCGCGAACTGGATGAAAGACGTGCAGTCCAGCCCGGCCACCACCGGCATGTCGGTATCGCCGGGCCGCCCGCCGCCGCCCTCGGCGAACAGCACCACCGGCAGGCGCCACTGGCGCGCCAGCGCCAGCATGCGGTCCAGCTTCTTGTGGCCGTAGAAGCCCTGGGTGCCGGCCAGCACCGTGTAGTCGTAGGCCAGCACCATGCAACGCGCGTCGGCGGCGGGAAAGCGCTGCGCATTGACGGTGCCGATGCCGGTGACGATGCCGTCCGCGGGCGTGGCGCGTTCCAGGTCCTCGATGCTGCGCCGCTGGCGCTGCGCGGCGATGGCGAGCGCGCCGTATTCGATGAAGGAGCCGGTATCGCACAGTTGCGCAATGTTCTCGCGCGCGGTGCGGCCGCCCTGGCCATGGCGCTTGTCCACCGCCCGCGCGCGCGCCGCATCCTGGGTGAGCGCCTGGCGCGCCAGCACGTCGCGCAGGTCGGCGCGGATATGGGCGGGATCCAGCGCGGCGCCGGCCTCAACCGCGTGATGGCTGCCGTCGTCCGCCGACAGTACGATCACCGGCGCGCCGGCGCGCAGCACATCGCCGGCTTGCGCCAGCACGCGCAGCACTTCGCCCGCGACCGGCGCCTCCAGCGGATGCTCCATCTTCATCGCTTCGATGATGGCGAGGGGCTGGCCGCGCCGCACGATGTCGCCGGGGCGTACCTGGACCGCGGCCAGCGCGCCGTCCATGGGCGCGCGCACCAGTTCGGCGTCGTCCGGCAGATCGTCAGGCTCCGCTGCATGCGCCTGGGTGTCAGCGGCGGCGCCAACCGCATACAGCGCGGGATGGGCCTGATCGCCTTCCAGCTGCTGGGCCGCTGCCGCCGCCATGGCCGGCAGCGCGGCGTCGAGGTATTGGGTGTGGACGTCGTTGCGCCGCACCTCGTCGCGCAGCAGCAGGTCCTGCAGCAGCCGGCGGTTGGTGTCGATGCCTTCGATGCGGAATTCGCACAACGCGCGGTAGGCCCGGGCCAGTGCGCGCTCATAATTGCCGCCGGGCTCGTGCACGATCAGCTTGGCCAGCAGTGAATCGAAGCGCGGGTT
>NZ_JARJLM010000044.1 GCF_029335485.1 Cupriavidus basilensis
ACTACTACATCCCTATTCGCTGCGTTGACCGAGTCAGCGCGGCACACCGTTTATGCCTGGTGACCATAGCGAGTTGGAACCACCCCTTCCCATCCCGAACAGGACCGTGAAACGACTCCACGCCGATGATAGTGCGGATACCCGTGTGAAAGTAGGTAATCGCCAGGCTCTCCCTTGAAACCCCCCAGTACGACAGTACTGGGGGGTTTTGCTATTTAAGGTCCGAAAATGCATGCCACACACACATATGGCGTGCTTTGCACCGGGCGGATCGCGCCTGCATAATTGGTACTCCGCCGTTTCTGACCCTCAAAAAAATCCAGAATGCCAGCCGACGGCGACGCCTCGTGGTTTCTCTACCTGCTCGAATGTGAGGGCAACACGATCTATACCGGGATTACGACCGATGTCGAGCGCCGTTTTGCTCAACATCTGGCGGGAACGGGCGCTAAATACACGCGATCTCGCAAGCCGATCAGGATCCTGGGATGGCAGAGATTCGCGAACCGGTCCGAAGCATCGAAAGCGGAGGCCGCTGCAAAACGGCTGACTTCGGCACAGAAGCGCGCACTTTGCGTGAATTTGACGCGAGATCTGAAACGGCCCCAGGGTGAAGGGCCGGCTGGCACATAGTCTGGCCATACATAGTCTGGCAGGGTGACCGGCCAGACTACGCCAAGTCGCAACTGGCGCGAATCAGACCAGCGTCAGGGTTACGTCGATATTGCCGCGCGTGGCGTTCGAATATGGGCAGACCTGATGCGCCTGCTCCACCAGTTTCTCGGCGGCTGCCCGGTCGAAGCCCGGAATCGAGATCTTCAGTTCCACCTGGATGCCGAAACCTTGCGGGATCGGGCCAATGCCAACCGCGCCTTCGATCGAAGTATCGGCGGGCAAGGTGATCTTCTGCTGCCCGGCAACAAAGCGCATCGCACCAATAAAGCAAGCCGAATAGCCAGCGGCAAACAACTGTTCCGGATTGATGCCGTTCCCGGCGCCACCCATCTCCTTGGGCACCGCGAGCTTGGCGTCCAGCAGGCCATCCGACGATACGGCGCGGCCATCGCGGCCGCCGGTGGCGGTGGCGTGGGCGGTGTAGACGACTTTTTCCAGCTTCATAATGCTCTCCTTGCTTGGCCCTCTGACAGTGAGCCGGTTGGGGCGGCCACTCTCGCGGCCGTCGATGAAAATGAAACCGTTGGATGCGCCGAGTTGCGCGCCTAGTCAGGCAATCGGGCTTCCAGCGTGGCACGCAGGCTTTGCAGGCGTTGTGTCAGTGCCTGGATTTCTTCCAGCGTGCATTGGGTCGCGCACAACATCTGTTGCGGAACGTTCAAGGCTGGCTGCCGCAACCGCCGGCCCGCATCGGTAAGGCTCACGAGAACCCGCCGCTCATCGGCCGAGTCCCGGAGACGGATGACCAGGCCAGCACTTTCGAGGCGCTTCAGCAGCGGTGTCAGCGTGCCCGAATCGAGAGCCAGGCGCTCGCCAAGGGCTGAGACCGTGACTCCATCCAGTTCCCACAGTGCCAGCATGACTAAATACTGCGGATAAGTAAGTCCAAGCTTACTCAGGACCGGCTTGTAAAGCTTGGTCATGGCCAGCGAGGTTGAGTAGAGGGCAAAGCACAGCTGCTTGTCGAGCTGCAGCAGCGTTTCGTCCGGTACGGTCGGGAAGCAGCTTGTAGTCATGCATATATATTACTAGCAATTAAATTGTGCGCAATATAAATTTCCGAGCGCCTCAAGAAGCATTCGGGATCTTCCAGCCGATCCGGGGCGATGCGCCGGCGTTCCTTAAGTCTGGTTTAAGGATCGCGGCTTAGCATGGTCCTGTCGCGTCCGGAAGAGTTCGGACGCCCTGAATGACCAGAAGAGGAAAACGCCATGATTCGCCAGACGCTTGCTCGTTCCGCCATCGGTATTGCGGCCCTGGCCGCTCTTGCCGGAGGCTACACCTATCTGCAGAGGGAAGTGATCACGCCGGGATACGCAGCACCGGCGCCCGTGACTGCCCCGGCCCAGCCCATGGCGGTGGCCGCGCCCACGGATTTCTCGGCGATTGTCGACCAGTACGGCCCTGCCGTGGTCAACATCAGCGTGACGGCGCGCGCCCAGCACACTTCGGCGCAGGTACCGCAGGGCATGGATCCGGACGATCCTCTCTTCCAGTTCTTCAAGCGCTTCGGACCGCAGTTCCAGGGGCCGCAGAACGCCCAGCCGCAACTGGTGCGCGGCCTGGGTTCGGGTTTCATCGTCAGTCCTGACGGCCTGATCCTGACCAATGCGCACGTGGTTGATGGCGCCCAGGAGGTGACCGTCAAGCTGACCGACAGGCGCGAGTTCAAGGCCAAGGTGCTTGGCGCGGATGCGCAGACGGACGTCGCGGTAATCAAGATCGATGCCAAGGACCTGCCGACGGTACGGCTCGGCGATCCGGCGCGAGTGCGCGTGGGGGAACCGGTGCTGGCTATCGGTTCGCCCTACGGTTTCGAAAACACCGTGACCGCGGGCATCGTCAGCGCCAAGTCGCGCTCCTTGCCGGATGACACCTATGTGCCGTTCATCCAGACCGATGTGGCGGTCAACCCTGGCAACTCGGGCGGTCCGCTGTTCAATCAGCGTGGCGAGGTAATCGGGATCAACTCCCAGATCTACAGCCAGACCGGGGGCTACCAGGGGCTGTCGTTCTCGATCCCGATCGACGTCGCGACCAAGGTGCAAGGGCAACTGGTGGCGCATGGCAAGGTCACGCGCGGCCGCCTGGGCATCGGCGTGCAGGAGGTCAACCAGGCCCTGGCGCAATCCTTCGGCCTGGCGAAGCCCAGTGGTGCGCTGGTCAACTCGGTCGAGCCGGACAGTCCGGCCGCGAAGGCTGGCGTCAAGCCGGGCGACGTGATCGTGCAATTGGGCAATGACGTGATCGACCACTCGGGCGACCTGCCGGAGCATGTCGCCGACCTGGCCCCGGGCACGCAGACATCGCTCAAGGTGATCCGCAAGGGCGAGTCCGTGACGCTGACGGTGAAGGTCGGCACGGCGAAGGATGCTACCGTGGCGGACAAGAACCCGGCCAATGACGTGGGCGGCAAGCTTGGCCTGGCGGTACGCCCGCTGAGCCCGACGGAGAAGCGCGATAGCGGCATCGACGGCGGGCTGGTGGTCGAGGATGTTGCCGGTCCGGCGGCCAAGGTCGGCATCCAGCCGGGCGACGTCATCCTGTCGATCAACGGCACGCCGATCACTTCGGCGGAGCAGTTGCGGGCGCTGGTGGCGAAATCGGGCAAGCAGGTCGCACTACTGGTGCAACGCGACGACGCTCGCATTTTCATCCCGCTCGACCTGGGCTGAGCGCAGACCAGGCGCAAAGTTAACCGCTCTGTTTACAGCGGTGTTAACATCGGCATG
>NZ_JARJLM010000450.1 GCF_029335485.1 Cupriavidus basilensis
GCCGGCCGGCTGCCGCCGCATATCCGCTTCGCGATCTGAACCGCACCCTTCGCTCACAGGAGAATCCCGAATGACCCAGCAGCAAACCGCAGCAGAAGTCACGCTAGACATCCATCCCGTAGCGGGGCGCATCGGCGCCGAGATCCGCGGACTGAAGCTCGCGCCTGATCTCGACACCGCCACCTTTGCCGCCGTGCGCGCTGCGCTGCTGCGCCACAAGGTGCTGTTCTTCCGCGGCCAGGACCACCTGGACGATGTGGCGCAGGAAGGCTTCGCCAGCCTGTTCGGCACGCCGGTGCCGCACCCTACCGTACCCTCGCGCGATGGCACGCAGTTCCTGCTCGAACTCGATTCCGAGCACGGCGGCCGCGCCAATTCCTGGCATACCGACGTGACCTTCGACCTGGCCTACCCGCAGGTTTCCGTACTGCGCGGCGTGACCATTCCGCCGGCCGGCGGCGACACCGTGTGGGCCAACACGGCGGCGGCCTACCAGGACCTGCCCGAGGCGCTGCGCGAACTGGCCGACCGGCTCTGGGCGCTCCATACCAACGACTACGACTACGCCGCCACCCGCAACACGGTCAGCACCGAATCCGTCAAGCGCTACCGCGAGGTATTCACCTCCGCCATCTACGAGACCGAGCATCCTGTCGTGCGCGTGCACCCGGAGACCGGCGAGCGCACGCTGGTGCTGGGGCATTTCGTCAAGAAACTGCTGGGCTACTCGTCATCCGATTCGCAGCACCTGGTGGCCGTGCTGCAGGACCATGTGCACCGGCTCGAGAACACCGTGCGCTGGCGCTGGCGCGCGAACGACGTGGCGATCTGGGACAACCGCGCCACGCAGCATTACGCCATCAACGACTACGGCGCCGCGCGCCGCGTGGTGCGCCGGGTCACCATCGCCGGCGACGTGCCGGTCGGCGTGGACGGGCGCCGCAGCGTGGCCATCAAGTCCGGGACGCCCAAGAACGGCGAATCCGCCAATCACGCAGCCCCGGCGCGCGCGGCTGCGTGAACGGCCCCGGCGACCCACGCGGAGTATCCGATGCGCAATCCAGCACCACGGCGCCAGCTCAAGCTCGGCGCCTTCCTGCAAGCCACCGGCCACCATGTGGCCGGCTGGCGCCACCCCGGGGCCCAGGCCGATGCCGGCCAGAACCTGGCGCACTACGTGCGGCTGGCGCAGCGCGCCGAGGCCGCCGGCTTCGATACGGTGTTCCTGGCCGACGGCGTGGCGATCCGCTCGCTCGACGATGCCACCCTGCCCCGCACGGCGCGTGCCGCCAGCTTCGAACCGCTCACCCTGCTGTCCGCGCTGGCGGCGGTGACCGAGCGCATCGGCCTGGTAGCCACCGTGTCCACCACCTATAACGAGCCGTTCCATGTCGCACGCAAGTTCGCCTCGCTCGATCACCTGAGCGGCGGCCGCGCCGGCTGGAACGTGGTGACGTCCTGGTCCGACGCCGAGGCGCGCAACTTCAGCCTGGACAAGCACCCCGAGCACGCGGACCGCTACGCCCGCGCCGAGGAATTCGTCGATGTGGTCACGGGGCTCTGGGACACCTGGGAAGACGACGCCTTCCTCTACGACAAGGACAGCGGCCTGCATTTCGCAGCCGGCAAGCTGCATGCGCTGGACCACCACGGCAAGCATTTCCAGGTACGCGGCCCGCTCAACGTATCGCGCCCGCCGCAGGGCCATCCGGTGATCGTGCAGGCCGGCTCATCCGAGGCCGGGCAGGAACTGGCAGCCCGCACGGCGGACGTCATTTTCACCGCGCAACAGTCGCTGGACGATGCGCGCCGCTTCTACCAGGGCCTGAAAGGCCGGCTGGCCCGCTACGGCCGCACGCCCGACCAGCTCAAGATCATGCCGGGCGTGTTCCCGGTCATCGGGCGCACGGAGGCCGAGGCGAAGGAAAAGTTCGAAGCACTGCAGGACCTGATCCATCCCGCCGTCGGGCTGGCCCTGCTGTCGCAGAACCTCGGCGGCGTGGATCTCTCCGCCTACCCGCTCGACGGACCGCTGCCCGACGACCTGCCCGAGCCCAACGGCGCCAAGAGCCGCTTCCAGCTGGTGACCGGGCTGGCGCGCAGGGAGGGCCTGACCATCCGCCAGCTCTACCTGCGCGTGGCCACCGCGCGCGGGCACTGGTCCATCCACGGCACGCCGGCAAGCATCGCCGATCAGCTGCAGGCCTGGTTCGAGGGCGGCGCCGCCGACGGCTTCAACATCATGCCGCCGTGGCTGCCGGGCGGGCTGGACGACTTCATCGATCTGGTGCTGCCGGAACTGCGGCGGCGCGGACTGTTCCGCGATCGGTACGAGGGCAGCACCTTGCGCGAGCATCTTGGCCTGGCGCGGCCGGCGCATCCGCGCACGCTGGGGGATGGGCGGCGGGTGGCGTGACGGCGGAATACGAGGGGACAAGAGCCGGCACCGGGACCGGCTCCAGCTTGCCGACAAAGCCAAGGGATTTTCCGAAGCCGACCGGATGCGCCAAAAACGCTTGGAACGACGACGGTGTTTGCTCCTTCTGCCGTTGCGGGATACCTGGCAATACGAAATCAGCTTCTCGTGAGTTCCGGCTGTCGTGGCGCACCCAATTCGGACATTGCATGACATAGCCAGAAAGATCAGAAGCGTTAATACTCTGGAAGAGTAATGTAGCAAGAGGCTTCGTTCGCTACGGGAGTCTGGCCCGCATCCAATCCCAACGTGTTGGCGGCAACTTCACATAGCCGCTCTCATCAGAACCGGAAGTATCGTATATTACGCTATCGTCTCCCCAAATTATTTTTGGCCCAGGGTGTTTATATGTTCTTTCCGCCATTAGTTCCCCACTAAGCGCGTCATACAGGCGAAACAAAGTACCATACTCACTTGGCAAATAGCAGATTTCACCTATATAGGCACCGACAGACTCACGTTTACATTCGCGCGCAGCCGACCTATTTAGCGCATCACAGCCATAAGGAACAAGTAACACAACAATTACAATCAAAATCAACAATCTAAAAATCAATCCAATTCGCATTTTCAATTCAGAAAAAATCACCATAGATCAAACTCCACGACAATCGGACTTGGAAGCCTCATTAGCCGCCTATCAGAATACAAAATCAAATCCCCACCTTGATTATGTTCCAGCTGCCAATCTCGATAGTCTCTATTTCTCACAGGATAGTAGACACCATCTTCGGTAATCATTCCATTCCGCGCTATAGGTGCCATAATCCAGTCCCCCGTTGTTACCTCGCCAAGAGCCGTGGCGCTCGGAACAATGACAAAACCTTTTTTATTCCAATGCCCTAAGTATTGAGACCCTCTTTCTATCGCCCCGCCAAGATGGGATTCTTTTCTGTCATGGAATGTAAAAACATCGCGCATATACAGAGAAATATCCAATATTTCAACGCGTGCCCGCCTATCATTCACCATACCAACGAAAAATCCACCTATTGCCGCATTCAGTGAAAATGCGCCGAGAGAACCATATAGGTCATCCATCAACAACCCGTGTGGCATTACGGCGCCCCTCAAGAACATGATAAATTTATCTGTATTCTCGGCATCTATCAACACAAACTGAAACTGGAATTCTGCGTGATATTTTTGCATATCCCCATCACACAACTTCCACGCGTCTCTGTAGCAAGGCGAAGGCTGATGCCGCCTAAATATCTTCGCAATAGCATTATTAGCCTTTTTTGAATATATAGCCTCATCTACCAACTGCTCATATTTCTCCCTAGCTCGCCCAAACCCCAATATCCAATCCAATTTGAACATGGTTGTATCAATCATGTTTGGCGGGAATGGCTTTCCATTCTGATTAATACCAAATTTAGCGCCATCATCGGTATTCGCATAATTCAAATCGCCAGCGAGCCATTTTCGCATCACTTTCGCAGACATAGGCCAACCGATGCGATCCATCGCGCCAGGAATGTCCTGTAGATCAAACGGTTTAATGCGTGGCATTTTAGCCGCCTTCCCAGCGGGGGTCGGCACTGGCTTTGGCGGCGGCGCATTCATCCATTCTCGAAATTCTAAAAACCCTTCTATAAGCGACTTCGGCGGGCGCTTGGGCTCTTTCGGTTTTGGCGGCGCGGGGGGCGATGGCGGTTGATCGCGCAAGAGGGGCGCGGGCCGAGCCATAGAAATACAGAATTCATCTACATCTTCAATGCTGCATCCCTGCTGTCCATGCCTGAGCGCCCACAACGGTTTAATAAACCGTTGTTCAAAAAATGGAATCCGCTTATCTGATTTTTCCATAATTCCTCTCGTCACCGGCCTTTCACTTTGCCAACGGGCATGTGCCGCGGGCTCTCCCCGACGATGCACGACGCCAAGAATTACCATGATTTGGCAAAAAATTCGTCGGGAAAAGTCTGGTTCTTATGTGGAAATTTCAAAAAAATGCTATCTTTTCGCGCAATCCAGCGCTCATTGGCAGTGTGACCATAGAGAACCGCGATATGCGAGAGGAAACGCTAGAGCCCTCAATTACTGCCGGAATCGAGGCCGTGGAAACAGAACGCACTATGCTGCGCGCGCCCGACGTGGATAGCGGGCCAGGGTGCTCCGGCGCCGAGCCCGCAGGGGGTTAGGGTATGCGCTCAATGGTTGACCCGTGCAGCGTGCCATTGGGATAGCACAAGTGGTCGTCGTCGGGATGCGCGTGCAACCATGCCGGCAAGGCTTGCTTCATGGCACCGCCAAACTTTGCCGATGCCCAGACCGGGTCGGATTGCACAGCGTGTGCCGTGCCTTCGCCTTTTCCGCCAACGCGACAAGATTGCCCAGGCTATGTCAACCCGTTTGCAGTTGTGCGATCTCGCGGTTCAGGGCTTCCGGCATCTTGAGTTGGGCCTCACCGCCCTGGCCTTCGGTTTTATCCAGCGTGAC
>NZ_JARJLM010000451.1 GCF_029335485.1 Cupriavidus basilensis
GCCGGCTTCTGTCGGAAGCATCAGGCCCTGGCCGCCGGAGATCGCCATCCGGATCGCGGCCTCGAGCACCGGCAGCGCGGCCGTCTTCGGCAGGCAGCCGCAGATATTGCGGGCGCTGTCGGCAGACGGCACGCACAGCGGGAGCGCGTCCGCCAGAACCAGGATGCGCCTGGGGGCGAGGTGTTCACGGACATGATCCAGTTGCCGCCACCCGGAGACCGTATCGGCAGGCATGCCGAATACCATCAGGTCCGCGTTGCGATGGCTACCATCCAGGTGGGCAATATCGAAGGGCGATAGGGTGACGACGTGCCCGGTACCATGGATGCTCTCGAGCATCTGAAGCAGCCCGAGACTGAGCAGCGGATGCTCCTCGATCAGCAATGCGTTCATGTTCGTGTGACTCCCCGTTGTTCGGGTCAGGGAGAGGGACGCTTTGCGTGACGGAATACCGGACTCCACGGCGCGTGCCAAAAGCACTTGCAGTGTGTGTGCTGTACCCCCGTGCTTCCATGCCGCAGCATAGCGTTCCGTTTTGCATGGAACTTGTCAGCGCGGCCGGAAGAGTGACCCGAACCCAACCCGAGAAATCTCGCCCCATAAATAGGCTTAAAATCATCTTATGGGCTGATAGAAGGGAATGCAAGCGTTCCTTTTTGCGCAAATTAAAGGATGAATGAGGGATTTTTCGCAATCCAGAAAGCCTTATGGAGATTGGCTTGGCGAAGTTATCGACGCGGCATTCAGGGCGCATAAAGCGCCGTTGCATGGTTGAAACAGCGCACTTCAATAATGTTTCATCGGTGTAACGGAAATGCCGGTCCGGAGATATTCATTCAACTCAAATTCACCCGATCGGGGGAGTGATATTATTTTGCGGGATGTATCTGATCCAGAATTGAAACGGCTCGCACGGGAGGGGTTTTTCCCGGCCCGCATTTGTCCCGGCCGGCCGCCGGCGGAAGATCTAGTGCGAAAGGATGAGGTTCCGGTCCGCCCTCTGGATGAGCCGGCGTGGGCCCTGCCATCCTGCTACCGACCCGCGGCGCAGAGCGCCGAAGCCGGTGCCGGAAAGCATCCGCTGGCGGGACCTGGAATCCTGAATCACGACTTCGTTGAATAAGTCCGCCGGCAAGACGCGCGATCCGCCGTCACGCCTGCTCGCAGGGCTTCAGCCTTGCTGCGCTTCGCTGATAGGCTCCCACACCTGCCCGGCAGACTTGTTTCTGCAACGAATATCGGACTCGGGACTCTAGCGTGCCCAGTAGCCGGGGCGAAGTACCCAGCCGCCGCGCGGGCCCGGCACCCAGCGCTCCGGCACGTAGCGATAGCCCGCCCGCGCACGCTGCCAGTAGCCGCCGCGCCAGTCATAGCGGCCGCTGCCGGCTACCCAGTGTCCCGGTACCCAGACCCGGCCGGGACGCGCCTGCGGACGCGGTTCGTAGCGCGGCGGCGGCGGAGCCGGGCGCATGACCGGGGGGCCACCGTGGTATCCCGGGGGATACGATTGAGCGCGGGCGGGTGAGATGACGCCAAGCGCCGCGCCGGCGGCGAGTGTGGCGAGGGCGAGCAGCAATTGGCGTTTCATGATTCAACTCCAGGGATCCGAAAGAGGCGGGTGGTGCTTTGTTGCGTGCTTGTGTTCGTTGCGCGGGGGCTTTCAGGCCGGCGCAAGCTGTCCGGCCAGGGCACCGCCGTTCGATCAATAGCGGTCGTGGTAGCGGTACGGCGGCGGGCCACCGCGCGGGGGCACCACGATGCAGGCGGAAAGCAGGGCGGCTGCGGTGGACAGCAGGACAACCAGGGAAATGGCGCGTTTCATGTCGGGGACTCCGTGACGGGCTTCGTGTTGAACATGGCTTCACTGTAGCCACGAGGCCCGCGCCGGTGTGCCTGGACTTGTAAGGCGCTTTCACATTTGCGCAGGACCCGGCGCTCCATGCGGCAGGCGTTGGCGGTTCCGCGGCCGAGGCCGCCAGGCCTTGCCGGCATTGGGCGCGCCGATATTGCGGCAGGGCGGGCCGCGGCGTGAAAAGCAAACGGGACGCCGCCGGTCCCGTAATGTGGCGTTACATCGGAAATAACTCCCGCAAAGTTTTACCGTTGTAGCGATGCGCGCGCATCCTTGCTGGCGTGCCAATCCCGCCCGCGCATGGGGGCGGGTGGCGATGAAGCGGGGTTTCGCTGCCGCCTGCGCCCGCCCGCGCGGTGCAGGCTACCCGCGCGCATTCCCGGCGCCGGTGCGTATCGTCTGCAGGTGGTGCAGCGTGATCTTGCGCGCCTCGGCGCGGCTCGCCTCGATATGGCTGGACAGCAGCAGCATGGCTTGGTCCACGTGCTGGCGCTGGATCTCGCGCAGGATCGCGGCGTGCTCGTCATAGGTGGCGGCCACGCGCGCGGCGTAGGTGAAATCGAGCCGGCGGATGATGCGGATGCGCTCGCTCACCTGACGGTGCACGGCCGCGATCTCGCGGTTGCCGGCCGCGGCCACCAGCGCGGCGTGAAAGGCTTCATCGTGCTGCGCCACCACGCGGCCGTCCTCCAGCCGCTCGCTTTCCGGCACGCACCAGAACTGCGCGAGTTGTGCCGGCGCGCCGCGATCCACGGAGGGCGCGGTGGGCGTGCACAGCATGCGCACGGCGTGGGTCTCGATGAGCTTGCGCAAGGCGTAGAGTTCGTCGAAACGCGTAAAGTCCAGCGGCACCACTTCCCAGCCGCTGCGGAAGTACACCTGCACCAGCGCGTCGGATTGCAGCCGCAGCAGCGCCTCGCGCACCGGCGTACGCGATACGCCGAGACGCAAGGCGATCTCGCCCTCGGTAAAGCGGTCGCCGGGCAGCAGCCGGAACTCGAAGATGTCGTCGCGCAATTGTGCATAGACGGCTTCGGCGCGCGAGACCACGCGGGCATCGGCACCACTCATGCCGCCGCTCCCGCCAGCACGGATTCGAACGGGGTACCGCGCCTGGTCATGGCCGGAACACCGAGGCAGGTCCGTCATGCGCATCGGGCCGGTGCGCCAGCATGGGCGCCGCCAACGCGGCCACGCGCAGGAATGGCTCGATCACGCGCGCTTCGGCGTCCGGCAGGTTCAGCCCGTGTAGCTTGAGCGCGCTGCGAGCGTAACGCGCCAGCGTATCGTGGCAAGGCTCGGTCATGGGTTTTTCCTCGTTTCGTCAAGCTCGGGCCGCTGTCGCGATGCAGGCGCTGGCCCGGCGCGTTGCCAGCCGGACAAAGGCATCCATGCGTGCGGCACGTTCTCCCCTGCTTGTATGCGATCTTGTATGCATGCAATGGCTGTGCCACGTACGCCGCGCGGCGGCGCCGTCGGTGCGAGGGGCAGCAAACCGTACCAAGGTGCACCGCTTGGGGGCGTGGTGGCTGGCTTACCGGGGAGAGCCGGTGGGCGTGTTCCCCTTCGCAGTGCGTGCTGCGTCCGTGCCAGTGCGCACCGGTATTTGCTGGCGCGTGGGCGGCTGCGGCGCCGCGGCCGCCAAAGTGGCACGAACCTTGCGCCATGCGCCGTGTCAAGGGAGAACGGGAGGTCTGAATGCCGATCCTGCTTGTCGTGCTGGCATTGCAGGCCCTGATGCCGGGCACCACCTCGTTTGCCGCCATGGTGCGATACGCCGGCGCGGACGTTCCCGATGGCATCGAGGCCGTGTTGCAGCCATGACATCGATTCTCCGGGCGCCGGCCGATGCGGGCACTTCCTGCGGCCGCGGGATCGCACCGCGCTGCCTGCGCCGACCTGTCCATCCCCTGCCATCCAACCGAGAGGACAAGACATGAACCGCAGCGACGTCACTGACCTGATCATCGAAGCCAAGGTCACCAAAGGTATACGCTGGGCCGACGTGGCCGACAAGGTCGGCAGGAGCAAGGAGTGGACTACCGCCGCCTGCCTCGGCCAGATGGCCTTCGACGAGGCCGGCGCGCGCGCCGTGGTGGACATCTTCGGCTTGCCGGCGGAAGCGGAGCCGTGGCTGAGAACGGTGCCATACAAAGGCTCCCTGCCGACCGCGGTGCCGACCGATCCGCTGATCTACCGCTTCTACGAACTGGTCAGCGTGTACGGCAGCACCTTCAAGGCGCTGATCCATGAGGAGTTCGGCGATGGGATCATGAGCGCGATCGATTTCCGCATGGACCTGCGGCGGGAGACAGATCCGAACGGCGACCGCGTGCGCATCGAGATGTCCGGCAAGTTCCTGCCCTACAAGAACTACTGAAACACCGAAACGGCCTGCCGCCGTGCCAGGGCGCCCGGATCGACGTCACGCAGAAACGGGTACGCTCATGCCGCCGGGCGCATTGTTTCTTCGCAGAAACGGGTACGCCCCTCTTTTTTCGGCCGCCCCGGAGGCACGCAGAAACGGGTACGCAGGCCATTCCCGGACGTGAAAACCTGCGCAGAAACGGGTACGCCTCCCCTTTGGGCGGCTCACGCAGAAATGGGTACGCTCTTGCCCAGGGCGCATCCGTGGCCCGCTCGAGCGCCAGACAGTTCGGCTGCCGTCATGCCTCCGGGCAGGCGCATGAGCGGCACTGGCGGCGGTTGCAAGGACAGACCGCCGCGCGCGGTTGGCCTTGGCAAGGCGTACGGCTTCCCGCAGGTATTGTCCATGGATGGACATCGGAGAACGCTGGGACAGGGGCGTTCGGACCGTTCGCCAGCCGCTTTGGCAGGCATCGGTTGTGCGTAAATATGAAACCTGCCGCCAGCATTTATATGAAAAAAATGATATACAATGGCGGCAACCGATTCCGCCATTGCGCCTGCGCGTGCGTCCTAGCCCGGTGAACCGGGGGGGGCGGCCTGCAGTGTAACGACGAGCGATTGCAATACCGACATCGGGATCGGCTTGGAGAAGACGCGGATATGCGCGGGTATGCCGCCACGGTCATTGATCGCATGCTTGTCCAGCGAGGTCACCACGACGATCCTGGTCGAGGCAAACTCCAGCTGCGCGTCGATGGTCCGGCATAGCCGGAAGCCGTCGATGCCGGGCATGATCAGATCCAGGATTACCAGGTCGGGCTTGCTGCTGCCGATGAGCAGCAGGCCATCGTATCCGTTCGTGGCTTCAAGTATTTCGACTTGCGGGGCCAGGGCTTCCAGCGCCATGCGGTAGATCTGCAGCAGGTGCTCATCGTCTTCCACCAACAGCACGCGAAATGCCCTTCCCGCCGACGCCTTTTCCGCTGCCGCACCCGGCGCCGCGGTGGCCGACTGGTTGCGTTGCTCGGCCACCATGCGGTCCACCGCATCGGCCGGGATCCTGCGATGGCCGCCGTCGGTCTTCCACGCGGGCAGCCGGCCGTTCTCGACCCAGAGCTGGACCGTGCGCAAGGAAACGCCAAGCCTCTGCGCTGCGGTCCTGGTGGAATAAAAGCGCAGATCGGTCATATGGCCTCTTCAACTGACGCAACGCGCGCCGCGCAGGGCTGTGGCATTGCGTATCGTATTGTTTTCATTATTCGTCGGAAAGCTGCAGAAGCGCAACTTTATGCCAGAGAAGCACGCAATTATGATGAGGCATCGCTGAAATGTCGAAAGTCATGCTGCGCGACGCACCTGGCCGGCAGTACCGGAGGTCCCGGGCGGTGAACCATCGCAAGGGCCCTGGCATAGCCGGATAGATCATACTGTGAAGCTTTGCTGCAAGGAGGCTGCCGCACGGCAGCGGCACCCGGGGGGCGCGGGCCGCACGCACGCGCGGACTGGTATCGAAGGCTGCGATGCACGGCTGTGATGAACAATATATTCGTTTTCCGGTAGCTTTCCCATGAGGCTGGAAATCTACCGACAGGCTTGGGCAGGCGCGCATCGCGCCGCGAGGCATCCGTTCTGGTCAGGTATTGTCATCGTCGCCGGTATCTGGAGCGCGCTGGCGTGCTGGGCGCTGTGGGATCGCGCGGCCGAGCTGCGGCGCGCGCATGCCAATCTCGCACACGTCGCCGGGATGCTCGGTGAACATGCCGAACGCTTGCTGGCCGAAGCCGACCAGGCGGCGTCGCTGGTGGGGCGCGCGGTGGTCGAGCGCGGCCCGGCGCTGCCGCTGGCGCAATGGGCGCGCAGCGGCTACCTGGCGGTCAAGCCCTTCCTGCGAGTGTCGGTGCTCGACCGCGCCGGCATGCTGCGGGCCTCCACCTGTGCGAGCGATGAGCCGACGGATCTGAGCGACCGCCAGTACTTCCGCGTGCACCAGGGCCGCGGGCGACCGTCCCTGTACGTTGGCATGCCGCTGGTCGGGCGCGTCTCGGGGCGCTGGGTGGTGCCGCTTTCCAAGGGCATCGTGGCAGCGGCCACCGGCCGGTTTCTTGGTGCGGTGGTGGTGTCGCTCGATCCCGGTTACCTGTCCGATGTGTACGCGCGTGCGGGATTGGGAGAATCCGGCACCGTGATGCTCGCGGGCACCGACGACTTCGTGGTGCGCGCGCGCTGGAGCAATGGCAGCCGCCAGCCTGGCCAGATCCTGATGCCCGGCTCCCCGTTGCGCCGCGCGCTCGCCGAGCCGCGCGATGGCATCGTCCCGGACGGCGACGGCCGCTTCTACGCCATCCGGCGCCTGGCAGGGCGCGATCTCGCGGTGGTGGCCGGCGTGAGCGGCGAAGCGGCGCTGGCGGGCTATCGCGACAGGCTGCGGGTGGTGATCGCGATCGCCGGCGTGGCCACGGTGCTGGTGGCGTTCTTCCAGCTTCGGCAGTTCATCGCGCTGCGCGAGCTTGCCGCGCTGGCCGACCGCGAGAGTGTGGTGCGCGACATCCTGTCCGAGAAGAAGCAGCACCTGCGGGGCCTGTTCCTTGCCATGCCCGACGGGGTGGCGGTGTTCGGCCGCGATCGCGTGATCGACGAGACCAACACGGCGTTATGCGAATTGCTCGGCATTACGCTGTCGCAATTGCGCGGCGCCACCCAGCGCGAGTTCGTCCACTGGCTCTACCGCGGCCGCCGGCCGGCGCGGCAGGCGTGCCATGCGGAACAGCTCCTGGCCGAGCTGGACCGAGCCCAGCCGGGTGGCGAATTTGCCGGCATCGTCGAGTTCGACATGGCGATATCGCCTGCCTACGAGGTGCGCATCGTGCACGCCGCGAGCGGTGGCGGCCTGGTGCTGGTGCTGCGGGAAATCACGTCGCAATTGCGCCACGACCGCATGAAATCGCATTTCGTCTCGGCGGCGGCGCACGAGCTGAAGGCACCGGTGGCGGGCATCGCCGGCTATGCGGAGCTGCTGAGCGCGGATGTGGTGCCACAGGAGCGCCGCAGGGGCATCTACCACGCGATCCATAGCCGCGCCAGCCAGCTCAATGCGCTGCTGTCCGACCTGCTCGACCTGGCACGCATCGAAGCGCGCAGCAACGGCATGCAGGAGCGCGAACGCGTGAACGTGGCCGCGCTGGTGCGCGAGACCGTGGCCACCGAGTTTGCCGGCCAGGGCCGGGTCCGTGTGGTCGACGCGGGCCAGCCGCTGTACGTACTGGCGGACCGCTCCCAATTGGCGCAAGCCCTGCGCAACCTGGTCGAGAATGCACTGAAGTACTCCGATGGCCAGGAGGCCGTGACCGTTACCGTCGAGCCGCCGGCCCAAGGGCAGGACAAGGTGTCGGTCCGGGTCGAGGATCGGGGGATCGGCATGACGAAGGAAGAGGCGGGGATGGCGTTCGACAATTTCTACCGGGCCAACCGCCATGGCAATTCCAAGGGGAACGGCCTGGGCCTGGCGATCGTGAGGGAAATCGTGGCGGGGCACCAGGGACAGATCACGCTGGCCAGCGAGCTCGGCAAGGGCACGGTCGTGACACTTAGCCTGCCGGCGGTAGCGTGAAGGACAGTCTGTGGGGCCAGCCGGGAGCGCGCCGTGCCGCCGTGCTGGCGGCGCTCTTTGCCGGCGGCCTGATGCTGTGGCTGATTGCGTTGCTGGCCGCGCACGATGCCCGCGCTCGCGTGGAGCGGATGTCGCTGGCCGTGCGGGACAATCTCGAACTGGCGCTTGCCGACACGCTGGGCATTGCGTACCAGGATCGCGCGCTGGTGGGCGCGCCCTGCCGCAGCGTGGCGCGCCAGCTGCAGGAGCAGGGGGCCTACACCGCCTACGTCCGCGATGTGGTGCTGGTGGCGCGCGGCATGCGCTATTGCTCCGCGGTGCAAGGCGATATCGTCTTGCCGCTGGGCGAGCTGATGCACTGGCAGCCGGGCCTGCAATACCGGCTTGCCAAGCCCCATCACGGCGGCGCCACGGCGCTGGCGGTGTTCTTAGGCACCAGTCCCGGCAACGGTGTGATGGTGTGGGTGGAGGGGCGCTACCTGGTCGACATGGTGCAGTCGGCCGGAAAGCTGGGGCTTCCGGATATCGAGGTCGACGTGGGCGGCACTCGCTTCATGCCGAACGCACTGGACGCCGCCGGCGATGGGGCCGGTGCTGGTGTGATCGCGGGCGGGCAGCGCGGCATCGTCGATATCCGCCAGCTGGCCGGACACCCGATCACGGTGATCGCCAGCGCGCCGCGCACGCTGGCGCTGCAGGAGAGCCTGAAATACCTGGCCTTGCCGCCGCTCGTGGCCGGGCTGGCCGCGCTGGCGATGTTCGCCCTGCATTCGCGGCGCGCCGCGCGCCGCTCGTTTGCCGCCGAGTTGCAGCGCGGTCTGCGCAACGGGGAGTTCGTGCCCTACTACCAGCCGCTGGTCGATCTCGAGAGCGGACTGTGCGCGGGGGTGGAGGTGCTGGCGCGCTGGGAGCATCCGCAGCGCGGCTTGCTCGGGCCGGAGCAATTCATTCCGGCCATGGAGCAGCAGCACCTGGCGGTAGCGCTGACGCAGCACCTGATTCCCCGCGTCCTGCGCGACCTCGGGCCGCTGGCCTTGCCGCCCGCTTTCCATCTCGCCTTCAATATCACCAATGCGCATTTCGACGACGCCGGCTTCTGGGCCGGCGACTCGCCTCTGTTCGCGCTGTTGCAGGCCAACGTGACGCCGGTGCTGGAAATCACCGAGCGCGATGCGGTATCGCTGGTGGAGCCACAGCGCAGCGCCATCCAGCGTGCCAAGGCGCGCGGCATCAAGCTGGCGGTGGACGACTTTGGCACCGGCTACTGCGGGTTGGCCTACTTCAAGCAGTTCGAGGTCGACTTCCTCAAGCTGGACCGGATCTTCGTGCAGGCGGATCCGGCAGACAATGTCAGCAGCCGGATCGTCGATGCCACCATCAACTTCGCCCATGCGCTGGATCTCGCTGTCGTGGCCGAGGGGATCGAGTGCGAGGGGCAGCGCGCGCTGCTGGCGGCCAAGGGCGTGCGCCTCGGACAGGGCTATCACTTCGCGCCTCCGATGACGCTCGCCGCGCTGCGCGGCTGGTTGCCCGCGCGCCTGGCGATGCGTTCATGGTAGCGGAGCGGGTGTGAACGTGCCGGTTATTGCGGACCGTATTGGCACGAAAATATGAAACCTATGCCATATTCACAAATGATAAAAATGATATAGAATCCGCGAATAGCCTTGCTTCCCCGTCGGGCTATACGACTCCCTGCCGGAATCCCCTTGCCGGCCAGCGCCTCGCGGTTCTACGCGAGGCGCTCTTTTCCTCCGGCTTTTTTCCCGCGTTCGCTTGTTCGCCACTCCACGGTTTCGTTCGTCCTGCAGGACTTGCAGCCAACGCCGGACAGCCGACAGCGCAAGCCGCCGAGAGGCGTATCGAGGAAGCCAGGGGCAAGGCGCGGGCTGCCTGCGGCGGCTGGCCTTGCGATCCGGTCCCGGCGCGCTTTGGCTGTCAGCTGAAGCACTCGTTGTAGTAGCGCGCGCAGGTGCCGGTAGGGCGGAAGGTGTAGGGAAGTTCGGACAGGGCAGCGGCATCGAGGGAGCCAAAGGGGATATCGAGTCCCGGGCTGTTGACGTCCGCTCCGGCCTGGCCTGCGTGGTGGGTGTCCTGCGTGGTTCCGTGATGCGTGCTCATTGGCTTTCTCGCTGATGCGGTCGGTCGCGTCCCGGGCAAGCCTTGTTGGGGCTTTGTCGCTGGGGCATGGTTGGGGCCCGGCGGGGGACGCTGGTGAAATGGCGATCGGTGGCTGCCATCGGTGAGCGCCATCTTAGCCAAAAGCCCGCCGGAGAAAAGCCTGCCCCGGCAAAACACAGTGTTGCGGAATCGCATTCAATGGTGCCGGCTCCGGGGCTCATGTCCCTGGGCGTTCCGCATCCCTTGGCGAGCGACGGCGGAGGCGCTCGCGCGCCTGCCGGGCCCCCTCGATTCGCCAGCCGGATGCGTCTATATTTGGCTTGGGTGCGCCGATGCCGCGCCGCCTGGATGCCTTCTACCGCTCATCCCGTTCACGGCACGTCGCGACCGGGGCCCATCGACCCCCTCCCTGCAGGAGACAGCCATGTCTCGCGCCACGTCATTGCCGCCGTGCTTTGCCGATCGCCGCGAAGCCGGTCTCTATCTTGGCCGGCACCTGGCCGGACTCGGTTTTGGCGCAGCTGCCGCCGGCGAGCCCCCGCTGGTGCTGGCGCTGCCGCGCGGCGGCGTACCGGTGGCGTTCGAGGTGGCCCGCATTCTCGAGGGGCGGCTCGACATCCTGCTGGTACGCAAGATCGGCGCGCCCGGCTATCCGGAACTGGCGCTCGGTGCCGTGGTGGAGGGAACTGCCGCGGGCGCCCCCCCGCATACGGTGGCCAACGACGATGCCTGGACGCGCCGCGCGCTCGACAGCGGCGCCTTCGATGCGGAACGCGGGCGCCAGCTCGACGAGATCTCGCGCCGGCAGCAGCGCTACCGCGCCGGCACGCCGGCACCGGCCATGGCGGGGCGTACCGTGATCGTGGTGGACGATGGCGTGGCGACCGGCGCCACCATGCGCGCCGCACTCGAGGGCGTACGCCGCGCGGGCGCGAAGCAGGTCGTGGCGGCTGTGCCGGTTGCTTCGCAAGAGGGCCTGTCCAGTCTGCGGGCGGCCGCGGACCAGGTGGTCTGCCTGAACGTGCCGGCCAGCTTTGGCGCGGTGGGCACGTTCTACCTGGATTTTCGCCAGACTACCGAGGAAGAGGTCATGGCCTTGCTGCGCCAGTGCGGTTGCGGGCGCCCGGCGTGATCCGGGCGTGCGGCGCACCGGCGGCTCAGCGCCGCGCGGACAGCCGGGCCTTCAGGTGCGGCACCAGCCCGCCGGCCCGCAGCAGGGCGCACAGGAATTCCGGGATGGGCTCGCATGCCACGTGACTGCCGTCGGGCAGCAGCAACGCGGCGCGCTCGAGCGCCAGCCGCGCGCAGCCGCCGTCCAGCAGGCGCGAGGTATCCCGGCAGATCAGCACCGGCAGGCCGAGGTTGATGGCATTGCGATAGAACAGGCCTGCGAAGGAGGACGCGATTACCGCCGCCACGCCTAGCTGGCGCAGCGCCTGCGGCGCTTGTTCGCGCGACGAGCCGGTGCCGAAGTTGCGCCCCGCCACCAGCAGGTCGCCGGCGCGCACCGTGGCAGGAAACTCGGGACGCAGCCCGGCCAGGCAGTGCCGGGCAATTTCGGCGACGCCGCCTTTCATATGGGTGCCAGGTGCCATCTGGTCGGTATCGACGTTGTCGCCAAAGCGCCAGATGCGGCCACCGGGAAGGGGCTGGGCAGCAATCGGGCTCATGGCAGCAGGCCACGCGGATCGGTGATGCTGCCGGTGACAGCGGATGCGGCCACGGTCAGCGGCGAAGCCAGCCAGACGGCGCTGCCATCCTCGCCCATGCGGCCGGCAAAATTGCGGGCGGTGGAGGCGATGGCGTGGCTGCCCGCCGGGAAGCGCGAGGGGCCGTAGCCCGCGCAGGCATTGCAGGCATTGGGCAGCAACTGCGCGCCGGCCTCCAGCAGGACGGCCAGCGTCCCTTCGCGTTCGGCCTGGCGCTGGTCGCGCAGCGAGGCAGGTGCCACCTGCAGGCTCACGCCTGGCGCCACCCGCCTGCCGCGCAGCACGCTGGCGGCCATGCGCAGGTCTTCCAGCTTGGCGCCCGTGCAGGCGCCCAGGTAGGCGATCTCCACGCGCTGGCCGGCGGCATGGTCCACCGGGCCGGTGTTGGCCGGCGAATGCGGCGCGGCCACCTGCGGTGCCAGCGCCGCCGCGTCGAAGCGATGGCTGGCCAGCACGGCCGCGCCGGACTCGGTACGCCAGTGTGCGAGCGGGATGGCCTCGAGCGTGGCGGCAGGTACGCCGGCTTCGGCAAGCCAGGCCAGCGTGGTGGCATCGGGGGCGATCAGGCCGGTCTGCGCGCCCAGCTCCGCGCTCATATTGGCCAGCGTCATGCGCTCCTGCATGGGCAGGGCCGCCACGGCCGTTCCGGTGTATTCGACCGCTTCGTAGCGGCCGCCGTCGAGACCCAGCCGCCCGCAAAGAAACAGCATGATGTCCTTGGCGCAGACGCCGGCCGCAAGCCGGCCGTCCCACTGCAGGCGGATGGTGTGCGGCACCCGCAGC
>NZ_JARJLM010000452.1 GCF_029335485.1 Cupriavidus basilensis
GCCGGGGTTTGCAGGCTGCTGTACGCGGCCGGGGCCGGCGCCGACCTGACGCAGGCGGTGCTGGCCGCCGGCGCGGATGTCACGGTCGCCGCGTCGACCGCGGCGCTGCTCGACGAACTGGGCAAGGCGCTGGCATCGCTGCCGATGGGTTTGCGCTTCTACGCCGCAGGCGACGAGGACTTCCTCGCCCAGGCGAGCCGGCTGGCCGAACGGCACGGGCTGGATCCCGCCGAGATGCAATGCGAATGCGTGGCGCCGGGCCTGCGGCGGGTCTATTGCGTGCATTGCCGCACCTGCAACGAAGCGGTGGCTGGCGGTATCGCAGCTTGCGCGGGATGCCGCCGCAAGCTGCTGGTGCGCGATCATTACTCGCGCCGCCTCGCCGCCTTCATGGGCGTGATGGCCGACGCGGAAACGCCGGGGGCAGCATGAAACCGCAAGACAGCATGCCGGTGCGCGTGGCGCGGATCGAGGCCGTGACGCCGCTGGTCAAGCGCTTCACGCTGGAGCACGCCGACGGGGGCGAGCTGCCCGCCTTCTCGGGTGGCAGCCATATCGTGGTCGAGATGCAGGGCGAGGGCCGCCTGCATCGCAATCCGTATTCGCTGATGAGTTCCCCCTGGGAGACCGGCCGGTACCAGATCGGCGTGCGCCGGGTCGACGAAGGGCGGGGCGGTTCGCGCTTCATGCACGAGCGGGTGAGCGAGGGCGCGCTCCTGCGGGTCTCTGCCCCGGTCAATCTCTTCCCGCTGCTCAAGACGCGCCGCAAACATATCCTGATTGCCGGCGGCATCGGCATCACGCCGTTCTTCTCGCAACTGGCCGAGCTGCAACGGCTGGGGACCCCCTATGAGCTGCACTATGCGGTGCGCAGCCAGGCGCACGCCGGTTTTGCCGGCGAGCTGCACCGGCTGGCCGGCGAGAGGCTGCATCTGTATGTGGAGGACGCTGGCCAGCAACCGGACTTCGCCAAGGTGCTGGCGGGCCAGCCGCTGGGTACCGATGTCTATGTATGCGGTCCTGCCGGCATGATCGACGCCGTGCGCCGCGCGGCGGGCGCCGCGGGATGGTCGGACGGCCACGTGCACTGGGAGCAGTTCCTGGCACCGCCGGCGGGCGCGCCGTTCGAGGCGGTGCTCGCGCGCAGCGGCATCACCGTCCAGGTCGGCGCGCAGGCCAGCCTGCTCGAAGCGATCGAGGCGGCCGGCGTGAAGGCGCCCTACCTGTGCCGCGGCGGCGCCTGCGGCCAGTGCGAGCTTGAGGTGCTGGAAACCGACGGCGAACTGGTCCACCACGATCACTATCTTTCCGCCGAGGAAAGGGCGGGCGGCCGAAAGCTGATGCCCTGCGTCTCCCGGGCGAATTGCCGGCGCCTGGTACTGGCGATCTAGGAGGCTTGATGCAACCCACGTTCAAGACGGATGAAACCTTCCGCGGCAGTTTCGACTACGCCAACAGCCCGGCGGCGATCCAGCGCTTTCCGTTTCCGTTCCCCGAAGACCGGTACATGTACTCGGTCAATATCGAGCCGCATGGCGCCGGGCCGGCGGGCAGCGTCACCGAACATCCCTTCGACATCGACGAGCACTATATCGGCGAATGCCGCGAACGCGCCCTGGTCCTTGCCCGCGACCCGGGCCGCTGCATGGCCCTGCCGCACATGATGCAGGCGCAGTGGGACACGCTGGAGCTGATGATGGCGTCGCTCGTGGCCGCCTATCCCGCGCATTTCACGCTGACGCGCGATGGCGCGCGCTGGACCTGGGAGAACCGCCTGCTGGGCCTGCGCCAGGACTTCGTCTTCGGCGACGCCGCGACGTTGCCCTGTGCGCCGCTGGAATACATCACACGGCAGAACCAGGGCGACTGGGTGCTGATGGACCATCGCCAGGACAACCTGTTCATGGATGCCGGCATGGTCACCACGCAAGCCGACTGGTCGCTGGATTTCGATCTGGGCATGAGCTTCAGCGAGTGGCACGGGCCCGTGCCGCTGGCGCACGAGCTGGGCATTTTCGACCGTGCCCTGAAGTACCTGCTGCATCTGCGCGTGGGCGCGCCGGTGCGCCGGCTGAACTGGACCATGACGATCCACCCGCGCCTCGACACCTCACCGGAGCGCTATCCGGAGTGGGGCGCGGACCGGGCCTCGGTCACCCGCGAGAACGCGGGCGGGCTGGTGCACCTGCGGGTGGAACTGCAGACCCTGTTCCGGCTGCCGCGCAGCAACGCCATCGGCTTTGGCGTGCGTTGCTACCTGATCAGCCTGCAGGAACTGGCCACGGTGCCCAAGTGGGCGGCGCGCCTGCACCGCGTGCTGCGCACGCTGCCGGAGGAACTGGTCGACTACAAGGGCATCACGCGTTACCGCCAGGCCGCGATCGGCTGGCTGGCGCAGTACGACGACGGCCGCGCCCTCGGCGCGGGCACCGCCCCGGGATAAGCGCGGCGAAGACACGGCAAGATCGGCACCCACGGAAGATTCAATGCGGAGCCAGCGCGCTCCGCACTGCCTGCGACGCCTTGCGCGTTCGCTCCACAAACCGGCTGGAGACAAAAAAATGGCCCGCGACCCACGCTACGACATCCTGTTCGAACCGATCCAGATCGGTCCCAAGACATTGCGCAACCGGTTTTACCAGGTGCCTCACTGCATCGGCGCCGGGTCCACGCTGCCCGGCTTCCAGGCGGCGCACCGCTCGCTGAAGGCGGAAGGGGGCTGGGCCGCGCTGAATACGGAATACTGCTCCATCCACCCGGAATCGGACGACACGCACCGGATGTCCGCGCGGATCTGGGACGAGGGCGATGTGCGCAACCTGCGCGCGATGACCGATGAGGTGCACAAGTACGGCGCGCTGGCCGGCATCGAGATGTGGTACGGCGGCGCGCATGCGCCCTGCATGGAAAGCCGCGCCACGCCGCGCGGCCCCAGCCAGTACGCGTCGGAGTTCGAGACGCTGACCTACTGCAAGGAGATGGACCTGCGCGATATCGCACAGGTGCAGCAGTATTATGTCGACGCCGCCTATCGCGCACGCGACGCCGGCTTCGATATCGTCTACGTGTACGGCGCGCACTCCTACCTGCCGCTGCAGTTCCTCTCGCCTTACTACAACAAGCGCACCGACAAGTACGGCGGCTCGCTGGAGAACCGCGCCCGCTTCTGGCTGGAGACGCTGGAGAAGGTGCGCCGCGCGGTGGGCGACGACTGCGCCATCGCCACGCGCTTCGCGGTGGACTCGCTGTACGGCTGCGCCGGCATCGAGGTGGAGCAGGACGGCATGAAGTTCGTCGAGATGGCGGATTCCCTGCTCGACCTGTGGGACGTGGACGTGGGCGACATCGCCGAGTGGGGCGAGGATGCCGGCCCTTCGCGCTTCAACCTGCAGGGCCACCAGATCCCGTGGACCCGCTTTATCAAGCAGGTGTCGAAGAAGCCCGTGCTGGGCGTGGGGCGCTTTACCGATCCCGAGAAGATGACCGAGATCGTGACCAAGGGCATCGCCGACATCATCGGCGCGGCGCGGCCGTCGATTGCCGACCCGTTCCTGCCCAAGAAGATCGAGGAAGGCCGCATCGACGATATCCGCGTCTGCATCGGCTGCAATGTCTGCATCTCGCGTTGGGAGATCGGCGGGCCGCCGATGATCTGCACGCAGAACGCCACCGCCGGCGAGGAATACCGCCGCGGCTGGCACCCGGAGAAGTTCGCCAGGAAGAAGTCCGACGACGCGGTGCTGGTGGTGGGCGCCGGCCCGGCCGGATCGGAATGCGCGCGCGTGCTGATGGAGCGCGGCCATACCGTCCACCTGGTCGACCAGGCCGAGAAGATCGGCGGCCACCTGAACCAGATCGTCACGCTGCCGGGCCTGGGCGAGTGGGGCTACCACCGCGATTACCGCGAGACCCAGATCAACAAGCTGCTGAAAAAGAACAAGCAGAGCCAGCTCGCGCTCGGGCAGAAGGCGCTGACGGCCAACGCCATCCTGGAATACGGCGCCGAGAAGGTGGTGATCGCCACCGGCTCGCACTGGGTCTCCGACGGCACCAACTGCCTGACGCACGACCCGATCCCGGGCGCGGACGCCTCGCGCGACGACCAGCTGACGCCGGAGCAGGTGATCGCCGGCAAGAAGAAGATCGGCAAGCGGGTGGTGATCCTCAACGCCGACACCTACTTCATGGCTCCGAGCCTGGCCGAGAAACTGGCCACCGCGGGCCACGAGGTGACCATCGTCAGCGGCGTGCACCTGGCCAACTACATGCACTTCACGCTGGAATACCCGAACATGATGCGGCGCCTGCACGAGCTCCACGTGAAGGAGATGGGCGACCATTTCTGCAGCCGCATCGAGCCGGGCCGGCTGGAGATCTACAACATCTGGGGCGACGGCTCCCGCCGCACCTATCGCGGCCCGGGCAAGTCGCCGCGCGACGAGAACAAGAGCCACCGCTGGCTGGAGTTCGACTCGCTGGTGCTGGTGACCGGACGCCGTTCCGACGATAGCCTCCATCGCCAGCTGAAAGCCGCGCAGGACCGTTGGGAGAGCGCCGGCATCAAGGGCGTGTACCTGATCGGCGACGCGGAAGCGCCGCGGCTGATCGCCGATGCCACCTTCGGCGGCCAGCGCCTGGCGCGCGAGATCGAGGAAGGCGATCCGCAGATCCCGCTGCCCTACCGCCGCGAGGTGCCGGTCTGGGGCGTGCCGCACAAGAAGGAAGGCACGTTCGAGATTATCTACAAGATCTGACCCCGGGCGGAGGACGGCCGCGCAGGCCGTTCCCTCCGGACGTTTCGCGCCCCCGCATCCACACGGACGAAAAGCCGCCATGCCAGCCGCAGACAAGTTCGACCCGCTCCAGGTGACCCGGGTCCTGTTTGAAGGATTCTCGTCACCCGCCATCGTGCTGTTCTACCTGGCGGGCTTCGCCGCCATCGGCGTGTTCTGCTACGGCTGCTACGTACAGATTCGCAAGTACCGGCGCGGCCAGCCGCTGGGCACGCCGCTGGAAATCGGCACGCGCTTCATGCAGATGCTGCGCACCGTGGCCAGCCATCGCACCATCGCCCGGCGCGATGCCGCCGCCGGCCGCGCCCACCGGCTGATCTTCTACGGCTTTGCGCTGCTGTTCATCGGCACCGCCACCATCACGCTGGATTACGACATCACCGGGAAGCTGTTCGGCCTGCGCTTCTGGCACGGCAAGTTCTACCTGTGGTTCTCGCTGGTACTCGATTGCGCCGGCGTCGCCATGATCGCCGGGCTGGTCTACATGATGATCCGGCGCGGCTGGATCAAGCCGCCCAAGCTGGACTACACGCGCCCGGACCGCAAGCCGGGCGAGCCGGGCTACGACCGCAGCGGCTACCGCCGCGAGGACTGGGCCTTCCTGTGGGCGCTGATCATCATCGGCGTCACCGGCTACGTGCTGGAGGCCGCACGGCTGGTGTGGCTGCAGGAGCGGCCGGAGGTGTGGGCGCTGCGCTGGTGGTCGCCGTTCGGCGCCGCGCTGGCCGAGGCGATGCGCGCCGTGGGCGTCAGCGCCGGAGTGGCGGGGGCGCTGCGCGGCGGCTTGTGGTGGTTCCACGGCTTGCTGGCATTGACGCTGATCGCGCTGATCCCGTTTACCAAGGTCAAGCACATCTTTACCGCCGCCGGCTCGCTGATGCTGCGCGATCCGCTGGCCGCGCAGCGCCTGCCGCGCCAGGCGGCCACGGGGGACAAGGTCGGCTACGGCACGATCACCGATTTCACCTGGAAGCACCTGCTCAACCTGGATGCCTGCACCAAGTGCGGCCGCTGCCACGAGGCGTGCCCGGCGCAGGCGTCCGGCGCGCCGCTGTCGCCGCGCGACGTGATCCTGTCGCTGCGCGAGTTCGCCAACGACGCACTGCAGAAGCAGGCCCTGCCGGACGAGGTCAAGCTGAGCCCGCATGGCAAGGACGGCGGCCAGGTGTTCATGGAGACCTTGTGGTCCTGCCGTACCTGCATGGCTTGCGTGGAGATCTGCCCGGTGGCGATCGAGCATGTGCCCATCATCGTGCAGATGCGCCGCAAGCTGGTGGAAGACGGCGATATGGAGCCGCAACTGCAGAAGACCCTGCAGACCATCCACAAGACCGGCAACTCCTTCGGGGAGTCCAAGCGCAAGCGGGCGGCCTGGACCAAGTCGCTGCCGTTCGAGATCAAGGACGCGCGCAAGGAGCCGGTGGACCTGCTGTGGTTCGTCGGCGACTACGCCTCGTTCGATCCCCGCAACCAGAAGGTCAGCCAGGCGTTCGCCACCTTGCTGCACGAGGCGGGCGTGAACTTCGGCCTGCTGTTCGAGGGCGAGTCCAATGCCGGCAACGATGTGCGCCGCGTGGGCGAGGAAGGGCTCTACGAACTGCTGGCGGAGACCAATATCGCGACGCTGGGCACCGCGCAGTTCAAGCGCATCGTCACCACCGACCCGCATTCCTACAACACCATCCGCAACGAGTACCCGGATTTTGGCGGCAGCTACGAGATCGAGCATTACACCAGCTTCGTGCAGCGCATGCTGGAGCAGGGCCAGATCAAGGTGCGCCAGCCGCAGCGCCTGCGCGTGACCCTGCACGATCCTTGCCACCTGGGCCGCTTCAACAAGGGCTATGGCGCGCCGCGCGACATCCTCAAGCAGATCGGCTGCGAGCTGGTGGAGATGCCGCGCCATGGCGACAATTCATTCTGCTGCGGCGCCGGTGGCGGCCGCATCTGGATGCCCGACCCGGTCGGCGCGGAAAAACCATCGCAGAACCGCATGCGCGAGGCCGCCGGCATCGAAGGGCTGGAAGTCTTCGTGGTGTGCTGCCCGAAGGACCTGACCATGTTCGAGGACGCGCTGAAGACCAGCGGCTACGAGGGCAGGTTCGTGGTGCGCGAGCTGATCGAGATGATCCGCGACGCGCTGGCCGCGCCCGCGGACGTGGTGGCCGAGGCGGACGGCACCGTCGCCGGCCTGGTCGAAGCCTGAGCGCGCGGCGATGGAATTCACCGGCCGCCACTGGAGCGAGCTGCTGCGGCGCGCCCTCGAGGACGTGGAGCCATATGCGGCGGCTGCGCTCTATCCCCATGCCCCGGCAGTGCATCGCGAGTGGCTGTCGCCGCGCCTGTTCGGCGCCCGGCGCGATCGCCTGCTGCTGGCGTCGGCCGGGTTTGTCGCACCGGCAGTGCTGGCGCGGCTCGCCGGGATCGCCGGCGCTGACGGCATGGTGGGGCTTCGGCTCGCACGCAATCCCGCGGCCCCCGCGGCCAGCCTGGTGGCGCTCTGGCGCGGCGCGGACAGCGGCCGCCTGCGCCTGCTGCTGGCAAGGCACGCGCAGATGCCGCGCGCGATCCTGGCGGAAATCGCCGAAGGCGCCGGCCAGGTCGAAATCCTGCGCGCGCTGTGCGAGAACGCCGGCGCCGCCCCCGATGTACTGGCGGCGCTGGAGCGGCGCCAGCTGCCTGCGCTGCAGCGCCTGCTGGCGATCAACCTCGCCACCGGCGCGGACACCCTGCTGGCATTGTGGACGGCGGCCGGCGAGGCGGCGGTTCGCGCCCAGGTCTTGCTGCATCCGCATTGCCCGGCGCCTTTGCTTCGGGCCATGCCGGGGTCGGTGCTGGAGCGGCGTTGTCTCGCGCAGCAGGCACGCGTGCCGGTGGCATTGCTGCGGCAGCTTGCCGGCGATGGCGACGCCAGCGTGCGGCAGGCCGCCGCCGCCCATGCCGCCATGCCGGCGCAGGCTTTGCTGACGCTCTGTTTCGATCCCGATGGCGGCGTGCGCCGTGCGCTGGCCGGGCGCGCCGACCTGTCGGCACGGATGGCCGGCTGGCTGCTGGAAGACCAGGACGCCTGGGTGCGCCGCACCGTGGCGCGCAATGCAGCCTGCCCGCCGGGCCTGCTGGCACTTGCCGCGGGGGATGCGCAGGCCGAGGTAAGGCGCGCGGCAGCCCGGCATCCGGCTTGCCCCGCCGCCTTGCTGGCGCGGCTTGCAGCCGATCCGGCCAGCTGGGTGCAGGCGGGCGTTGCCTACCGCGACGACCTGGCGCCGCCGCTGCTGCGCCGCCTTGCCCGCAGCACCGACGTGGACGTGCTGGCCGGCGTGGCCCGCAATCCGGCCACCTCGCCGGCGCGGCTGGCCCGGCTGGCGGCGCACGAGAGTCCCGACGTGCGCCGCGCGGTGATCCTGAACCGCATGGCGCCGCGCGATGTCCTGCTGCCCCTGCGGCAGGACGGCTATGCCCTGCACCGCGCCATGGTGCTGGAGCACCCGAACCTGACGGACCTGGATCGCTGGCGCATGCGCGGCGATCCGGATGCGCAGGTCCGGTTCCGGATCTTCGGCCATTTCGCCCGCCAGGCCGGCATGCGAGCCGCGGCGCGGAGCGGGGCCCGGACCAGAGCCACACAACAAGCACTGCTGACGACGATGGAGACGATATGAAGATACTGGTGACGATCAAGCAGGTGGCGACCCTGGACGAGGATTTCGAGATGCGCGGCGATGGCCGCGATATCGATCCCGACTTCCTGGTGCATGACCTGAACGAGTGGGACAACTACACGCTGGAAGAAGCCATGCGGCTGAAGGAAGGCCCGGGCGGCGAAGGCATCGAAGTGGTGGTGGCCACGGTGGGGCCCGGCAGCGCGGACGAGGAGCTGCGCAAATGCCTGGCCAAGGGCGCCGACCGGGCAATCCGTATCTGGGACGACGCCCTGGAAGAAGCCGACCCGATCGCGGTGGCGCGCGTGCTCGCCGCACTGGCGCGGCGCGAGTCGGCGGATCTCGTGTTTGCCGGGGTGCAGGCTTCCGATCACGCCTTCGGCGCCACCGGCATGGCCATGGCCGGCTTGCTGGACGCGCCTCACGCGGCGGTGGTGGCCGCGCTCGAGTACGCCCCGGGCGAGCGCACGGCAACGGTCCGGCGCGAGCTTGAAGGCGGTACCTATGCCGCGGTCAGGATCGCTACCCCGGCGGTGCTCACCTTGCAGCTGGGCATCAACACACCGCGCTATGCGTCGCTGCGCGGCATCAAGCAAGCGGCGCAACGGCCGATCGAGGTGGTTTCGCCGCAGGACATCGGCCTTGCCGCGGGCGACACCGGCGCGGCCGGTTCGCTATCGCGGGTGCGGCGCATGTATGTGCCGGAGAAAGGGCGGGCGCAGATGATCGAGGGAACACCGGCGGAACAGGCATCGCAACTGGCAAGGATCATCAAGGAATTCAGGGGAGAGGCATGATGGCGGGCATTCTGGTGATAAGCGAGCATCGCAAGGGAGAGTTGCGCCCGGTCAGCCGCGAGCTGATCGGCCTGGCGGCAGCGCTGAAGGCGGCGAGCGGTGAACCGGTGCAGGTGGCGGTGATTGCCGCCGACCCGGGGCAATACGCCGAATCGCTGAAGCTGGCAGGCGTCGACGAGATCGTGACCGTACAGAGCGCCGGCGACGCCTTCGATCCGGAGGTCTACGAGGCATCGGTGCGCGCGTTGATCGCCGCGCGCCAGCCCTCGCTGGTGCTGCTGCCCCACAGCGTGGACACGCTGGGCTACGCCGCGCCGCTGGTGGCGCGCGACGGCCATGGTTTCACCACCGATGTGTTCAAGGTGGAGCGGGATGCCGGCGGCTGGGTCGCGACCCGTTCGGGCTACGGGCAGAAGGTCAACGTGGAGATGGAGTTTCCCGGGCGCGCCACGGTGGTGCTGACCGTGCGGCCGGGGTCCTTC
>NZ_JARJLM010000453.1 GCF_029335485.1 Cupriavidus basilensis
GCCGGTGCCAATCTGCTGCACCACCGAGGCGTAGGCACCGTTGCGTTCGAGGTCGCCAGTGGCGGTGCGGTAGTGCAGGTGCTCGTACATGGCGCTGAGGCGCGTGCGGGAGAACTGGTAGGACACGCCGAACTTGATCGCATCGTCGTTGCGGCCCGCGGTCTGGTAGTGCTGGTGGATTTCGTAGGCCAGCGCCACATTGAGCCCGCCGCGATTGTAGGCGGCCGCCATCGAGTACAGCGCCGGATTGCGCGCCACCGTCAGCTTCTCCTCCGGCAGGCCGTAGCCGAGCATGGCGGACAACCCGCCCCAGGGGTGCGACTGGTATTGCAGGATGTTCTTCTGGCGCCGGTCGAAGGAACTGGTGTTCTGCACGTTGTCGGTGGTCGCCGCGGCGCCGTTGCCGAGCAGGGCCATGTAACCGGCGGTGGTTGGGTAGTAGGGGTCGTAGCTCTTGGTCGACGCCGTGTAGGGCGTATCCCAGTTCCCCATGAAAACCATGCCGTATGGACTGTCCAGGCCGAGGCGCGTATCGCGCGCGGCGATCTGGCCCGCGCCGGTGTCGATCGACAGGGTGCTTTCGATCTGCCACACCGCTTTGAGCCCGTAGCCCAGCGCCTCCTCCCCACGCAGGCCGAAGACCGAGCGGTAGTTGGACAGCCGCGCCGCGTCGCCGAGCTTGCTGCCGTCGCTGGCGGTGCTGGCACTGACGTACTCGAAGGCGGTGTTCAGGCGCCCGTAAATGACGACCTCGGACTGCGCGTGCGCCGGTGCCGCGACCGCCAGTGGCGCCAGCAGCGCCGCGCAGCGCAGGCATGGATGGAGACGGTGGCCGATTCCGCGGCGCGGCAGGGGCCAGGACGGCAGCGACGGCGGATTCCGCATTCAGCCTCCTCTCTTGCCATTGCCCGCGGCTGCGGGCGGGACCGGTACGGCCTGAGCCACCTGGGACGCCGGGGATCCCTTGGCTGGCGTCAGCGGCGCCCCGGTGATCTTGGGCACGCACTCGCTGCGGAACCAGGCCACGCTGACCGGCTCGCCGGCCAGCATGCGCTTGATCGGCGGCACGACCTGCTCGCCCATCAGCATGCCCAGCAGTCCGAGCAGCGCGATGGCTGGCGGCGCCGGCGACCTGACCTGCAGCAGCGCATAGATGATGCCGACGAGAATGCCCGCGGCGAGCGATACGAGATAGACCTTCATGATGTCTTGTCCAGGATTCCAGGTTGCCAGGATTGGGGGCGGGGATCGGTCAGCGCGCGCGCCGCAGGTCCTCCCAGGCGGCCAGCAGGAAGCCGCCGACCAGCCCGAGGTGTTCGAAGAAGGCATTGGCCTGCATGAAGCGCGCGTCCGGCGGCGCATCCCAGAAGCGGTTGGCCAGGAAGGTCGCCATCAGCGTGAATGCGGCCAGTCCCAGCGCGCCCAGCCAGCGCCGGTAGCCGGCCAGGATCATCAGCGAGGCCCCCAGTTCCAGCGCGATCACGGCGGCCGCCAGTGGCGCCGCCGGCGCCAGCCCGAAATGCTGCATCTCCTGCACCGCGCCCGCGAAGTCGGTGAGCTTGACCAGCCCGCCCTGCAGGTAGGCCGCGCACAGCAGCAGCAATGCCAGCCAATGCAGCCAGCGCGGCAGCGCGCGGCCCGCCGTGCCTTCGCTCAAGGTGGAGTCTTGCATGGCGGGCCTCCGTCAGAACGCCCAGCACGAGCAGCCCAGCGCGCCCCAGAAGCCGCGCGCGTCGCCGGCCGGCACATTGGCGGCCAGCGCCGAGGTGTGCGCGTGGCCGTGCACGCCGCAGGCGCTGGCGCAGGCGCAGGCAGCGGCGCTTCGCGCCAGTCCGGCCTTATCGCGCAACGCCTGCGGACGCGGCTGGTAGCCGCCCTCATGGCGCGCCGGCGACCAGTCGGGCATCGGCGGCGGCAGTTGCGGCGCCAGCGGCCGGAAATCGCCATCGCCATGAACCACCTTGCCGCCCAGCAGCGTCATCACCGAGGTGATGTCCTGGATCTCGTCGCCGGGCACCGAGAAGTAGTCGGCAGACAGCACGGCCAGGTCGGCCAGCTGGCCTGCCGCGATGCGGCCCTTCTTGCCTTCTTCCGACGAGAACCAGGTATTGGCCTCGGTCCACAGCCGCAGCGCCGTCTCGCGGTCGAGCAGGTTGGCCTGCGGGTACATGGCCAGCCCGCCCACCGTCTTGCCCGTGGTGAGCCAGTACAGCGAGACCCACGGGTTGTACGAAGCCACGCGCGTGGCGTCGGTGCCGGCGCCGACCTTGACCCCGCGCTCCAGCATCTTGCGGATCGGCGGCGTGGCCTCGGCCGCGCGCGCGCCGTAGCGCTCCACGAAGTACTCGCCCTGGTAGGCCATGCGGTGCTGCACGGCGATGCCGCCGCCCAGCGCCGCGATGCGGTCGATATTGCGGTCGCTGATGGTCTCCGCGTGGTCGAAGAACCAGTGCAACCCGTCGAAGGGGATGTCGCGGGCTACCTTCTCGTAGACGTCGAGCGCGCGCGAAATGGTCTCGTCGTAGGTGGCATGCAGGCGCCATGGCCAGCGCTGCTCGGCCAGCAGCCGCACCACCGGTTCGAGGTCGGCCTCCATCGACGGCGGCATCTCGGGGCGCTCGACGCGGAAGTCCTCGAAGTCGGCTGCCGAATAGACCAGCATCTCGCCGGCGCCGTTGTGCCGGTACAGATCATCGCCCTGCCCCGGCTTGACCTTGCCGGTCCAGGTGCGGAAGTCGCTCAGCTCTTCCTTCGGCTTCTGTGTGAACAGGTTGTAGGCCAGGCGCACCGTGAGCTGGCCTTCCTGGTGCAGCTCCTCGATGATGGCGTAGTCCTCGGGGTAGTTCTGGTAGCCGCCGCCTGCGTCGATCACGCCGGTCACGCCAAGCCGGTTCACTTCGCGCATGAAATGGCGCGTGGAGTTCTTCTGGTACTCCAGCGGCAGCTTCGGGCCCTTGGCCAGCGTGGCGTAGAGGATGGTCGCGTTGGGTTTGGCCAGCAGCAGGCCGGTCGGGTTGCCGCTGCCGTCGCGCACGATCTCGCCGCCCGGCGGGTTCGGCGTTTCCTTGGTGTAGCCCACCGCGCGCAGCGCCGCAGCATTGAGGATGGCACGGTCGTACAGGTGCAGGATGAATACCGGCGTGTCGGGCGCGGCGGCGTTCAGCTCGTCGATGGTGGGCAGCCGCTTCTCGGCGAACTGGTGCTCGGTAAAGCCGCCCACCACCCGCACCCATTGCGGTGCGGGCGTACGCGCCACCTGCGCTTTTAGCATGCGCATGGCGTCGGCGAGTGAGCGCACGCCGTCCCAGCGCAGCTCCATGTTGTAGTTCAGCCCGCCGCGGATGATGTGCATATGGCTGTCGATCAGGCCGGGGATCGCGCGCCGGCCGCCAAGGTCGACGACCTTGGTGCCGGTGCCGGCCAGGCGCATGATGTCGTCGCGGGTGCCGACGGCAAGGAAGCGGCCATCGTGGATGGCCACGGCGTCAGCCTGCGGGTTGGCGGGATCGAGGGTGGCGAACTTGCCGTTGACGAGGATCAGGTCTGGCGTGGTTGATGCGTTCATGGCGAAGGTCCTGGTGGCGGCTGCCGCGCCGAGGGCGGCGGCGCCGGCAATGAACTGGCGGCGGGTCAGCGGCAGCGAGGGCTGGCC
>NZ_JARJLM010000454.1 GCF_029335485.1 Cupriavidus basilensis
GCCGTCACCGCTCCGGCCCACCCGCCCGCACACCATGATCGATTCCCAGGCAGTCCGTGCCTATCTGCTCGGTCTGCAAGACCGTATCACCGACGCCGTCGCCGCCATCGATGGCCAGCCGTTCTCGACCGATGCCTGGGAGAAGCCGCCCACCGAGCGCCTGCGCGGCAGCGGCCGCACCCGCATCCTGGAAGGCGGTGCCGTGATGGAGCGCGCCGGCGTGGGCTTCTCGCACGTGCAGGGCGACGCGCTGCCGCCGTCGGCCACCGCCAACCGTCCGGAACTGGCGGGCCGCGGCTTCGAGGCGCTGGGCGTCTCGCTGGTATTTCACCCGCGCAACCCCTACGTGCCCACCGTGCACATGAACGTGCGCTGCCTGATGGCGGTAAAGGAAGGCGCCGAGCCGGTCTGGTGGTTCGGCGGCGGCATGGACCTGACGCCGTACTACGGCGATGCCGGCGACTGCACCCACTTCCACCGCACCTGCCGCGACGCGCTCGCGCCCTATGGCGAGGACCTCTATCCGCGCTTCAAGCGGTGGTGCGACGAATACTTCTTCCTCAAGCACCGGGGCGAGGCACGCGGCATCGGCGGCATCTTCTTCGATGACTTCTCCGCGCTGGGCTTCGAGCGCAGCTTTGCCATGATGCAGTCCGTGGGCGACGCCTTCCTGGACGCCTACCTGCCGATCCTGCAGGCGCGCAAGGACACACCCTATGGCGAGCGCGAACGCGACTTCCAGGCTTACCGGCGCGGCCGCTACGTGGAATTCAACCTGGTATTCGACCGCGGCACGCATTTCGGCCTGCAATCGGGCGGGCGCAGCGAGTCGATCCTGATGTCGATGCCGCCGCTGGCCAGCTGGCGCTACGACTGGCAGCCGGAGCCGGGCAGCGCGGAAAGCGCGCTGTACACCGATTTCCTGCCAGTACGCGAGTGGGCCTGACGGCAACCCTATGGAATACGACAACGCAGCACCGCGCACCGCCAACGCAGCATCCGCCGCCTCCAGCACTGCCGGCCATGGCGCCCGCCCCTACCGGCTCGGCATCCTCGGCGGCACCTTCGACCCGCCGCATATCGGCCATGTGGCGCTGGCCAGGCTATGCATCGAGCATCTGGAACTGGACGAACTGGTCTGGATCCCGACCGGCCAGTCCTGGCAAAAGGGCGACGACGTAACCCCTGCCGCCGACCGGCTCGCCATGACCGAGCTGGCCGCGGCGACGCTGTCGGACACCCGCGCGCGGGTCCATGCCAGCCGCATGGAAGTGGATCGCGCGGGTCCCAGCTACACCGTCGACACCGTGCACGAACTGCGCGAGCGCTATGGCCCCACCGCCTCGCTGGCCTGGCTCATGGGCGCCGACCAGTTGCTGCGCCTGCACACCTGGCATGGCTGGCAGGAACTGTTCGCCGATGTCCATCTTTGCGTCGCGACCCGGCCCGGTTTCGACCTCGGGGAACTGGACGGTCCGGTACGGGAAGAGCTCGCGGCGCGGCGCGCATCCACCGACCTGATACAATCCATGCCCTCCGGCCGCATGTGGATCGACCAGACGCTTGCCGTCGACCTCTCCTCCACCGCCCTACGCCAACGCCTGGCTGCCGGACAACCGGCAGATGACCAGCTGCCGCCCGGCGTGGCACACTACATCGCGAGCCGCGGCCTGTATCGGCCGACCCAGTCGGATCTGCCCATCCCGGCCCGCCCCAAAACCGATCTCAGCTGAACTGAAAAGCACCATGGATATTCGCAAACTGCAACGCGCCATCGTCGACGGCCTCGAAGATGTCAAAGCGCAGGACATCAAGGTGTTCGACACCACCCACCTGACCGAACTGTTCGACCGGGTGGTGATCGCCAGCGGGAGCTCGAACCGCCAGACCAAGGCGCTGGCCGCCTCGGTCCGCGATACCGTCAAGGATGCCGGCGGCCATATCATCGCGGTGGAAGGGCTGGAAACGGGTGAATGGGTGCTGGTGGATTGCGGCGACGCGGTCGTGCACATCATGCAGCCGCAACTGCGCATGTACTACAACCTCGAGGAAATCTGGGGCGACAAGCCGGTACGCCTGAAGCTGTCCGCCGCCAAGAAGGGCCTGGCCAAGGCCAGCGAGCCGATGGACGAGGAAGACGACGCCGCCCCGGTGGTGCGCACCGCGCGCCGCGCCAGCGGCCTGCGCCCCGCCCTGGCCCGCCTGCCGGAAGGCATGAAAGAGCCTTCGCCGCCGCTTGGCCACGAAGACACCGATCCGGATGCCATCGCCACCAACCGCGCCCCGGCCGTGGCAAAGCGCCTGACCAGCGCCCTGGGCTCGGCCCCGGCACGCAAGGCGCCGGCCAAGTCCGCCGCACCGCGCAAGACCGCTGCCGGCACCGGCGCGGCACGCAAGACCGCCACCAAGACGGCCACTAAAACGGCTGCCAAGGCACCTGCCAAGACGGCTGCCGCCAAGGCCCCGGCCGCGCGCAAGCGCACCACCCGCTCGGCCTGAGCCGGGCCGGGCCGCCTCCCGCCATGCAGTTGCTGATCGTGGCCGTTGGCCACAAGATGCCCGGCTGGATCGAATCCGGCTTCGCGGAGTATGCCAAGCGCATGCCCCCGGAGCTGCGCATCGAGCTGCGCGAAATCAAGCCCGAAGCGCGCTCGTCCAGCAATAACGCCACCATCGTGATGCAGCGGGAGGCGGCCCGCATCGAGGCGGCGCTGCCCAAGCAATGCCGCATCGTGGCGCTGGACGAGCGCGGGCGCGATCTCACGACAGTGCAGCTTGCCGGGCAACTGGGCGACTGGCAGCGCGAAGGCGGCGATGTCGCCTTCCTGATCGGCGGCGCCGACGGGCTCGATCCCGCCCTGAAAGCCCGTGCCCAGACCCTGATCCGGCTCTCCAGCCTGACCCTGCCGCATGGCATGGTGCGCGTGCTGCTGGCCGAACAGCTTTACCGGGCCTGGTCGGTCACGCAGAACCATCCGTACCACCGGGTCTGAGCGGCTTGCGCCTGCCGTCCTGCCGGCTGCCCAGGGCAGGCAGGTACAATGCGGCCGGAGCGGCGCATACCGCCCGCTGGCGCTCCCCTACCCGGATTCCCCGACTGCCTGCCGTGACCCATTCCTTCCTCTATCTCGCCTCCCAGAGCCCGCGCCGGCGCGAATTGCTCACCCAGCTTGGCGTCGCCTACGAGTTGCTGCTGGCCGATGGCGATGAAGACGCCGAGGCGCTGGAAGCCGTACTCCCTGGCGAAAGCCCCGACGACTACGTGCAGCGCGTGTGCGCGCTCAAGGCCGAGGCCGCGCTGCGCCGGCGCGAACGGCGGGCCCTGCCGGACGCGCCCATCCTGACTTCGGACACCACCGTCTGCCTCGGCGGCGAGATCCTCGGCAAACCCGCCGACGACGCCGACGCGGCCCGCATGCTGGCCGCGCTGTCCGGCACCACCCACCGCGTCCTGACGGCGGTGACGGTGGTGTCCACGCTCGGCCTGCGCCATGCCCTATCGGTCTCCGAGGTCAGCTTCCGCGCCATGACCCCTGGCGAGATCGCGGCCTACGTTGCCAGCGGCGAGCCGGCCGGCAAGGCCGGCGCCTACGGCATCCAGGGCCGCGCCGCCGAGTTCGTGGCGCGAATCGGCGGCAGCTATTCGGGTATCATGGGTTTGCCCCTGTTCGAGACGGCTGCGCTGCTCAGACAGGCCCAACTGCGGTTCTGAGAACCCCGCCATCGACCTTCCGTCACCTTGTGGCTGTCACCCCATGGCCGTCACCCCATGGCCGTGGCGTCGCCCCCGGAGCGCGTGACGGCAAAGTGCGGACAACCATCTGGCCGGTCAGCCGGCGACGAGTTTCATCCACTATGACTGAAGACATCCTCGTCAACATCACACCGCAGGAAACGCGCGTGGCCATCGTGCAGCAGGCCGCCGTGCAGGAACTCCATGTCGAGCGCACGCTGTCGCGCGGGCTGGTCGGCAACATCTACCTCGGCAAGGTCGTGCGCGTGCTGCCGGGCATGCAATCCGCCTTCATCGATGTCGGCCTGGAACGCGCGGCCTTCCTCCACGTGGCCGATATCTGGCATCCGCGCGACCCCGAAAAAAACGGCAACACCGCGCCGCTGGCGATCGAGAAGACGCTCTACGAAGGCCAGGCACTGATGGTGCAGGTCATCAAGGACCCGATCGGCACCAAGGGCGCGCGCCTGTCGACCCAGGTCAGCATTGCCGGGCGCACCCTGGTCTACCTGCCACAGGACCCGCACATCGGCATCTCCCAGCGCATCGAGGGCGAGGTCGACCGCGAAGCGCTGCGCTCGCGCGTGCAGGGGCTGGTGCCGGCGGATGAGCGCGGCGGCTTTATCGTGCGCACCATCGCCGAGGAATCCAGCAACGAGGAACTCGGCAACGACATCGCCTACCTGCGCAAGATCTGGGCCTCGATCCGCCAGAACGCCACCACCCTGCCCGCGCCCAGCCTGCTCTACCAGGACCTCAACCTGGCCCAGCGCGTGCTGCGCGACTTCGTCAACGACGCCACCAACGTGATCCAGGTGGATTCGCGCGAGAACTACCTGAAGCTGGTCGAATTCGCCGAGGAGTACACGCCCGCGGTGCTGCCGCGGCTGTCGCACTACACCGGCGAGCGCCCGGTCTTCGATCTCTTCAATATCGACGCGGAGATCGAGAAAGCCCTGTCGCGCCGGGTCGACCTGAAATCCGGCGGCTACCTGATGATCGACCAGACGGAGGCCATGACCACCATCGACGTCAACACCGGGGGCTATGTCGGCGCGCGCAATTTCGACGACACCATCTTCAAGACCAACCTCGAAGCGGCGCATACCATCGCGCGCCAGCTGCGGCTGCGCAACCTCGGCGGCATCATCATCATCGACTTCATCGATATGGAGAACACCGAGCACCGCGACCAGGTGCTCTCGGAGCTCAAGCGCGCGCTGTCGCGCGACCGCACCCGCATCACCGTCAACAGCTTCTCGCAACTGGGGCTGGTGGAGATGACCCGCAAACGCACCCGCGAGTCGCTGGCGCACGTGCTGTGCGAGCAATGCCCCGTGTGCACGGGCAAGGGCCAGGTCAAGACCCCGCGCACGGTCTGCTATGACATCCTGCGCGAGATCATGCGCGAGTCGCGCCAGTTCAACCCGCGCGAATTCCGCATCCTCGGCTCGCAGCAAGTCATCGACCTGTTCCTCGAGGAAGAAAGCCAGCACCTGGCCATGCTCGGCGATTTCATCGGCAAGCCGATCTCGCTGCAGGTGGAATCGACGTTCCATCAGGAACAGTACGACATCATCCTGATGTAGACAGGAACCGCATCAGGCGATGCCCCCGGCGGCCGCCTGATGCGGCGAAACGCTCTCGCGCAGGAAGCCCCGGATCAAGCGCACCAGGTCCTCTTCCATCTCCGGGCTGGCAAGCAGCATCTCGTCCTGCGCAAGCGCACTGCGAATCACGCCGATCACGGCCTGCGTCATCACGAACGCAGCCATGGGCCGCAGGACGAGCACGCGATTCTGCGCGTCCACCAGCCGGCCTGAACTCAGCCATTCGATGACCTGCGCCGCGGAGTTGTCCAGGGCGGGACGGCTGCGCGAAGCCAGCGCCACCTCCAGCAATAGCTTGCGCACCCGGTGACGGCCGCCGAATGCGCCCAGCAGCGCGCGGACCAGCAGCCTGGCGCGATCGCCGGGGTCGCCGGCGCCCGGCGTGCCCAGCAGGACATCCAGCCGGCCCAGCACGCGCTCGATCTCCCGGCGGCCCAAAGCCTCCATCACTTCCTGCTTGTTCGAGAAATACTGGTAGAGCGTACCGATGCTGATACCCGCAACCTCGGCGATCCGGTTGGTGCTCAGGGTTTCCATGCCTTCCCTGTCGAGCAGCCGGATGGTTGACTCGAATATGAGTTCCAGCTTCTCGCGAGCGCGCGCCTGCGTCGGTCGGCGGCGCCTTGGACCGCTGATCTTAAGGGGTTTCAGCTCCATGGACGGCGCTCCGGAACGCGAGTAAATGAATCTGATACTAGCTCATATAATCGTCCAGACAACGCGTCCGAACAACATCGCGCACCGGGGCCGGGCATGACAAATCTGGACATACTCCAACTCTATGCATTGCCCGTGGTGGTTGGCGCATCCCTGGTCGAAGCGCTGGTGCTGCATTGGCGCAAGCCCGGCGCCTTCGACTGGCATGAGGCATGGCTGTCGCTGGTGGACCTGGCGGGGCGCAAGGTGCTGGTCTTCCTGCCCTTGTCGCTGGCGGCGCCGGTGTTCGCGCTGGCCTGGCAGCATCGCCTGCAAACCATCGAGCTCAATGGCTGGCTGCTTGGCGCGCTGTTGTTCGTCGGGCAGGAGTTCTGTTACTACTGGTACCACCGCGCGGCGCACCGCGTGCGCTTCTTCTGGGCCACGCACGCCGTCCATCACTCGCCCAACCAGCTCACCTTGTCGACGGCTTACCGCCTGGGCTGGACCGGCAAGCTCACCGGCACCACGCTGTTCTTCACGCCGCTGGTCTGGCTGGGCTTCCATCCCGACGTGGTGCTGGCGACGCTGTCGCTGAACCTGCTCTACCAGTTCTGGATTCATGCCACCTGGATTCCGCGGCTGGGCGGGCTGGAATATGTCCTGAACACCCCGTCCGCGCACCGGGTCCATCACGCCTCGAACCTTGACTACCTGGATGCCAACTATGGCGGCGTGCTGATCGTCTTCGACAGGCTGTTCGGCACCTATGTTGCGGAACGGGACGACTTGCCGTGCCGCTACGGACTGGTGACGCCGATGCGATCGCGCAATCCGCTGCGGGTCGAGTTCCAGCAATGGCTGGACCTTGGACGGGACTTGTCGCAAGCCACCAGCCTGCGTGCCGTGCTCGGCTACCTCCTGCTGCCCCCAGGGTGGCGCCCGGACGGACAGGGCCACACCACCGAGGCGCTGCGCCGCCAGCCCGCCCTGGTCACCCTGACAACAGACAACAGCACTGGCGAGCCGAAGTAAGGCAGCGTCGCCTCGGCGTCGTGGCGATTCCCTTGCGCGCGCGTGCCGTGCGGTCATTGCCGCGGGGACCGTGTGCCCGCGCCATGCGAAGCGCCCTCCAGCCAAATGCCGGCAAGCCGAGCGGCAAGCGCGCTTGGTCTGCTGTCGCATATTGGCCCGTCGCTTTCCCCTCGCCTTCCTTGCGCCATCCTCTATAAATACGGATATGGTTGCGCGCCGTCAGTTGCCGAGTGGGCACGGGCGCAAAGGAGTGGCCATGAAGAACACGCGCTTGCCTCCATGGCTGCTGGCCGCCGCGTTGACCGCGTTGACGGCATGCACTGTGACACTGCCACCGTCGCCCCCGCCCAAGGCGCGCGCGCCGGAAGCACCCGCGGCTCCCGCCGCCACCGCGCGCGAGCGGGCCACGCCGATTCCCCCGCACGATATCGATCTCTCTGGCAATTGCCAGCGCACCGAGGAAGACGGCTTCCGCGAGGACGCGCATCTGCGCGTGGCGAGCAACGATGTGCGCGTGCTCACCTGGACCTTGTGGGTGGGCAGGCATGGCTCCTGCCATTTCGACCTGACCGAGTTCCGCCAGACCCGCAAGACCCCGCATATCGAGCTGCGCGCGCTCGACGATAGCGGCTGCACGCTGATGGTCTGGCAGGACCCGAGGCGGATCACGCTGGCGCATGCGCATTGCGAGCGGCACTGCACGCCGGGCATCTACGAGCAGGCCTGGCCGGTGCTGTTCGACCCGCGCAGCGGCGCTTGCGCGGAGATTCGGTAAGTGGGCGCCTGCGACGTATCGCGCCGGTGCGCCGCCCGCCCGCGCGGCGGCATCCCCAGGCGCGAGAGCGATATCCCTACTTGACCTTCGGCACCCGGCCCATCAGGTAGAACTCCTCGTTCGGCCGCATGCTGATGGTATTGGCCATGCGATTCGACAGGCCGAAGAAGGCCGTGATGGCGGCGATATCCCAGGCATCCTCATCGCTGAAGCCATGCTTGCGCAACGCAGAGAAATCGGCGTCGTCGACCTCGTTAGAGGCCTGGCAGACCCTGAGGGCGAAGTCGAGCATGGCGCGCTCGCGCGGCGTAATGTCGGCCTTGCGGTAGTTGACCGCCACCTGGTCGGCCAGGGTCGGCTTCTTCTCATAGATGCGCAGGATGGCGCCATGCGCCACCACGCAGTAGAGGCACTGGTTGGCGCCCGAGGTGGCGACCACGATCATCTCGCGCTCGCCCTTGGTCAGGCCGCCGTCCTTGAGCATCAGCGCGTCATGGTAGGCAAAGAAGGCGCGGAACTCGTCCGGCCGGTGGGCCAGCGTGAGAAACACGTTTGGCACAAAGCCGGCCTTGTCCTGGACTTCCAGGATGCGCTGGCGGATATCCTCGGGCAGGTCCGCGATGGCGGGAACCGGGTAGCGGCTCAGCGGCGGCGTCGATGCGGTCATGGTGGTCTCCTTCGGGGGTCTCCCCCTCTCTGCAATGTGCATGGACCGCCCGCGTCGGCTGCCGCGGGCAGCGGGAAAAGCCGGCTTACTGGGTCGCGAACTGGATCCTGTGCAGCCCGGCGTAGAGGCCCTCGGCCGAGAGCAGCTCGGCGTGGGTGCCATGTTCGGCCACCCGTCCGTGGTCGAGCACCACGATGCGGTCGGCATTCTCGATGGTCGACAGCCGGTGCGCGATCACCAGCGTGGTGCGGCCGACCATCAAGGCTTCCAGCGCGGCCTGCACCTGACGCTCGGACTCCGAATCAAGTGCGGAAGTCGCCTCGTCGAGGATCAGGATCGGCGCATCCTTGTAGAGGGCGCGCGCGATCGCCAGGCGTTGGCGCTGCCCGCCGGACAGCTTCATGCCATTGTCGCCGATATTGGTCTGCAGGCCCTGCGGCAGCCCCTTGACCACATCGGTCAGGTAGGCCGCGGCCAGCGCGCGCTCGACGCGCGCCATGTCGATGTCGGCGGCGGAATGCACGCCATAAGCCACGTTGGCCGCCACGGTATCGTTGAACAGCACCACGTCCTGGCTGACGAAGGCGATCTGGCGGCGCAGGTCCTGCAGCGAGAACGCATCGATGGTCTTGCCGTCCAGCAGGATGCGGCCATGGGTCGGATCGAAGAAGCGGGGCACCAGGTTGACCAGCGTGGTCTTGCCGCTGCCCGACGGGCCCACCAGCGCCACCACCTCGCCGGCGCTGACATGGAAATCGATATTGTCCAGCGCCGGGCGCGCGGCATCGCCGTAGCGGAAGCCCACCTTGTCGAACACCAGCTCGCCGCGCGCCCGCGCGAGCGGCAGCCCGCCCTGCTGCCGCTCGATCGGCTCATCGATCAGGCCGAAGATCATCTCGGCCGCGGTAAGGCCACGCTGCAGGGGCTGATTCAGATCGGTCAGGTGCTTGAGCGGCGAGATCAGCAGCAGCATCGCCATCACAAAGCCGGTGAAACTCCCCACGGTGGTCTGGTTGGACTGCGACTGGATCATCGCGATGGTCAGGATGACCGACAACGCCAGCGCCGCCAGGAACGCCGTGACCGGCTGGTTCAGCCCGCCCGCCACCGCCATGCGCATGGAATAGCCGCGCAGGCGCTCGGCCATGGCCGCAAAACGCGATATCTCATACTGCTCGCCGCCATGCAGCTTGACCACCTTGTAGCCGCCGGCCGCTTCCTCGACCACGTAGGCAGCGGTGTTGGTCAGTGCCTGGTGGTCGCGATTGAGGCGGCGCAGGCGGCGGTTGACCTTGGACATGATGAAGCCGATCACCGGCAGGATCACCGCCACCACCAGCGTCAGCCGCCAGTTGGTGTAGAAGAGGTAGATCAGCAGCGCCAGCACGGTGAGCGAATCGCGCACCAGGGTGATCAGTACGCCGGTCAGGATCTGCATGACCTGGTTGACTTCGAAGATCACGGCATTGATCAGCGAAGCCGCGGTATTGCGATGGAAGAACAGCGCCGGCGCGTGCAGCATGCGCTCGAACATCTGCATGCGCATCTTCAGCAGCACGCGGTTGGAGATCAGGCTGAGCAGGTAGCCGGAGGCGAACTGCGCCACGCCGCGCACCAGCGCCACGCCGGTCAGCAAGGCCGGCACGTGCCAGAGCTTGCCGGCATAGGCGCCGCCGAAGCCCTTGTCGAGCAGGTCGTTGACAATCTTGGGGATGATCCCCTCGGCACCCGCCACGACCGCCATGGCGATGATGGCGACGATGAAGACACGCATTTCCGGCCGCAGATAGGCCCAGACTCGCTTCAGTGTGTCGGCTTCCTGAACCGGCGGCGCATGTTGTTCTTGAACTTTCACGGATTCTCCACCCCGTCGGCGCGGGGATACTTTGCTTGTACCGCTGCCAGGCCGAGCAACAGCCCGATGACGCCGGCATAAAAAACGATGTTGGCCTGGTGCGCCATCGTCACCTGGGTCAGGCCGCCGATCAGGCTGGACATGACCACCGCCAGTCCGGCCGCGGCGAGGCACTCGCCACGCTCGTCGGCCTGGCGGCGGCTCTGGCCCAGCAACCTGAAGAACAGCCAGGCCGGCACCAGGAAGATCGACATCACGGCAACCAGGCCGGGCACGCCCATGGTGGCCAGCGCCTCCATCACATCGTTGTGGGCATGCTCCAGGCAGAACTGATGACTGCGGCTGACCTGGCAGGCCGGCAGCGCCTGCGTCAGCTGTCGGAACTGGCCCAGACCGATCCCGGTCCATGGATGCGCCTCGAACGCCTTGGCCGCCATTTGCCAGATCAGCAGACGCGCACCGGTCGAGGTATCGGCGTTGCCGGCCTCGAACTGCGCGACATCCTGGCCGACCAGGTCCACACGCTTGGCGACCGGGCTGCCGGGCAACGCATAGAGCGCACCTGCCAGCGCTGCCAGCAATACCACCATGCCGACAAAGGCCGGCAGCCGGATACGGCGATAGCGCACCGCCAGCAGCGGCACCATGGTCACGGCCAGGGACAGCCAGGCGCCACGCGACCCGTTGAGGACCAGCACGGCACCCGCCACCGCCAGCCCGCCCCACGCCAATGCATGGTCGCGCCGGAGATGGCCCGGCCGCGCAAACCCGATCAGTCCGAACGCCGCCACCATATTGGCAAAGGCAATGGGCTGGGTCCAAGCCGCCGGGCGGTCATCGTGCAGCACCAGGAACTGGTACGCCACGATCAGCAGGCAGGACACCAGCGCCAGCGGGATCCCGTACCAGAGCATGCGGCTGTCCGGACGATGCCGCAATACCAGCAGGCAGGTCAGCAGGGCCAGCAGCGCGCGCGTGGGATTGTCGATTGCGCTCCAGCGCAGGCCAAACAGCAGCTTGGATGCGATGCTCACCGCGAGTACCGCTAGAATGGCTAGCCCGAGCGGCACCAGCAAGGAACGATAGCGCGCCATGGTCTGGCCCATGCCCCGCCAGCCCAGCAGCATGGCCAGCACCACTGCGCCGAGGAAGATGCCCGCGCCGCGCGGTATGCTCAGCAGCAGCACGGGAAAAGCAAGGACCAGCCCGCTGGCCAGCCATGCCTGTTTAGTCGCACGAAACACCATAAGCAAACTCTATGAGAATCTCAGTCGTACTGATTACAAAAAACGAGGCACACAATATCCGGGAGTGCCTGGAAAGCGTGTCCTGGTGCGACCGCGCGATTATAGTGGATTCGGGTAGCCAGGACGGCACGGTCGAACTGGCCCGGAGCCTGGGCGCCGAAGTCTTCGAAACCGAGCACTGGCCCGGTTTCGGCGCCCAGAAAAACCTGGCGGTGTCCAAGGCCGACGGCGACTGGATCTTCTCCATCGACGCCGACGAAAGAGTCACCCCGGCACTGCGCGACGAGATCCTGGCGGTGGTCGCGTCCGGCCGGGCCGACGCCTATGAACTGCCACGCCTTTCGCGCTTCTGCGGCCGCTTTATCCGTCACGGCGGCTGGTATCCCGACTACGTCACACGGCTGTTCCGGCGCGGCTGCGCCCGCTTCACGGATGACATCGTGCACGAGCGCCTGGTTGCCGACAAACCGGTTGGCCGGCTCAGCTCGCCGCTGCTGCACTACACCTACGACGACTTCTCGCAAGTGCTGCGCAAGATCGACCACTATTCAACGCTGGGCGCCCAGCAAGGCTTCGCCCGCGGCAAGACGGCTTCGCCCTCCGGCGCCGTGCTGCATGGCGCCTGGGCTTTCCTGCGGACCTACCTGCTGCGCCGCGGCTTTCTCGACGGCGCGCAGGGGCTCGGCGTGGCGCTGATGAACGGTCAGGCCAGCTACTACAAGTACATCAAGCTGTGGTATCTGCAGCAGACGAAGGCAGCGGAACAGCAGCCGTAGACGCCGCCGCCTGCGCCGGCGCCCCCAGCAGGCCATCGACGCAGGCGCTGAAGGCGGCCGAGGTCGGACCGAACCCCATCTGCTCGATATGACGCGCCGCGTAAGCCAGCAGCCTTGCACGCAAGGGCTCGTCCTCGAGCCCGCGGCGAATCGCCTCCGCCAGCGCGGGCGCGTCGCCGACCGGCGTCAGCAGTCCGGCCTTGCCATCGGCCAGGATCTCGCGGGGCCCGACCGGGCAATCGGTACTCACCACCAACTGGCCCAGGGCCATGCCCTCCAGCAATACATTGGGCAAGCCCTCCATCTTCGAGCTGAATGCCATCAGCCGCGCATGCCGGATCCACATATAGGGATTGGGCTGGAAACCGGCAAAGCTGACGCGTTCGCTGATGCCCAGTTCGCGCGACAGTGCTTCGAGCCGCGCACGCGAGGCGCCCTCGCCCACCAGCACCAGGCGCTCGCGCAAACCCGTGCCCCTCACCAGGGCCGCATAGGCGCGCAATAGCGTGGCGAAGTCTTTCTGGCTCTCTTCCAGCCGT